>JBFHEP010000114.1:0-11755 GCA_041584095.1 Acidimicrobiales bacterium | reverse complement strand
ATCATCTGCTTCCCGGACTGGCGATCGACGCCGTCCGAGCGCCATCGGCCGCCGACCTCGATCGGGTGCTCGGCGGCTGCGATCTCGTGATCGTCGAGAACCTCCTGTCGATCCCGATGAACCTGGCCGCCAGCGCCGTCGTCGTCGACGTACTGGCTGGACGCCCGGCCGTCCTCCATCATCACGACCCGCCCTGGCAGCGGGCCCGGTTCGCCCACGTGACGCAGTTGCCACCGGATCACCCGGCCTGGGCTCACGTCACGATCAACCATCTGACCGAGCGCCAGTTCGCCGAGCGGGGCCTTTCGGCCACCACGATCTACAACGGCTTCGACGTCGATCCGCCCACCGGCAGACGGGACCGGACCCGGGCGCTCCTCGACGTCGGCTGCGACGAACGGCTCATCGTCCACCCGGTACGGGCCATCGCCCGCAAGAACATCCCTTCCGCGCTGCGGTTGTGCGAGGCGCTCGACGCCACCTACTGGATACCCGGCCGGGCGGAGGAGGACTACGGCGACGAACTCGAGCGGCTCCTGGCCGCAACGTCGGCCCGGGTGATCCGTCATCGGGTGGATCGGGCCGAGGTCACCATGCCGGATCTCTACGCGGCCTCGGACCTGGTGGTCTTTCCATCGACGTGGGAGGGGTTCGGCAATCCGCCGATCGAGGCCGCAATCCACTATCGTCCGGCCGCCGTCGGGCACTACCCCGTGGCCCACGAGCTCCGTGGTCTCGGCTTTCGCTGGCTCGATCCCGAAGATCACCGGGCCGTGGCCGCCGAACTGGCCGACCCGTCGGAGGAAGCGCTTGCCGGGAACCGCAGGCTGGTCGAACAGCACCTGTCGACCGAACGGATGGAGGCCGACATCGCCCGGCTCCTGGAGAGCCGGGGCTGGCGGCCCTAGTTTCCGCTCAAACGCACACGGCCAGGCCGGCCCACGTCTGGGGTGCCGCTCCCCGGCCCTCCCCGGTCTCGGGATTCCAGTACTCGGCCAGTCCGGAACGCCGGGCGCCCTCGACCAGGCCCGACGCCAGCGTCCGAGCGACCGACGAGCCGATCAGCCCGCTGCGCTCGGCCCGCAGAGTGGCCCGCCACAGCACATAGGTGAGCTGGGGCCAGGCCGGACCGCGCCAGTACTGATCCGGCTCGTACGTGACCTCGGCCCGGTGAACGCCGCGGGGCCCGAACGGGGCGCCGAACGCGGCGGCATCGACGAGCTGGTCGAACATCTCCCGGCGAGGATCGACCAGGAGCGCCAGCATCGAATCGAGCGTCCGAACTCCGCACGACCGGCGCAATCCACCGCTCAGCGGTTCGTCCCACCAGGTGTGTTGCCGGTCGTCCCACCGAGATCGCACCGCAGCGGCCAGCTCATCCCGTCCAGCCAGGAGTCGACCGGCTCGGGCCGCCACCGTGGGGGCGGAGGCCGTGGCGACCAATGGAGCCAGAAGCTCACAGTTCCAGGCCACGAGCGAGGAGAAGCCGATCGAGCCGATGGCGAAGTCGTGGTTCCCTATCGGTGCGCCGTCGCCGTCGAACACCAGGGTCCCGATCAAGCGGATCTTGTCGGATTTCCAACCGGCCCGGTCGAACGGGGGTGCCTGGCAGGGCGTGGTCGACCAGTCGTCCCAGCGAGCGCTGTCGTCACACCCGGTCTCCCATGGGTGGAAGACCGGCACCAGCCCGCCCGCACTGCGGGGGCGGTCCTCCAGAAGGTGGATCAGGCCGAGTGCTGCCTTGTCCAGCAGCGCATCGTCGATCGCCCCACCGGCCGCAGCGATTTCGCTCAGCGCCAGACCCCACATCGGCGGTTGGGTGATCGACGAGGTGTGTACTCGACCCCACAACCCGGCGTGGATCTCCGGGGCGGTCCAGTAGGTCATGTGGGCGACAAAACCGGTCGGGCCGATGTTGGCCAGGACGTTTGCCGCCTCGATCCTCGCCCTCGGGGCGTCGATGGTGGCCCAGATCACCGAATGAAAGCAGGAATCCCACAGCCACTGGTGGGGGTAGACGTCGCCGTTTGGAACGCAGAATCCGGGCTCGGTCCAGGCGCTCGTCATCATGGCCGTCACCGAATCGAGTAGCTCAGGCTCAGCGAGGCGGTCATCCGGCCGGTCTGGTGGTTCGTCGCTGGTCATCGTCTGCATCCCAAGGCTCCGGTATCCTAGTGCGACGGGTCGGAGCCCGTCGCCTCGAATTTCGGCCATCGTGAGTCGAAAACTCCTGATCCAGCGCACCGTCGAACGTCTCACCCCATCAAGGAACCAGCGCAATGCTCAGCCCGGCCACGGACGACCCGATTCTGGAGCGGCGGGCCCGCGTCGCGCGTCTGGTGTCGCTGGCCATGCGGGTCGGGTATTCGCTGTTCGCCATCGCCTTGATGCTGTTTTTCTGGGCGCTGTTCACCCGTTTCACATCGGCGCTGGCCACCGCCACGACCGTTTGTCTGGTACTCGGATCCTTCGTTCTCGCTCCCGCCATGGTCGTCAAGTACGCGGTGAAGGCTGCAGACCGGGCCGACCGGGAGGGCGACTGGTGAGCGGCCGGCTCCCGGGCCCGGAACGCAAACGCCAGCTGCTGGCGGTGGCAAGGCAGGTACTGGCGAAGAACGGCTATCACGAGACCACGATGAGCG
Source organism: Acidimicrobiales bacterium (assembly GCA_041584095.1). Lineage (GTDB taxonomy): Bacteria > Actinomycetota > Acidimicrobiia > Acidimicrobiales > SZUA-35 > JAHELU01. The sequence continues at coordinate 9,113 of JBFHEP010000114.1, read as the reverse complement.
AGATCGCCGCTGCCGCCGGCGTCACCAAGCCGGTGCTGTACCAGCACTACCGCTCGAAGCGCGACCTCTATCGTCACGTCCTGGAGGATGTCGGCGCCCGCCTCGAGTCGACGGTCGTGCAGGCCGCGGTCGACACCAACTCACCACGGGAGCGGGCCGAGTCCGGCATCCGGGCCTACGCCGAATTCGTGGAGGACGACCTCGACGGCTTCCACCTGCTGTTCAGCGGCGCCAACCGTCAAGATCCGGAGTGGGCGGCGCTCACCTCGAGCGTCGAGCGTTCGCTGGCCCGGGCCATCGCCTCACTCATCGACATTCCGGCCATCGCACCGATGCGTCGGCAGACGATGGCCTACGGCGTGATGGGTCTCGCCGAGGCGATGATGCGCTACGCGAAGTCGGGGGAGGCCGGACACTACCCGACCGAGCGCCTTGCGGCCGACATCACCCAGCTCCTGTGGGCCGGGCTCCGCGGAATCGAGGGCGACGACGTCGCATCGTCGTCGTCGGAGGGTTCAGCCCCCTAACACGGCCAGCACGGCGGCGTGGAGCTCCGGCGTTGCCGCCGCCACCACGTACCCGCCGGCCACGGGGAGGTCGCCCCGCAGGTCCGTGACGACACCGCCGGCCCCGGTGATGATGGGGATCAGCGGCAGGATGTCGTAGGTCTGGAGTTGATTCTCGACCACGAGGTCGGCGTCACCGCTGGCCAGGAGCCCGTAGTTCATGCAGTCACCGCCGAATCTCACCATTCGCACCGACTCGCCGAGTGCCTCGAAGCGTTCGAGTTCCGGTCCGGGAGCGAACATCGAGGGATGGGTGCACAACAACATGGCGTCCGCCGGCGACGTCGTGGTGGTCGTCGCCAGCGCAACGGCGGCTCGCACATCGGCGACGCCGGCGGGAAGGAGCAGGCTGGTGCCGGTTCCAGTGCCGACATAGGTCTCGTCGAGCACCGGAAGATGCATCCAGTCGGCGACCGGCCGGCCGTCGACGGTCAACCCGACGAGCGTGCCCCACATCGGTTGACCGGTGACGAAGGCCCGGGTGCCGTCGATCGGATCGACATACCACCGGTACGGGGCGTCGCCGGTGACACCGAACTCCTCCCCGGTTATCGCGTGGTCCGGGAACAGATCGCTCAAACCGTTGCGAATGAGTCGCTCGACGGCACGGTCGGCCTCGGTCACCGGGTCGAAACCGGCCGTCAGCTTGTTGTCGACCGACAGGCCGGCGCTCAGCTCCCGGCCCGGTCGGATACCGGGCCGAAACCAGTCCAGCGCCGTTCGGCTCGACTCGACGATCAACCTGGTGGTCTCGTCGAGCAGGTCGGGTGAAAGTACATCGGCAGCGGTCACCCGAGCGAGGATAGGACAAACCACCGGTAGGGTATGGCGCGATGTTGCCACCAACACCTCCGTTCGGCGGGCCTTCGGCGGTCATCAGCGCCGTGTGCGCCACCAGTTCGCGACGTGTGGCGGTCGCGGTGATCTCGGCGATCGCGCTGGCGGCGTGGCCGGCGGCCGATCCGGCATCGGCGCTGGTCGCAACATCCCATGAGCTGCCGGAGCTGTCGGTCTTCTCGTCGGTTGTCCTGGGACTGGTCGAGGGTCTCACCGAGTACCTGCCGGTGAGCTCCACCGGCCATCTCGTCGTCACCTACGAGCTGCTGGGGCTGGCCACGTCCCCCGAGGCTGAGCAGGCCTTGGAAACCTACGCCATCTGTATCCAGGCCGGGGCCATTCTAGCGGTGCTCGTGCTGTATCGGGAGCGGATGGTTCAGATGCTGGAAGGACTGGTGGGCCGCAGCGACGAAGGTCGTCGAGTGCTGGTTGGTGTCGTGGCCGCGTTCGTGCCGACCGCCGTCATCGGTCTGGCATTGGTCGACACAGTCCGTGACCGCCTTTTCGGCGTTCCCCCTATCGCCACGGCATGGCTGGTCGGCGGCTTTGCGATACTCGCCTTGACCCGAAGCGGCCTGTTGCAACGAGCAGGCTGCGCCCTGAGCGAGATCACGTTCCGCCAGGCCGTGCTCATCGGACTGGCTCAGTCGATCGCCTTGTGGCCTGGTGTCAGCCGAAGTCTCATCACGATCGTGGCCGGCGTTCTGGTCGGCCTGTCGCTGTCGGCCGCCGTCGAGTTCTCCTTTCTGCTGGGCTTGGCCACGCTCGGTGCGGCCACGGCCGTGACCGCGTTGGCCGACGGCGGCCAGTTGATCGACCTGTTCGGCTGGTTCACGCCCCTCATCGGTCTCGTGGTTGCCTTCGTCGCCGCACTGGCCTCGATCCGATGGATGGTGTCGTGGTTGCAGCAACGGAGCTTGGATGTGTTCGGCTTCTATCGCGTCGCTGTGGGGGTGTTGGCGTTTGGCCTTGTCGCCGCGGACGTGCTGTAGGCTCGTTGCCAGAGTTCGCCCGGCGGTGGCGCCGGGACGACGACGGTTCGGCTGGTAGTCGCCGATGACCCCGAAACAGGAACGTTGATGCGCATCGCGATACCACGACAATCACAGAGCCGCGAACGTCGTGTCGCCATCACTCCGGCCGGGGTGACCAAGTTGGTCGACGACGGCCACGACGTGCATGTCGAAGTGGGAGCGGGTTTGCGAGCAGGCATCGACGACGCCCGGTACCGCAACGCCGGTGCGACCGTGGCTCAGCGGGTGGCGGTCATCGGTGCCGAGGGCGTCATCGTGCAGACGGTGGGGCCTGCCATCGATGAGCTGAATCAGCCCGACTGGTCACACCTCGGTCCCGACCACATCCTGATCGCCGTTCACGATCCGTTGTGGGATCCCGGTCGGGCCGAAGCTCTCGCCGCAACCGGAGCCACGATCGTGTCGCTCGACCTGATTCCCCGCATCACCCGGGCCCAGACCATGGACGTGCTGTCGTCGATGGCCACGGTCGCCGGCTACCAGGCGGTACTCATGGCGGCCATGCGGTCGCCTCGACTGTTCCCCATGATGATGACCGCAGGCGGAACCGTCCCTCCGGCTCGGGCCGTGGTTCTCGGCGCCGGTGTCGCCGGCCTGCAGGCCATCGCCACCGCCAAACGGCTCGGTGCCGTCGTCGAGGCATACGACATCCGCCCGGCGGCGATGGAGCAGATCGCCTCGGTCGGGGCCAAGCCGATCGAACTCGACCTTGGTTCCGACGACGCCGAGGATTCGGGCGGCTACGCGAAGGCCCAGACCGAGGACTTGCATCGCCGTCAGAACGAAGCGCTGCTGCCCTATGTGGCCGACGCCGACGTCGTCATCTCCACCGCGTCCATTCCCGGCGCCGCCAGCCCGGAGCTGATCACCACCGAGATGGTGGAGGCGATGCGTCCCGGCTCGGTGATCATCGACCTGGCGGCCGAGCGGGGCGGCAACTGCAGGCTCACCGACGCCGACGCGGAGGTCAACCACAACGGCGTGCACATCTTCGGGCCGACCGATCTGCCGTCACAGGCTGCCGCAACGGCCAGTCTGTTGTTCTCCAACAACGTCGTCACCTATCTCCGCCATCTGGTCGCCGTCGGGGGAGGCGGGGCCGACGGCGACGATGGAGACGTCGAAGGAGACATCGTCTGGGACTTCGACGACGAGATCACGGCCGAGACGGTCGTCGGCCACGGCGGCGAGGTCGTCCATCCCAGGGTTCGAGCGAAGTTGGGGCTGTCGCCGGTGGCCTCGACGCATCAACGGGCCGACGCCGTCGCCGAATCCGATCCCGGGTCCGGTGCCGAGATCGACCCCGAAGGAGACGAAGAGGAATGACGTTCCTACTGGCCCTGACCCTGTTCGTACTGGCCGTGTTTCTCGGGGTCGAGCTGATCACCAAGGTCCCGCCGACGCTCCATACGCCGCTGATGTCGGGCTCCAACGCCGTGAGTGGTATCACGCTCATCGGGGCGCTTGTGGCCGCAGGATCCGACCATTCAACCCTCACCACCGTCCTCGGCTTCGGCGCCGTGGCGCTGGCCACCATCAACGTGATCGGCGGTTTCATGGTCACCCATCGCATGCTCGGCATGTTCAACCGGAAGCGCTGATAATGGACACCTTCATTCAGCTCGGCTATCTCGCGTCCGCAGTGCTCTTCATCCTCGGCTTGAAGCGCCTGTCCCGACCCCGCACCGCGGTGCAGGGCAACCTGATGAGTTCGGTGGGCATGCTGCTGGCCGTCGTCGTCACCCTGTTCAACGCCGACATCGTGAGCTTCTGGGTGATCGTGGCCGGCCTGTTGGCCGGCGGTGCGGTCGGTGCGGTGCTGGCCACGAGGGTGGCCATGACCGGCATGCCTCAGCTCGTGGCGCTGTTCAACGGGTTCGGCGGCCTGGCGTCGCTGCTCGTCGGGGCGGCGACGCTCGAAGAGGCACTCGATCTTTCCGACGTCGGCGACCTGGGCGTCGAATTCCTGTCCACGGCCGCATTGACGGTGCTGATCGGTTCGGTCACGTTCTCGGGCAGCGTCGTCGCCTTCGCCAAACTGCAGGAGATCTGGAGGGATCTGGGTAGCCCGACGGTTCTGCGGGCCGCCAACATCGGTTTGGTCGCGCTGAGCGCCCTGCTGGCGGTGATGATCGTGGTCGGGCCGTCTTCGTTGTGGCTCTGGGCGCTGGCCGTTGTCGCCCTCGTTGCCGGGATCACGCTCGTGTCACCGATCGGCGGCGCCGACATGCCGGTGGTGATCGCCCTGCTCAACTCGCTGTCGGGCCTGGCGGCGTCGACCACGGGGTTCGTGCTCGGCAACTCGCTGCTGATCATCGCCGGGGCGCTGGTCGGGGCCAGCGGGCTCATCCTCACGCTGATCATGTGCAGGGCGATGAACCGCACGTTGCTCAACGTGCTGTTCGGAGGCATCGATTCCAGTGGTGTGATTGCCAACGGTGACGAGGTCTACGCCGGCAAGATCACCAGTTCGTCGGCCGACGAGGTGGCGATGCTCCTCGACACCGCCGAGCGGGTGGCAATCGTGCCCGGATACGGCATGGCGGTGGCTCAAGCCCAGCATGCGGTGAGGGATCTGACCACCGCGCTCGAAGCCCGGGGAACCGAGGTCATCTTCGCCATTCACCCCGTGGCCGGCCGGATGCCCGGTCACATGAACGTGCTCCTGGCCGAAGCCGAGATCCCCTACGAGCAGCTGAAGGAGATGGAGGTGATCAATCCGTCGTTCCCTCAGGTCGACGTCGCCATCATCATCGGCGCCAACGACGTGGTCAACCCCGACGCCCGGGAGAATCCCGGAAGCCCGATCGCCGGGATGCCGATCCTCGATGTCGATCGGGCCCGCACGGTCGTTGTCATCAAGCGCTCGCTGAGTCCCGGATTCGCCGGGATCCCCAACCCGCTGTTCGCGCTCGACAACACCCTGATGCTGTTCGGCGACGGCAAGGCTGCGGTGGAGGACATCTCCACGGCGATGGCTGAGCTGTAGCCGCCCCCAGTTCGGTCAGGCGCCTTTCAGGAACAGCGAGTAGGCGTCGTTGTCGGTCTCATCCCAGTAGCGGTAGCCGAGGTCGTCGAGGTGCTGGTTGAGGTCGTCGCGGGTGGCCGGCGGGACGTCGATCGCCACCAGGACCCGCCCGTAATCGGAGCCGTGATTGCGGTAGTGGAACAGGGTGATGTTCCAGTCGACGCCAACGGACTCCAGAAACCGTAGGAGGGCTCCACGCCGTTCGGGGAACTCGAACCGGTACACCCGCTCGTGGGCGATGTCGGACGCCGGACCTCCGGCCAGGTGGCGCACGTGCATTTTGGCCATCTCGTTGTCGGTCAGATCGGCCACCGCGTAGCCGACCGATCGCAGATGGTCGATCAGGTCGTGGCGGTCGGCGGCACCGGGTTTGAGTTCGAGGCCGACGAAGATCCGCGCCAGCTCGGCGTCGTTGCGACGATAGTTGAACTCGGTAATGTGACGATCTCCGACCGCCCGGCAGAAATCGAGGAAACTGCCTCGCCGTTCCGGAATCGCGACGGCGAGCAGGGCCTCCCGTTTGTCGCCGATCGCCGTGCGCTCCGCAACGTGACCCAACCGATTGAAGTTCATGTTGGCGCCGCAGTTGATGGCCACCAGACGATGACCGGAGATGCCGGTGTCCTCGACGTAGCGGTGCAAACCGGCGACCGCCAACGCACCGGCCGGTTCGACGAGTGTCCGGGTGTCGTCGAAGATGTCGCGAATTCCGGTGCAGAGTTCGTCGGTGGTGACGGTCACGATGCCGTCGAGGTGGCGTCGGCACAGTTCGAACGTGAGATCACCGACCTTCTTGACCGCCACGCCGTCGGCGAAGGTGCCGACGTGATCCAGTGCCACCGGATGGCCGGCTTTGATGGCCGCCTCCATACTGGCGGCGTCGACGGGCTCGACCCCGAACACCAGCGTTCCGGGCCGACGGACCTTGATGTAGGTGGCGACGCCGGCGGCCAGACCGCCCCCGCCGACCGGCACGAACACGGCGTGGATGGGATCCGGGCTCTGGTCGAGTATCTCGCGCCCGATCGTCCCCTGACCGGCGATCACATCGAGATCGTCGAACGGGTGGACGAACTGGAGGCCGTCCGATCGGGCCCGCTCCCGGGCGAGATTCTGGGCGTCGTCGTAGTGCTCGCCGTGGAGCACCACCTCACCGCCCAGGGCCTCCACGGCCTTGATCTTGATCTCCGGAGTCGACAGCGGCATCACCACATAGGCGGGGATGCCCCGCCGGGCGGCCGCCATCGCCACCCCCTGGGCGTGATTGCCGGCCGAGCTGCAGATGACACCCCGCTCGATGTCGGCATCATCGAGGTTGAGAATCTTGTTGGTCGCTCCCCGCACCTTGAACGAGAAGGTCGGCTGCTGGTCCTCCCGCTTCAGGAACACCCAATTGCCGAGGCGCTCGGTGAGCAGCGGCGCCGGGGTGAGGGAGGTTCGATTGGCCACGCCGTAGATGTTTGCCTCGTCAATGCGGGCGGCGAGATCGGCCGACTGGTAGTCCATGGCCGTTCATGGTACGCAGCCAGACCGGAACTGGCAGGAATTTCGCGCATCCGACGGGCGCGGAATCTTCCAGACCGGGAGTACGTGCTCTGCCGTCGGGCTAGGCGGTCACTGCGATCGAGGCGTTGACCAGCTCACCGTCACTCGACAGGCTCTGTTGCTGACTCGAGCCGCCGAGTTCGACCGATTGGCGAATGAGCGAGTACGGCCCGCGCTCTCTCGCCGATTCGATGCAGACGAAGTAGCTGCCGGCGGGGGCGGTCGATCCGTTGGCCCGGCCATCCCAGGCCACCTGATAGCTGCCCGGTGAACGGGTGGGACCGGAGATCGCGTCGACCGTGTCGGCTCCGCCGGACGCGATTCGGCCCTGATCGACGATGTACCACCGGGTGAGGTCGGGCAGCCACCGCTCACCGCGGCCGAACTGCTGGTACCAGAGCGCCACGGTGGTCACCAGTTTGCCCGATCCGTCCTCGATCCAGACGGCGATGTACGGCGGCACGTTCTTCCCGCCCGACTGCTGCTCGTAGGTGAAGGCGACAACCATGGTTCCGCCGGCGGGCAGGGCACCGCCGGTACTTCCGCCCGTCGTCGTCGACGAGGTAGCGGTGGTCGACGTCGCCGTCGGCTCGGAGGTGGCCGTGGTCGCAGTCGTGGCCGTCGTGTCGCTCGTGGCCGAGGTCGACGGGTCGACCGTGGTGGTATCGCCCGAGCCCGTCGTCGACGCCACGTTCATCTCGTCGGTCTGCACCCGGAGCGTCTGCGGCGTCGCACCGTCGTCTCCTGCCGTCGAGACCTCCGAGCCGCCGGAGAGGCCGGTCACACCGTCGCCCGCCGCGAAGACATCGGCATCGTTGCTTCCGCAGGCGGCGAGCACCGCTCCCAGCGTTGCCCCGTAGAGCGTGTGCAGGAACGTGCGCCGGTTGTACAGCCGTGCCTCGGACCGGGGCTCGCATTCGCCCCGGACGTCAGAACCCATTCGTCAGTCTCCAACCGTCCCGTCGATGGCCTGCCGGATGAAATCGGCATGGCCGCAATGACGAGCGTACTCCTCGATCATGTGAACCATGATCCAGCGCAATGACCATTGTCGGGTCCCTTGCCGATCGTTGGGGAATTCCTTGGCGGTCATGAGATCAAGCGATTCGGCCTCGGCTTCGATCCGGCGGGACCTTTCGCAGGCGGCTTGAAAGTAGCCGAACATCTCCTCGGGGGTGAACCGACCGACGTTTTCGAACTCCCAATCGGGCGTTGCCTCCCAGTCGATGTCGGTCCACGGATCACCAAGCGGGCGGTCGTACAAACACGCCGAGAACCAGCCCTCCTCGACACCGGCCATGTGCAGCAGCAATCCGCCCAGCGTCAGATTCGACGGTGGCACCGGGGTGCGAAGCTGCTCGGCGGTCAGCCCGAACGCCTTCCGCTCCAGGACGGCGCGATGGAAGTCGAGAAACTGGCGTAGCATCAGCCGCTCGTCGGCGTCTCCGTCGATGGAAGGCAGCGGCGGTGACAGCTCGTCGGGGGTCATGGACGACGAGGATACTCGGCCGGGAATCCCGACTTTCGCCAGGACCGCCTCGGGCCCAAGAATCGGGGCCCTGAGCGCACAGAACCCAAGCCCAAGCCAAACTGTGCGCCCCACGCCCAAGAATCGGGGCCCTGAGCGCACAGAACCCAAGCCCAAGCCAAACTGTGCGCCCCACGCCCAAGAATCAGGGCCCTGACCGCACAGAATCGGGGTTTGCGGCGAGCGGGGTTGGGGTTTGGCGTGTGGGGTTACTGCATGCCGCTGGGGCTGACCGTTCGCTGTGAAACCTCGACCAGCTCACCGCCTCGGACCTCGTAGGAGACCACCCGATCGACCGAGTGCATGCCCCGCCTGGCCTTGCCCGACACGACATCGAGCTCCATGCCGGTCACGACGGGGAGGAGCGCGACGGCCTGAAAGCCGTCGTCGCGGCCGGGATTGGAGCGCTTGTCCTCACGGATCAGTTCGGTCGACTCCCAGATCCAGGTGTCGTCAACCGACACGAACCGGCAGCGGTGGTTGGTCCTGGACTTCGACACGATGCTCCCGGGGCACACGATGACCCCGCCGTCGGGGCCGTCCTCGATCCACGGCAGCAGACCGAGACCGTCGGT
>JBFHEP010000113.1:0-11890 GCA_041584095.1 Acidimicrobiales bacterium | reverse complement strand
TGGCTGGCGGTGTAGAGCCCGAGGCCGATGGTGAGCGACAGATAGGCGGAGTTGGTGGCGAAGCCGCCGTCGATCCGTCGGCCGTTGTCCGACACGGTCGGCCAGGAGATCTGGTAGGGATTGCCTGCCAGCAGGAAGGCGATGATGGCGATCGCCAGAAGCGTGAGGAAGGAGAACAGAACCCTCCGGTGTGGTGCACCGGTCTCGATGTTGACCTTCGTCCTCCACCACCAGACCGCAGCGGCGGCCACGAGGCCGACGAGTAATCCGATCCAGAACAGCGACGTTGTTCCCTCGGTGGTGGCGAACGAGGGAATACCCCACCGGTCGTTCGAGAGCAGCAGCGCCGTGTTGTCGCTTCCCGGCACCGACAGCTCGATCGGTGCGCTGGTGGGGTTCATGGCCGGCAACGGGCCGCTCACGAAAGCGGCGGCATAGATGAAGATGAGAATGACGAGCGGCGGGATGTTCCGGAAGACCTCGACATAGATCATCGCCATCTTCTGGACCAGCCAGTTGGTCGACAGGCGTCCGATGCCGATCAGCGTTCCCAGAATGACGGCGATGGCGATACCGACCACGGCCGAGACCGCGGTGTTGCGGATGCCGAGCCAGAGCAGATCGGGGAAGATGGGTTGGTTCTGGTCGAACCCGAACGCATCACGAACCTGGAACCCGGCGGGTGAGCGGAGCACGCCGAAGCCGGTCTCGATGCCCAACCGGGTGAGGTTGTCGATCAGATTGCCGAACAACCAACGAAGGGCCAGGACAACGACGATGACCGCCACCACCTGACCCAGAATCTTGAGAATGCGTTCGTCACGCCAGAACGGCGGCCGCTGTTGTGTCGCGCCACCCGAAGTCGTCGTTGCAGCCAATGTCGGCTATCCCCCTTCTTGGTTGTGTCCTCTCCCCCCGGGAAAGGACGGAGGGGTCGACGGACGTGCCGTCGACCCCTCCAATTATCGCACTTGGTCGAGCATCGACCCGTATCTGCGGTGTCTAGCGATACGGCGGAACGTACATCAGACCACCATTGGTCCAGATGTCGTTCGGTGACCCCTCCAGGGACAGACCGATCGGAACGATGTTGCGGTCGTAGATCTCCTTGTAGTTGCCCACCTGGGAGACGATGTTGACTGCGAAGTCCGGGTCGAGTCCGAGGCCGGCATCGAAATCGGTCGACTGGCCGACGAAACGCTGGATCTCGGGGTTGTCACCGCTGTAGGACCCGATGTTCGACGAGTCGAGACCGAACTCCCACGCCTGCACGGTGGCCATGACCGACCACTCAACGGCCTGAGCCCAGGCGCTGTCACCGTCGGCCACGACCGGACCGAGCGGCTCCTTCGACATGACCTCGGCCATGATGAACTGCTCTTCGCCACCCTCGCCCTCGATGGAGGACTTGAAGGCGGCGAGCTGCGAGGCGTCGGAGGTCCACGCCTCACACTGCCCCTCGACGTAGGCGGGCTGCAGCTCGGTGTTCTCGGCGAAGACGACCGGTGTGAAGGGGATGCCGCGGGCGTTGAACACGGAGGTGAGGTTGAGCTCGGTCGTGGTACCGGACTGGACGCAAATACTGGCGTCGGCCAGGTCCTCGAACGTGGTGAATCCGCTGGAGGCCGGAACCATCATGCCCTGGCCGTCGTAGAACGTGGTGAACAGGAAGGTGGCACCTTCGCCGCCGTCACGGGTTGCGGTCCACGTGGTGTTGCGGATCAGGACGTCGATCTCACCGGACTGAAGTGCGGTGAACCGAGCCTCGGCCGACAGCGGTCGATACTCGACGGCGTTGGCGTCGCCAAGGACACCGGCGGCAACGGCCCGGCAGAAGTCGATGTCGAACCCGCTGTACTCACCGGCGGAGTCGACGATACCGAAGCCGGGAAGCGACTCGTTGGCACCGCACACGACGCTGCCGCGCTCGCGGACGGCGTCGAGCGTGCTGCCACCTTGGGTCAGCTCGACCTCTTCGCCCGCTCCGCCTTCCTCATCGGTGGCACCGTCGTCGGTTCCCTCTTCTGTGGTTTCGTCGGTGCTGCCTTCTTCTTCGCTGTCACTACCGCAGGCCGAGGCGACCAGGGTGATAGCGAGAAGAAGCGACAACAGACGAATCATCTTTGAAAGCGTCATAGTGATAGGAGCTCCTCTCCCCATTTGAGACTCTCCGCCGGAGTGGCGGAACTTGACGGGAATCCACGAGTACGACCCCGACGACTGACGTCGCCGAACCGGACCGCGGACCCCCAAATCATAGTCGTCGAGTATGACGAGACTATCTCGATCCGGTGTCGCACGCGCGTTGATCGCGAGAACTCCTCTCGGATTGGACCGAGAATCGACAGGATTTCTCCCTATTGGTACATTTCTTCATGATGTCTGCCACCAGTGAGAATACTGTTCCCCTGACCGTCTGGTCGGACTTTCTCTGACCGTGGTGTTATGTCGGGACGGTCCGTCTCGACGAGCTGGCCGATCGTATGGGTGATCGGATCTCGATCGAGTGGCGTTCGTTCCTCCTGCGGGTCGAACCGAAGACCCAGAGCCGGGAGAAGTTCGTCGAGTACACCCGATCCTGGTTGCGGCCGGCGGCCATGGAACCCCGGGCCACCTTCACCGTGTGGGCTTCCGATGCCCCGCCGCCATCCTCCTCGCTGCCGGCGCAGGTGGCGGCCAAGACGATGGAGCTGCACGACCCCGACTCGGTGTTCGCCTATCACCGTGCGCTGCTGCGCGCCTACTTCACCGACAACCGCGACATCTCCGACCTCGACGTGCTGGCCGACATCGCGGCGGAGTGCGACGTGGAACGGGCGGGCTTCGTCGAAGCGTTTTCCGAGCACAACCAAGCCACGACCAGGGCGGTGATCGAGGATCACAACAGTGCCATCGAAAGCGGTGTGACCGCCGTGCCGACCGTCGTCATCAACAACTTGATGCCTGTTCCCGGGGCACAGGAGGTCGACACCTACCAGACCTGGATCGAGCGAATCCTGGCCGCCGGCTGAGCCGGCTGAGCCGGCCGAGCCGGTCCCGGGGGAGTACCCGCATTCTGGGGTTTCCCCACCCCCGCCTCCGGGCTCTGCACACCCCAGAACGGGGAGAACGAGGAATGGCGGCCCGACACATAGGCTGACGTGATGCCCCTCGACGCCACGTTCATAATCGCCGCAGCCGCTGATCTCGACGAACGCTTGGGCCGCCAGATCGAGTTCATACTCGAGCTCGATCGGCTGAAGTCGGTGATCCGGCGGTCAATCCTCGTCGACGGATCACGTTACGAGAACACGGCCGAGCATTCCTGGCACCTGGCGATGATGGCCCTGTTGCTGGCCGAGTGGGCCGGACCGGACGTCGACGTGATCGAAGCGACCAAGGCGGTGCTCATCCATGACGTCGTGGAGATCGACACCGGCGACACCTATATATACGACGCCGCAGGCCGCGAGGAAAAGGCCGCGCTCGAAGAGGCGGCCGCCGACCGGCTGTTCGGGCTGCTCCCGCCCGATCAGCAGGCCGAGATCCGACGGCTCTGGGATCTTTATGAGCACCGCGACACCCCTACCGGTCGGTTCGCCTACGCCGTCGACCGCCTCCAACCGCTGCTGCTGAACGTCGGCAGTGGCGGGGTGAGCTGGACCCGTCACGGGATCCGGGCCGATCAGGTCCGCACCATCAACCGACCGATCGGCGATGCTTCGGAGAAGCTGTGGGATCTGGCGCAACGGATGATCGACGAGGCCGAGACGGCAGGCGCCCTGGCCGATCCCGAGTCCGGCCCCTGAATTCGCCACCACTAATCTGCCCGCAGGTCACGAGCCTGTGTCGTCGTCGACTTCGTCGACATCCAACACCTCGCCATGCCCCGGTCCACGATCCTGTCGGCGGCCCCGGGTATCGAACAGTCCGCCTCCGAAGGCTCCGAGTCCTCCGGTGGCGTTGGCCACCCGCAGGTCGATCCGACGCCGGAAGAAGGCGATCACCGGTGGTCGGACCAGGGCGCGGATCGGCGGGATGAGCAGGGCCAAGCCCAACGCATCGGTCAGGAAGCCGGGTGTCAGCATCAGTGCCGAAGCGAAGAAGATCATGGCGCCGTCGGCCAGGTCGTTGGCGGGCATACGACCGGCCCGGATGCTGTCCCGAACCCGACCGATGACCCCGAGGCCCTCCCGCCGAACCAACCAGGCCCCGGTGGCGCTGATGGCGATGACCAGCGCGATCGCCAGCGGCCAGCCCACCTGACCGGCCACCTGGGTGATCAGATAGATCTCCAGCACCGGGAGGACGACGAACGCGACGAACAACCAAACCACCGTTCCATCGTACGCCCGACCAGACCGTGCCCCTGAGGGCCGCCAATGATTCCGCTGGGCTCGACCGTCGCCTGAGCGTTACGCTTGGGCGGTGACCGGTTCGGCCACAACGAACTCGACGGCGCCCACCGAGGCCGACGTACGCGACGGGGTGCTGGCCTGGTTCAACGAGGCCTGGGATCCCGACCTGTCCCTCGTCGAGTGGCGGGAGATCCTGATCGATTCCGGGTGGGCGGTGCCCTCGTGGTCGCCGCAATGGTTCGGACGGGGCCTGCCGAAGTGGGCCGACCGGGTGGCTCAGCAGACGATCCGCCACGCCGGCGGCGTGGCCACCCCGGTGGGAGTGAGCATGTTCCTCGCCGCTCCGACGTTGTACGACCACGCGTCGAACGACCTCAAGCGCCGGTTCCTGCGCCGTACGTTGACCGGGGAGCTGGTGTGGTGCCAGCTGTTCAGCGAGCCGGGCGCCGGCTCCGACCTGGCCGGGCTCACCACGACGGCGGTTCGTGACGGCGACCACTGGATCGTCAACGGGCAGAAGGTGTGGAACACCTCGGCCGATCATGCCGACGCCGGGTTGCTGGTGGCTCGCACCGACTGGAGCGTCCCGAAACACGCCGGGCTGACCTACTTCGTGCTCGACATGGACCAGCCCGGTGTCGAGGTGCGGCCGATCCGGCAGATGAACGACCACCGTTCGTTCAACGAGGTCTTTCTCACCGACGCCCGTGTTCCCCACGATCAGGTGGTGGGCGAGGTCGGCGGCGGTTGGACGGTGGCCCGCGGCACCCTGGCCCACGAGCGGACGTTCTCGGTGCTGCGCCGGGCCCACGTCGAACCCGACGCCACGGGTCGGGTGGTCGACGAGGCGCAGGCGGAGGCCGCCGACTACCTCGAGACCTACGAGTGGTACCCGCAACGGGCCGGGCGGGTCGACCTCGTCGTCGAGCGGGCCCGGGCGCTCGGCGTGGCCGACAATCCGGTGGTACGACAGGAGATCGCCAAGCTGCTGGCTTTCAACCGGGCCGCGGAACTGACGGCCGAGCGGGCGGCCGCGGCTCGGGCGCTCGGCCGGCCGCCGGGGCCGGAGGGGTCGATCGGCAAGCTGGCGCTCTCCGAGGTGGCCCGCCGTTGCCAGCGGGTCCACTCGCTGATCGCCGGGGCCCGGGCCTTGCTCCGGAACGGGCCGGATCCGCTCGACGCCGTCGTGGCCGAGGTACTGGTGTCGACCCCGGCCCAGTCGATCGCCGGCGGCACCGACGAGATCCAACGCAACATCCTGGGCGAAAACATCCTCGGCCTGCCCCGGGAGCCGGCCGTCGATCGCAACAAACCCTTCCGGGAGGTGGGAGTATCGTGACCGATTCGCCGATCGCCGTCGACCTCGACGAGCACCACGTGGCCACCGTCGAGATCCGGCGGCCGCCCAACAACTTCTTCTCGCTGGCCATGCTCACCGCGATCGTCGAGGCGCTCGAGTCTCTGGACGGCGACACATCGTGCCGCGCGGTGGTGCTCTGCTCACAGGGCAAACATTTCTGCGCCGGAGCCGACTTCTCGGGTGACGGCGGGGGCGAGCGAACCGGGCGAACCGAGGACCTTTACGCAGCTGCTGTTCGCATCTTCCGCACCGGGATCCCGATCGTCGCCGCCGTCCAGGGTGCGGCCGTCGGTGGTGGGCTCGGCCTGGCGCTGGCCGCCGACTTCCGGGTGGCCGCCCGCGAGGCGCGGTTCAGTGCCAACTTCGCCCGGCTCGGCTTCCATCAGGGTTTCGGGCTGAGCGAGACGCTTCCCCGGCTGGTCGGCGTGCAAACCGCCGCCGAACTCCTCTACACGGGTCGGCGGGTCAAGGGCGACGAAGCGGTGGCGTTGGGACTCGCCGATCGATTGGCACCCGTCGCCGAAGTCAGATCGGCGGCCTACGACCTTGCCCGGGAGATCGCCGCTTCGGCGCCACTGGCCGTGCGGTCGATCCGGGCCACGCTGCGTGGGGACCTGGCCGATCGGGTCGAGGCCGCCACGGCCCACGAACTGGCCGAGCAGGACAGGCTGCGTTCCACCGAAGACTTCACCGAGGGCACCAGAGCGATGGTCGAGCGGCGGCAACCCGACTTTCAGGGTCGATGACGATGATGCTTCCGATGAGGGATCGGCGACCATGACCGAGTTCGGCGTCGGCGACATCCGGGTGGCGTCGATCTTCGACATCATGTTGCCACTCGACGCCCGCCTCTTCTTCCCCGACACGTCGGACGACGACTGGGCACCGCACGTCGACTGGTTGACCGAGGCCGGAGGCTACGACCCCGCCGCCGGCACCGTGCTGTTCCCCGTACAGAGCTATCTCGTCCGCACTGCCGGCCACACGATCCTCATCGACACCTGCATCGGCAACGACAAGAAGCGCTTCCGCGGTCCGTGGAACATGAAGACCGACCTGACCTACCTGCACAACCTCGCGGCTCGCGGCGTCGATCCCGACGACGTCGACATCGTCCTGTGCACCCACCTCCATTTCGACCACGTCGGCTGGAACACCCGCCTCCACGACGGCCGCTGGGTGCCGACATTCCCCAACGCCCGCTACCTGTTCTCGACCACCGACTACGAGCACACCCGCGCCGATGCCGAAGCCGACTCGCCTGGATCCAGAACCTTCGGCGACAGCGTCGCACCGATCGTCGAAGCCGGGCTGGCCGAACTGGTCGCCGCCGACCATCAGCTCAGCGATGAGCTGTGGCTGGAACCGAGCCCCGGTCACACGCCCGGGCACTACTCGGTTCGAGGGCGGTCGGCGGGACGGGAGATCCTGTTCAGCGGCGATCTGATCCACAGCCCGGTGCAATGCCGGCATCCGGAGTGGCGGGCCGACCCCGACTGGAATCCGCAGCTGGCCAAGCAGACCCGTCGGGCGTTCCTCGAACGTCTGGCCGACACCGACACCCTGGCCGCCACCGCTCACTTCCCGCTGCCATCGGTCGGCCGCATCGTCTCACAGGGCGACGCCTTCGGTTTCCGACCGATCTGACACCCGCGGTCGGTGGCCTTCCGGGCTTCGTTCCTCTCTCGACGCCCCTTCTGTGCCCGTCGTTGCCCGAAAATGGGCAATTGTGGGCACAGCACGGCCGCGAGGGAAGAGGTGGGCGCTGACCAGCGGGCCGCTGGTCAGCGGCGGGTCCGGCGTACGACCCGGGTCCGGATGAACCGCTCGACCGGGTGCTCGGGAGTCTGACCCCGCACCACGGCTTCGGTCGTCATCTCGATTCGACCGGCGATCTGTGCCACGTGGTATCGATGGGCGCTGCGGGCGACGGCGACACCGATGACGGCGCCGACGGGTGCAAACGCCAGGGCCATGGGGCTGATCAGCAGCCCAATCAAGCCGGCCACCGCCGCGGTGCCGCCGGCCACGGCGGACCCGCCGACGATGGCTTCGGTCCGCTTGTTGGTGACGTCGGCCACGAGACACACCGAGCGGTCACGGTCGACCGCGGCGGTCGCCGCCTGCACTCGACGCACCCGGTCGAGCCCGCCGGTACCGCCGACGTTGCGTAAAGCGCGACCCACGGCTGCAGCCAACCCGGAACGAGGCTCGGCCACGATCACGCCGTCACCGGTCACGTAGGTGCGAAGGCCGTGGTCGACCTCCAGCCACAACTGGATGGTCTCGGCCGCCGCCGACTCGTCGGCAGGGAGTTGGCTGATGGCCCACACCTGGCGGGGACCGACGACCCGATCGATCAGCCCGTGTCGATGGTCGACTCCGGCCCGAGCCTCGGCCACGGCAGTGACGACGGCCGACGGGGAGACCCCGACCTCGGAGGCCACGGCGACCAGGTCCTCGACCGCCAGGTGTTCGTCGGTCGGGTGACGATCGTGGGCCACCTCGATCGCCCGGCGTAGGATCATGGCCACCTCGTCGCGATCGAATCGGATCTCGGTCGCTTGCCGAGGACGTCCGGTCGGCGGCGGAGGGGGTGGCAGTGAACGCATGATCAGTCCCCGTCCAGCTTAGGGGCGCGTCGCCCCTCCGTGAAGTCGCGGGCCGGCGAACCCATCAGCCGCCGGTGCCGGTCCGAGGCCGCTGACTCTCCTTCCACGAACCGGTGTCGGCCCGAGGCTCGCGGGGCAGGCCGAGGATACGGTCGCCGATGATGTTGCGCTGCACCTGGGACGTGCCGGCGTAGATGGTGCCGGAGCGGGCGATGTAGAACGAGGCCAGCCAGTTGCCGGCCGTGTTGGCGGTACCGATGTCGGGCGGGCCCAGCCCACCTCGGGTTTCCCGGCCCCGGGCCACCGTGGCGGCCGGGCCGAGCAGGTCGAGCGCGGCCTCGGTGATCTCCCGGTGGTAATGGCTCCACCGCAGCTTGCCCAACGACGACTCGGGCCCCGGCGGCCGGCCGGCAAGGAACCGGGTGAGCGCCTGCATGCCCTGATAGCGCATGATCTCGACCACCGAGTGGAAGCGGGCGGCTCGCTGCCGCACCAGCGGATCGTCGACCTTACCAAGGTGCCGGGCCAGCTCCAGGAAGCTGTCGAGCTCGGCCCGGAACTTCAGGTGGGTGGTGGTCGCGCCGATGCCCCGCTCGAACCCGAGCAGGGTGTTGGCCACCACCCAGCCGTTGTTGACCCCGCCGAGTACGTTGTCGCGGGGGCAGGTCACGTCGTTGAAGAAGACCTCGTTGAAGTGGTCCTGCCCGACGATGTTGGTGATCGGTCGGATCTCGATACCCGGTTGGTCCATCGGCACGAGTAGGAAGCTGATGCCCTTGTGTTTCGGGGCATCGGGATCGGTGCGGGCCAGAACGAAGATCATGTTGGCCGTGCGGGCCGCCGAGGTCCAGATCTTCTGACCGTTGATCACCCACTGGTCGCCGTCGAGCTCGGCCCGGCAGCCGAGGTTGGCCAGGTCGGAACCGGCGTCGGGTTCGGAGTAGCCCTGACACCAGACGTCCTCACCGGAAAGGATCCGTGGGATGTAGCGGGCCTTCTGCTCGTCGGTGCCCATCTGGAGGATGGTGTTGCCGACCATGCCGATGCTGAAGTTGTCGTTGAGCCCGGCGGTCGGCACACCTCGTTTGGCGAACTCCTCGTTGAGGACAACGTGTTCGATGTGCGACAGGCCCGCGCCGCCGTATTCGGCCGGCCAGTTGGGGGCGAGCAGCTTGTGCTCGGCCAGTACCTGCCGCCAGCTGTCGTAGAAATCGGTCCGCTCCTGCCCGACGAGCGTGCCGATGCCCTTCCAGTCGGCCGGCAGGTTCTCGTCGAGGAACCCGTTGATGAACTCGCGGTAGGCGTCGGCTTCGGGCCCGTGGCTCGGCTGCATACCCAAGACCCTACATTCGACCACGCGTTGCGGCACAGCCGGATCGAGCCGGCCCGGCCGGGCCGTCCATGGGATCAGCCCGAATGGCCGAGTTCCAGCAGGCGGACCCGCCAGGCGGCAAGGCGGCCGGCGGCACACAGCGCCTCGAGGAGTCGAGAGTCGGGCGAGAAGTCGGATCGAGCCAGAGCCATGACCTGGCGGCCGTCCCGCATGTCGCCTCTCGATTCCCAGTTCGTCTCGTCGTCCGCCTGGTGGACGGCGATCGCCGTGCCACCACAATCCTTCATGAAGTCGAACGCCGGGAGATCGCTGTCGCCGTCTCCCACGAAGATCATCTGCTCGAACGGCACGTGCCACTTCTCGGGCGGCACGTGAGCGTCAACGTCGGAGTCGCGATCCGATTCGATCGACGGCAAACCCTTGGCGAGGGCCTTGAGGTGGCGGACCTTGGCGTAATGGCCGACGGTGTTGCGAGGACACACGACGCAGCCGTTGTCGTCGAAGGCCCAGTGTCCGCCGATGAGCTGGTCGAACCGACCGGCGATCGACGTCTCCTGCGGAACGTTCACGAACCCCGCGGTCACGAGATGGAAACCGACATCGATGCTCGAGTTGATCTAGTGGACCGCGGACGTGACCGTGTCGAACATGTCTTCGACGCCGTCGTAGAGGGGCAGCTCAGCGGCAACGGCGGCGAACGTGTGAGCCGTGATACCATCACCGCCGCCGGCCACTCGCCGGTTCGACAGGTCGACCAGGGCATGCGCCTCGGCCAGCCGCTGCTCCCAGCCGTCGTCGACGAGGGGGGCGACGTGCGCTGATCGAAATTCCTCGGGGTCTTCGCCGAGGTGCTCGAGGAGGGCGTTGGTGGTGTTGGGGGCCAGCGTCTCGTCGAAGTCGAAGGCGAAGACGACCCGGCGGTGCAGCGCCTGGAGGACAATGCTGTCGGGCTTCTGATCACTCATGGTCGGCTCGCATGCTCCAGCGCCTACCCTATCCGACGCCGCAAACGTTTTGGGCGGACGGCGAAAGGGTACGGACGACCCCATGGACTCATCAAAGCTCTCCGCACGTTCCGAACTTCTCGCTGTGCTCGACGAGCCGCCGTCGCGGTTTGCAACGATCTACCTGCCGTCGCCCAGCGCCATCGAAGATGCCGAACAGCAGTTCGCCATCCGCACCAAGAATGTTCGCCAGGAGCTGGAGCAGGCCAATGCCTCCGAGTCGATGATCGACTTGGTAAACGAGGCCTTTGGCAGGGCGGATCACGCCGATGCCGCCGGCCGCTTTCTCGTGGTCAGCGACGAGCGAATCATGCTCGACCGCGACCTGGCGCGACCTGTCGATCGGGTCGACATCACGCTGGGCCCGATCCCCGCCATCCTCCCCATGCTGGAGATCTCCCGGATCGACGTTCCCCATATCGCGGTGCTGGTCGATCGGACCGGCGCCCACATCTACAAACGTTCAGGCGTGGCCGATCCGGTCGACGTCGACGTGGTCGAGGGCCAGGAGTTGCACGTGCAGCGGTCCCATCCCGGCGGCTGGTCGCAGCAGCGGTTCCAGGCGCGGGCCGAGAACACGTGGGAGCAGAACGCCAAACAGACCGTCGAGGAGATCCTGGCCGGACATCCCGGCGTGGAATTGATCGTCGTCGGCGGCGACGTGCGGGCCGTCGGCTTCTTCACCGAGCACGTTCCCAACGGTCCGACCGTCGTCGAAGTCGAAGGTTCCCGTTCGGCCGACCACGACGCCTTCCTCGACAACGCCGATCGGGTACTCCGGACGCAGGCGGCGGAAGTCCAGGTGGAGGCCCTTGATCGGGTGAAGGAGGCCGTCGCCACCGGCAACGGCGCCGACGGCGAAACGGCGCTGAGTTTGATCACCCAGGGTCGAGCCGCCGAGGTGATCATCGGCAACGACCACCTTGACCGCGACCGCCCGACCGGTCTGTTCGACCTCACGGTCCCCGCCTATGTCGGTGACTCGGACGCGTGGGACACTGAACGTGCGGTGACCGTACCGATCGCCGATGCCGTCCTGCTCATGGCCCATCGACTGGGTACCGAGGTGGTCGTGGTGCCCCAGGGGGCGGCGGCCCGCTTCGATCTCGGCGTGGCGGCCGTCAACCGCTGATCACGCTGCCGGCCGGGGTCACCTCGGCCTCGTTCTGCAGCGCCGCCTTGAAACTCGGGGTGGCTTGGAGGGCGATGATGTCGGCCGGCATCTCGATGCCCTTGGCGTCGAG
>JBFHEP010000112.1:0-11936 GCA_041584095.1 Acidimicrobiales bacterium | reverse complement strand
GTCAGTGGGCGCCCGAACAGACGGCGGCCGAATCGACGAAGGGGTTGATCTGGTTCCCCCGGCCGCCGGCGTGAATCTCGAAATGGAGATGCGGGATTCCCGCGGCATTGCCGTCGTCGCCGACGTAGCCGATCACCTCACCGGCGTTGACCTGCCCCGACTTTCCATAGCCCGACATGTGGGTGCCGTAGAAGTAGTTGCCGTACTCGTCGCGAAGATGGAATGACCGACCGCCCACACGGTTCGAGCGATGCTCCACCGACCCGCTCACGGGCGCCACGATCGGTGTGCCGGGGCTGGCCAGGATGTCGACACCCTTGTGTCGCCGGCCCCCCGAGCGGGGGAAACCCCAGGAATCGATGAACGAATGGTTACCGGCCACCGGACAGGTCAGGAGGTAGAAGCCCTGTTTGCGGCCCCGGTTCTGAGCCCACGTCGACGCCTTCACCGAATCGCGTCGGGCCAGCTGCTGGATGTTGGCCTCCTCCAGTTCCGCCAACCACGACTGCTCCGCTTCGAGCTCCTGCTGGAGCTCGACGACCCGGGCACTCAGCTCCCGATTCACGTCGGTGCGCACCACCAGTTCGGCCTGAGCGATCTCGAGGTCCTTCTGTTTGGCGTAGAAGCTCTTGAAAACCTCGGTGTCGGCCACCAGCGCCGCATCACCCAGGGCGTTGGCCCGAAGCCCGGCGTTGAGGTCGGTCAGCTCGAGGAGACCGACGTCGAGTTCGTTGTGCCGGTAGGTGTTGACCGCGCTTCGAACCGTTGTGTCGGCGATGTCACGGGCCTCCCGGCGGATCTCCTCCATACCGGCTTGCGCCTCGAGCAGGGAACGGTCGTCGTCCTGCTTCTGCAGGGTCGCCAGCTGGAGTTCGACCTCGGCGTCGGCCACCCGATCGCGGGTGTCGCCGAGGCTGACAGCCTGTATCGGTGTCGCCGGTTCACCCGCAGCCTCCAAGGCCGACATCGACGACACGGACGGGCTGTTGACGCGTTCGGTGGCGGCTACCTGGCGTTCGGCACCGTCGCCGGCGAGTAGCCAAAGCAGTGGCCCGAACCCCAGCAGACAGAGAGTAAGACGTCTCCGCACGGTGTACCAGACTATCGCAGCGCCGTTGGCCGTCCGTACACGTGCCGGACACCGCCTTCGTTTACCCACACTCCGTCACCGGGACGCGTGTCCTGCACCGACCTCGCCTCGACCGGCGATTCGGCCGGTCAGTTGGACAGGATGCGACCCAGCAGGTCGAGTGGGTCGGCGTTGTCGTCGTTGTCGTCGGCGACGTTCAAGGCGATCTCGCCATCGGCCTCCCCAGCTTGCGAGACGAGCTCTGCGCTCGGCTCCACGAACGCTCGGACGACCTCCTCCACCGAAACGACGGCGGGTTCGTCGTCCGACGTGGCGACGACGGCCAGCTGGAGCCGAGCCCGCCGTAGGTCCCGGAGCACGTCGATGAGCGACGTATCCCCGGCGACGACCGCGGTTCTCCGCACGAGGGCGGCAGGAACCGGGGCCGCCCGTCGCTCCGTTGGGATCTCCAACAGATCCCGGGCGTGGAAGTAGCCAATGGGCTTCCGCTGTCCGGGCTGACGGACCAGGATGCGCCGGAACCCGGTTCGGGCCACAACATCTTCGAGCTGGACGGCGGTCGAGCCGAGCAGCACCGACGGGTATTCGTCCAGCGGGGTGGCGATCTCGGAGACCGCCCGCTCCGCGAACTCGAGCGCCCCCTGCAACAACTCGGCGTCGTCGGCTTCGATGGCACCGCCCTGGTGCGAATGGTGGACGATGGCCGACAGCTCCGAGGCGGTGTGCACGGTCATGATCTCATCGCGGGGCTCGATCCCCACCAGCCGGGTCAAACCGTTGGCGATGGCGTTGAGAAACCAGACAACGGGACGGAACAGCACGAGGTACAACCGATACGGCAGGACCGAGAAACGAAGCGTCTTCTCCGGAACGGTCAGGGCGATGTTCTTGGGCACCATCTCACCGAAGATGAGATGGAGGAAGGTGAAGACGGCCAACGCCACGGCGAAGCTGATGGTCTCGGCCTGTTCGGCGCTTACGAAGCCATCGAGCCGAGGTACCAGGATCGCCTCGAGCGCCGGCTCGCCGATCCGGGCCAGGGCCAGCGATGCCATCGTGATACCCAGTTGTGCGCCGGCCAACTGCATCGACAGATCGCTGAGGCTGGCCCTCGCCATGCGAACAATCGGGCCGTTCCCGGCCTGGTCCTCCTCGAACGCCGACCGCCGAGCGGCCACGACGGCGAATTCGTAGGCGACGAAGAGTCCGTTCAGAACGATGAGTAGCGCGCTGGCGCTGAGGGCCATCACGATCGCCGTCGGGCTCATCGCCTCCACCGCCAACAGCCCAGTGAGCCCGATCAGCCCGAGTCCGGCCAGTGATGCGACGCCGGTCACGATCCACCCCCGGCGTCGGCGGCGATGTGCGCCCCTACGCCGGCCTTGATGTCGACGGCGGTATGGTCCGCATCCTCGGGTGCCTCCAGCCGCAGCGAGGCGATCCGCCGCCCGTCCATCTCCCCGACCTGGATCTGCCAGCCCTCGTAGATGAAGCCGTCACCCGCTCGTGGTATCCGGCCGAGTTGGTCGAGCACAAACCCGGCAACCGTCTCGTAGTCGCCTTCTGGAACGCCGAATCCACACGCTTCCTCGACCTCGTCGGGATGGAGTGTGCCGGCCAGCAGAAACACGCCGGGGGCCACACCGGCGGTCAGACCGACCTGCTCGTCGTATTCGTCGTCGACCTCGCCGACGATTTCCTCCAGAACGTCCTCGAGGGTCAGAATGCCGGCGGTGCCTCCGTGTTCGTCGATGACGACGGCCATGGGCGACGGAGACTCGAGTGCTCGGAAGTCGGACAGGATGTCGACAAGATCCCTCGTCTCGGGCACGACGAACGGTTCGGCGACGATATCGATGATCGGCTTGTCGGCCCGGTCGGCCACGGGCAACTCGAACACCGATGCCACATCGACAATGCCGCGGATGTCGTCGAGGTCGCTGCTGAAAACGGGGAACTGTGAGTAGCTGGAGTCTCGCGCCTGTGCGATCAGGTCGGCCACGGTGGCGTCGGCCCGGATGGCTTCAACGTGAACTCTCGGCGTCAAGGCGTCGGCCGCCGTCTTGTCGCCGAACCTGATCGTTCGGGTCAGGATGGCCCGCGCCTCGGCGTCGATGGCGCCGGATTCGCCGGAACTGTGGATCAGGAACTCCAGGTCCTCGAGCGAGCGGAGCTCCGCCAGCTCCTCCTGGGGCTCGAGGCCGACTCGACGGACGGTCCAGTTGGCGGCTCCGTTGAACAGCCGGATGAGGGGGCTGAATGCCCCGTGGAGCACCAGGGCGATCGGAGCGAGCGCCATGGCCACGGCCTCGGGCCTCGAGATGCCGAGAGCCTTCGGGACGAGTTCGCCGATGATCATCTGGAAGGCGCTGGCCACCGCCAGGGCGATGATGACCGACGACGTGGGTCCGTTGAGGATGGGGATCGGATCGAGAACCGGTGCGATCAGCGGACCGATGAGATCGTCGACCAAGAAGCCGAGAATCAGGCTGGTGACGGTGATACCGAGCTGTGCGGCGGAGAGATGGAACGACAATCGCTTCCTGGCACTCATGGCCGCCCGGGCGGAGAACCGACCTTCGTCGGCCATCGATTGAAGCTTCGAGCGGTCCGAGGCGACCAGCGCGAATTCGACGGCGACGAAGAATCCGTTGGCTGCGAGAAGGATCGCGATGATGGGGAGACCGACAGTGAGAGGCATGTTTGATCAGGGCCGGTCGCGACCGACAGAAGAACCATTCTAGCCGATCGACGGCCCCGGGCCGTCAGTGAGGGTCCGCAGCCGGATCCACTACGCTGCGAACAGTGAACGAACCAATACTCGAGCTGACGGGAATCTCGGTGGTCGTCGACGGCTCCAAGATCCTTGGCCTGCTCGACTGGTCGGTGCATCCCGGCGAGCACTGGGTGGTGATCGGCCCGAACGGCAGCGGCAAGAGCTCCCTGGTCAAGGTGGCGTCGATGATGCTGCACCCCACCGAGGGCACGGTCCGTGTACTCGACGGCGAACTCGGCAAAACCGACCTGCGGCGGTTGCGGTCTCGGGTGGGATGGGCCTCGGCGGCGCTGCT
Source organism: Acidimicrobiales bacterium (assembly GCA_041584095.1). Lineage (GTDB taxonomy): Bacteria > Actinomycetota > Acidimicrobiia > Acidimicrobiales > SZUA-35 > JAHELU01. The sequence continues at coordinate 7,775 of JBFHEP010000112.1, read as the reverse complement.
CGATCAGCTCCGCCCGCAGCTGACCGCCAACGAGATCGTCCGCTGCGGCATCCACGGAGCCCTCGAGCCGTGGTGGCATCGCTACTCGGAGGCCGAATGCCGATGGGCCGACGAGCTGCTCGATCGGGTCGGTCTCACTGATTTCGGCTCCCGACGGCTGAGCGGGCTGTCGAGCGGGGAACGGCAGCGAACGCTACTGGCCCGCACGCTGGTCAACGATCCCGAGGTACTGCTTCTCGACGAGCCGAACGCCGGCCTCGACATGGGCGGTCGGGAGGCTCTCATCGAGGCACTCGATGAATTGGCGGCCGACGGTCCGCCGACGGTGCTGATCACCCACCACGTGGAGGACATCCCGCCTTCGACCACCCATCTCCTGGCATTGGCCGATGGTCGGATCACGGCCCGGGGCCCCATCGATGAGGTCCTCGATGCCGATCTGCTGACGGAACTCTTCGGGCTGGACGTCGAGCTGACCCGCCACGGCGGCCGATGGGCGGCACGCGCCGCCCTCGACGGGGACCGAGACAGGTCGGACCGGATCGGTTGGGCGGACTAGGAGAGCAGCATGGCCGAGTACCCCACCGAGTTCGAATTCGACGTACTGCTCAAGAACGGGCAGGTCATCCACATCCGGCCCATACGGCCCGACGACATCGAGCGGGAGGCCAGGTTCGTCGGCCGGGTCGGCCCCGAGTCGGCCTACTTCCGGTTCTTCAACATGAAGCGTGAACTCAGTCCGGCCGAGCTGGCACACTTCACGAACGTCGACTTCGACAATCGTATGGCGTTGATTGCCATCGTCGGCGACGACATGGTGGCCGTCGGCCGCTATGACGTACTCGAGGAGGAGACCGCAGCCGACGGGGGCAAAGTGGCCGAGGTCGCCTTTCTGGTGGAGGACTCCTACCAGCAGCTCGGCATCGGCAGCCGCCTGCTCCAGGACCTCACCGTGTACGCCCGAACCCGGGGCATCACGGAGTTCGAGGCCTATGTGCTGGCAGAGAACGTCGGCATGATGCGGTTGTTCCGCAATTCCGGCTACCGGATGACCCGTCGCCTCGACGAAGGCATCTATCGCGTCGAGTTCCCCCTCGACTACTCCCACGAGGCTCGGGAGGCCGAGTGGGAGCACGAGAAGCGGGCTGTCACCGCTTCGCTACTGCCGCTGTTCTACCCCTCGTCGGTCGCCGTCATCGGGGCGAGTCGGGACCCCGCCTCGATCGGAGGTCGCCTCTTCGCCAATCTGGTCGACAGCGGGTTCAACGGATCGATCCATGCCGTCAATCCCGGAGCCGCTGAGATCCACGGCGTTGCAGCCCTGGCCTCCGTCGCCGAGATCGACGGTCACGTCGACCTGGCCGTCATCACCGTTCCCGCCCAGCACGTCCGCCAGGCGGTCGAAGACTGTGGCCGCAAAGGGGTCCGGGGTGTGGTCGTCGTCAGCGCCGGGTTCAGTGAGGTCGGCAACACCGACGAGGAGCAGGAGATCGTCACCCTGGGCCGCCGCTACGGAATGCGGCTCGTCGGCCCCAACTGCATGGGTCTGCTCAACGCCGACCCCACCGTCTCGCTCAACGTGCAGTTCGGCCCGAACTTCCCGCCGTACGGGAACGTTGCCATGTCGAGCCAGTCGGGTGCCCTGGGTCTGGCCATCCTGGAGCAGACTGCCGAACTCGGCATCGGCATCTCGACGTTCGTCTCGGTCGGCAACAAGGCCGACGTCAGCGCCAACGACCTCCTCCTCTACTGGGAGGACGATCCGGCCACCGACGTGATCCTGCTCTACACCGAGTCGTTCGGCAATCCCCGGCGCTTCGGACGGCTGGCCCGCCAGGTCACCCGCAAAAAGCCGGTGGTGGTGGTGAAAGCGGGGCGCTCGACTGCCGGTGCTCGGGCCGCGGCGTCCCACACCGGCTCGCTGGCCAACCTCGACGTCGCCGTCGACGCCCTGTTTCGCCGGGCAGGCGTGATTCGCACCAACACGCTGCACGAACTGTTCGAGGTCACTGAGCTGTTGGCCAACCAGCCCCTGCCCGCCGGCCGTCGCGTGGCGGTGCTGACCAACGCAGGCGGTCCTGGCATTCTGGCCGCCGACGCACTGGAAAGCCACGGCCTCGAACTCCCGACCTTCTCCGATGAACTACAGCGGGAGCTGGGGACGCACCTCTCGGGCATGGCCGCCCCGCACAATCCAGTCGACATGATCGCCTCGGCCGGTCCTCAGGAGTACCGGCGCTGCCTCGAGCTGCTGCTCGAGAGCAGTGAGATCGACGCTGTGGTCGCCATCTACATCCCCACCGCACCCGAGGGCACGGATGAGATCGTGGCCGCCATTCGGGAAACGGTGGCCGAGCATCCACGCGACACGCCGACGGTGGGGGTGTTCATGGGTTCGCTGGCCGACGATGAGCACGGTTCGAGCCCGGGCGCCAACCTGCCGGTCTTCCCGTTCCCCGAGTCGGCGGCTCGAGCGCTGGCCTCGGCCAGCCGCTATCGGGAGTGGCTGGACAAGGACGAAGGAACGCTTCCTCACTTCGACGACATCGACACGCCGGCCGCTCAATCGGCAATGCGCAGCGCGGTCCGCCGCCTCGGCGACGACGAGGGTGGCTGGCTCGACTCGAACGAGATCCGCACGGTGCTCGGCGCCTACGGTCTGCCCACGGTCGCCGAACGGGTGGCCCACTCCGAGGACGAGGCGGCGGCCGCCGGCGCCGAGATCGGCGGCTCGCTGGTGGTCAAAGTGGTTTCACCTACCGCCATCCACAAATCCGATATCGGCGGGGTCGTGCTCGACGTCGAGGGTGAGGAAGCGGTCCGGGCCGCCTACCGCCAGGTGACCGGGGCCGTCGACGATGCCACCGGAGTGGTTATCCAACAGTTCGTTCCCGACGGTCACGAGGTCATCATCGGCATGACCGAGGACCCGACCTTCGGGCCCCTCATCGTGTTCGGCCTCGGCGGCATCTTCGTCGAGCTGATGAAGGATGTCGCCTTCCGGATCAACCCGCTCACCGACGTCGACGCCAGAGACATGATGTCGGAGGTCCGCTCGGCTCAGCTTCTGGAGGGGTACCGGGGTGGCACGCCGGGTGATCTCGATGCCTTGGAGGAGTTGTTGCTGCGACTGTCGGTGCTCGTCGAGCAACTTCCTCAGATCACCGAGATCGACCTCAACCCGGTCAAGGTGTTGCCCCCGGGGAACGGAGCGGTGATCGTCGATGCCCGGATCCGGGTCCGTCCGGTGACCGGAATCTTCCTGCCCAGCCGCAAGGACATCCCGGGCCGGATGCTGTAGGGATGGCCGAGGGCTCCACGCGGGGACTGAGTCCAAGTCGGCTATTCGCCGCTCGTCGATGCCGGGGCGGTTGACGCCGCTCTGACCTGTGTGGTCGTCGGTCTTGTCTCGGGGCGCGGAGTTGGCGGCGGTGGGTTCGGGGCCTCACTCGAGGCAGTGGTGCCGGTCGTTGCCGTTGGGGACGGCTGAGACGACGTTGTCGACGGTGCGGAGGTCGATGACGAGGTGGATGTGGGTGTCGCGGCCTCGGCGGGACGATTCGCCACCACCGGCTGATAGCGGAATCCCGGCGCCGTCGCCTCGCTGAGGGCGTTGCGATCGAGATCGGACACCACCTTCATCAGCGGATAGGGATTCACGGCCGCGCCGCCGTTGGGATGGATCTCGAGATGCAGGTGGGGTGGGGTCCCCACGGCGTTGCCGGTGTTGCCCACGTAGCCGAGCAGCTCACCGGCCTCCACGACCTGGCCGTTGTGCAGACCGGGCGAGAACCCGTCGAGGTGGGCGTAGTACCAGTCAGCGCCGCTCTCTCCCCGCAGCCACAACTTCAGGCCGCCAAGTCGGCCGATCCCTACTCGTCCGACCACGCCCCGCTCGGCTGCGACGAGTGGCGTGCCTCGGGGAGCGAAGATGTCGATGCCCTCGTGGGCATGGGCGTCGGGTGTGCCCGGCATGCGGGGGAAGCCGAAGCTGTTGATGAGCGGCACCGAATAGGGACCGCCGATCGGGAAGACGACACCGTCGACGTAGATTTCACTGCCGGCTTTGAACGCCTCGAGTTCGATCTGGGCCTGGTCGACGGCAGCATCGAGATCGATGGCGGTTGATTCGGCTCGCCGGATCGAGGTGTCGACGACGCCCGTTCGGCGAAGGAGCTCGAGCGCCGAGGTGCCCAGCGTCGACCGTAGTTCGGCCAGCTGGGTCAGGCTCCCCTTGTCGACGTCGACGACGGCTCCGATCAGGCGGTTCTTTCGTTGGGCGATCATCACGTCGCGGCTGCGGAAAATGGCCGTACTCACGCCTGCTCCAGCGGCGTTGCCGCTCGAGGTGTGGACGAAACCACGCACCGCTCTGGCCTGGAGCCGCTCGGTGGTCTCGGTCAGTTCGTCGATGGTGAGCTGCGTCTGCTCCTCGAGTTCTCCTTGACGAGCGTCGAGTTCCTTGGCGCGGAGACGCAGGGTTCTGACCTCGGCGATGGCCTCGACCTTGGCCGTCAGCGCGTCCGCCCACTTCGATTCGGCCTCCCGCACACTGCTCCACAGGATCGGGACCGGCGCAAACTCGACCTCCACATCGGCACCGGACGGCGGTGGGACCGTGATGTTGGGGTCCAGCGGATCGTCGGCCGGGGCCTCGTCGATCAGCGGGTCGGTCGTCTCGGTGGAGTTCGGGTCGATGGTTGTCGTGGTGGTCGCCTCACCGCCATCGGCCGTGGTATCGGTGGTCGGAGGTACGGTCGTGGTGTCGCCTTCGGCCGGCTGGGTTGTCGGAGCCGCCGTGGTCGACGTGGTCGACGAACTGGTGGATGGCGTGCTGGTCGACGTTGAGCTGGTCGACGATGAGCTGGTTGATGCTGAGGTTGACGAGCTTCCACCGCCTGGCTGCTGAGCGGCGGCCGGGCCCGAGAGGAGGGCGACGAGCAGCACGATCACGCCGACGCCGCGGCGCCACGCATCATTCCAGGAGAACATCGGAATTCAGTTCGGCATCCCCGGCGGTTTGTTGAGTGCGGACGAACGCCGTGCGGAGAGTTCGGCCGAGCCGTCGGCCGCTCCGTCAGCGGCGGTGCCGTCAACCCGATGGCCGATGGTGGGCGTCGCCCGCCGTGACCGACCGTAGACCGCCGACAGCCGTCTCGATCAACAATTCGCCACCGTCGCCGATGCCCACTGCTCGGCCGACGATCTTCTCGGTTGGCGTCACCAGCTCCACTGACCGGCCCACGGTGAGGCACCGGCTCCGGTACTCGGCGATGGTGGCGGAACGTCCGTCGGGACCGGCCAGTGTCGCCAGAGCGGCATCGAGGGCGTCCAGGTACTGGCCGAGCAAGCGGGATTGCACGTCGTCGGGCAGAGTGGCTCCGGCCAGCCGCCGGGTCACGGCGATCAGCGTCGTCGCCCGCTGCTGCACGTCCTCCGGCGGCTTGGAGGACCAGCGCAGGTTCAGACCCATTCCGATGACAACGGCGAGTGACGCCGGCACGACGCTCGCGGTCGACTCGATGAGAATCCCCGCCAGTTTGCGCTCATCGAGGGCGGGTACGAGCAGGTCGTTCGGCCATTTGAGGGCCACAACATCATGGAGGTTGCGACCGGCGGCGACCGCAATGGAGTTGAGGAAGCGATTGACCGCCCGTTCGGCCGCCAGGCCGGCGGCCAGAGGCACGAGATCGGCCCAGGCCTGTTCAGCGGTGACCAGCACCGACACCAGCAGCGAATCGCCCACCCGGTCGAACCAGGCGCGGTCCTGGCGGCCTCGACCTGCATGCTGGTGCCCGGTGACCAGTACCAGCGGGCCGGTCGTCCCGCTGCCGGCGGCGGCCAGAAGGTCCGCGTTGGTGGATCCGGTTTCGGCGACGAAGCGTACATCGGCGAATCGTGAACCGGCCCATGGCTCGGCTCCGTCGTTCGGCAACCAAGGTTCTGCGTTGGCGAGCATAAGTGTCTACATTAGGCGTGTGTTCAGCAAAGTCTTGATTGCAAACCGCGGTGAGATCGCCGTCCGGGTGATTCGGGCCTGCCAGGAGATGGGGATCGGAACGGTCGCCGTGTACTCCGAGCTCGACCGTGATGCGCTGCACGTGCGCCTCGCCGACGAGGCGTTCGCCCTCGGCGGTCGGACCGCCGCCGACAGCTATCTGAACACCGAGGCGATTCTGGACGCCATCGAGCGGTCCGGAGCCGAGGCGGTCCATCCGGGCTACGGGTTCTTCTCGGAGAACGCCGACTTCGCCCGGGCCATCACCGACCGGGGCGTAGCGTTCATCGGCCCTCCGCCCGAGGCCATCGAGGTGATGGGCGACAAGATCAGTGCCCGGGCTGCGGCCGAGAAGGTCGATGTGGACGGCGTGCCCGGCAACACCGAGTTCCTCTCCGACGCTGCGGAGATCGAGGCCTTCGGTGACGAGTACGGCTGGCCGGTCGCCATCAAGGCGGCATTCGGTGGCGGTGGTCGCGGCATGAAGGTCGTGGCGAACGCGGCCGATGCGGCCAACGCGCTGGAGTCGGCGCAGCGTGAGGCGCAAGCCTACTTCGGTCGCAGCGAGTGTTACGTCGAGCGGTACCTGACCAAACCCCGCCACGTCGAGATCCAGGTCCTGTGCGATCAGCACGGAAACGGCGTGTATCTCGGGGCCCGTGACTGCTCCGCTCAGCGCCGACACCAGAAGCTGATCGAGGAGGCCCCGCCTCCGGACATGCCCGACGAGATCTACCACGCCATGGGGCGGGCCGCGGTCACGGTGGCCCAGGGTTGCGATTACACCAACGCCGGAACCGTCGAGTTCCTCTACGAGGACGGCAACTTCTACTACCTGGAGATGAACACCCGGCTCCAGGTCGAGCATCCTGTCACCGAAATGGTGACCGGCCTCGATCTCGTCAACTTGCAGATTCGAGTGGCGGCGGGCGAGAAGCTGCCGTTCACCCAGAACGATGTGACGCTGACCGGCCACGCCATCGAGGTTCGGATCAACGCCGAGGACCCGGCCGGCGGGGCGTTCCTCCCCTCCCCCGGCCGGATCACCGCCCTCACCCCGCCGTCGGGTTTCGGCACCCGATGGGACGGCGGCTACGAGGCCGGCGACGAGATCAGCCAATTCTACGACAACCTGGTCGGCAAGCTCATCTGCTGGGGAGTCGACCGCCCCACGGCGATCGCCCGCACCCTGCGCGCCCTGCGCGAGTTCCGGATCGAGGGTGTCAAGACCACGATCCCGGCCGACATCGCCATCCTCGACCACCCGGACTTCGCAGCGGCGGCCCACTCGACGAAGTGGGTCGAGGAGGTGCTCGACCTGTCGGGTGTCGGTCCGGATTCATCGGCGCCCGGCACCGCGTCCGACGACGGCGACGAACCGGAGAAGAAGATCCGCCGCGATGTCGACGTCGAAGTGAACGGCAAGCGGTTCAGCGTCTCGATGTGGGTGCCGGAGTCGGCGTTGGCCGCGGCGGCAAAGCCGGCGGCCCACAAACCGAAGCGTCGCTCATCCGCCGGTGGCGCCGCCGGGGGCAGCGGTTCGGGCAAGGTGACCGTCCCGATGCAGGGCACGGTCGTCAAGGTCCTGGTCGAGGTCGGCGACGAGGTCGAGGCCGGGCAGACCGTCATCGTGCTCGAGGCCATGAAGATGGAGAACAACGTCGCCGCGGAGAAGTCGGGAACGGTGAAAGAGGTTCGGGTCGAGCCGGGTCAGTCCGTCGGCGGCGGAGACGTCGTCGTCATCGTCGAGTAGTACGCCCCCCACCCCACCCCCACC
>JBFHEP010000111.1:0-12007 GCA_041584095.1 Acidimicrobiales bacterium | reverse complement strand
AGGGCGGTGATGGCGGCCAGAACGGCGCCCTTTCGTTGAGGACCCTCCTCCGAGGAGGCCTCGACCACGAGGGTGTCGAGCACCGCCTGGTACAGACCGATCTGTTCGGTGGTCATCGCACAGTGGTCGAGTTCGTCGATCCGGTCCGGCAGCTCGGCAGCGATCGACGGCTCGGACTTGGTCCGGCGGAACACCAGGATGCCGTTGAGTGCCCGCAACGCCCGCTCGGCCGTGGCCTTGACGTCGCCGGTGCTCGACAGCTGGGCGATGAAGGCCGAACGCCCGCCGACGAGGCCGGGGTTCGTGAAGTCCATGATGGCCCAGAGATCGCCGAGCCCGTTCTCGATCGGGGTTCCGGTGAGGGCGACCCTCGTCCTGGCCGACAGCCGGCGGAGTTGCTGGGCGGTCTCGGAAGCCGGGTTCTTAATGGCCTGGGCCTCATCGAGAATGACCTTGTCCCATTCGATGTCCTCCAACTCGGCGATGTCGCGAACGGCCGTGCCATAGGTCGTGATGACGAGATCGACGGCTTCGACCGCCTTGGCCACCTGCTTGCCTTCGGCCCGGTTCGGGCCGTGGTGGACGAGGACCTTGAGGTCGGGGACGAAGCGGGCGGCCTCGGCCGCCCAGTTGCCGACGACAGCGGGCGGGGCGATCACCAAGGCGGGTCCCGGCCGGTCGGAGACCTCGAGGTGGGCCAGCACCGTCGGGGTCTTGCCGAGGCCCATATCGAGCGCGAGACAGCCCCCGAGACCGGCGCTGTCGAGGAATTCGAGCCAGGTTCGCGCTTCGGCCTGATAGCTGCGGAGCTCGCCCGAGAAGCCATCGAGCGTGGTGGGCGGATCCTCCGGGAGGCTCGCTGCGCTCTGCAGCAGATCGGCAGCCCATCCCTCGCCGGCCAGCGACACGCCCCCGGGGAACGGCGAGCCCTCGAGACCCAGGGCATGGCGCAGCATGTCGGCACCGGATAGCCGGGTCTGGTCGGCTCGTTCCGCCAGGGCGGCCGCGGCCTGGGCGAGATCGGCCTGGTCGAGTTCGATCCACTGCCCCCGGGACTTGATGAGGGGGCGGGCCTCCGCGGCCAGTTCCCTGATCTCCGCCGCAGTGAGTTCGATGTCGTCGAAGACGACCGACCAGCGGACATTGGCCAGCTGCTGGGCGCCGACGACGGTGTCCTGGGCCTCCTCGGAGGTCAGCCGGAGAGCGGGCGACGGCTTCTTGCGGGAGAGCGCCGGGGCTCGGACGTCGTAGCCGGCGGCCTGGAGCACGCGTCCCTCGACGGTCATCAACTGCCAGGCTTCGTCCTGGCTGAGTACGACCTCGCCTCGGCGACGGGCACCGGGTCGCAGGAGCTCGGGATACAGCCGCTCGAGCCGAATCAGTTCCTGTTCGACCTCCTTGCGTCGGCTGTTCGACGAGTTGACCATGACCTGTTCGACCGGCAGAAGGCGACCCTCGGTGTTGGGCGCCAGCACCGCCAGATACCAGGCATTGGACTCATCCGGTGGATCGAGTTGGATGACGAGCTTGAACTTCTGATTTCCGCTCACCGGTTTCGACCACTGATCGATCCGGCGGGCCAGCTCGGATCCGAGACGGCTGGGAGCGAGGAACGGCGTCCCGTCGAGTAGGGCGAGGAAGGCCTCGGCCACGTCGCCCTTCGACGTGGCGTCGGGCGGTGGCGCCGGAACGTCGAGCCGGCTGGCCGCCTCGTGACAGATCGCGGTGATCAGGTCGGACAGCACGGCCACCGTCATCGCCGAGGCGTCCGGGCGGCTCTCTATGACCCCGACGGCACCGGGCAGGCTGTCGCACAGCGCTTGATGCTCCGACTGGTCGACCAGCGCCGGACCCCAGCGCACCTCGAACGGCGAGCTGGTATCGGTTCCCTTCGGCGTGTCGGCGGAACGGCGGGCTTTCTTGACCTGCGGGACCATGCGTCCCTGGGCCACCAAACGGATGGCCAGCGTGGTGACCAGGCCGATCCACACGGCGCTTGGGCCGAGTATCGCCGGTTCGGTTTCCTCGGAGTTGCGATCCGCCGCTGAGGCCAGCGAGGCCAGCCAGCCCAGACAGGAGCCGATCGGGGCCCATACGGCCTGCGCGCGACCCTGGTTGGGGACCTTGATCGAGTTGTACACCTCCCAACCGATCGATTCGGCTCCGGCGGCTGCGAGCATGGCTTTGAGTTCGTCGATGTCGGCCGCCTCGGCATCGTGGCCTGCGGCCCAGGCGACCACACGACCGGGTGTCCAGGCGAGCTGAATCTGGGTCACCCCGGTTGCTGCGGGTGGATCGGACTCGGCCTCGGGTTCCGACAGCTCGGTGTCGCGGGTTTCGGCCGGGCCCACCAGCTGCGTCAACACCTCGTCGATGCGCTGCCACTCCCGCTCGAAATCGGCGACGACCAGCGCCCGTTCGTGGCCTTTCAACTCTCGATTGGCCCGATCGATCGCTATCGCCGCGTCGTCGAGCAGGCGAAGTAGCGCCGCTACCCACGGCTGCTGGTGGGTGTTCAGCAGAACCATGTCGTCGGCGGTGGCCACACCGTCCAGGTGGGCCTGAACAACATCAAAAAACTCGCTTGACGAGACCGGGAGGGGTCCCGCAGTCATAGTGGTCGTCGTCATCTCCAACAAATCTTGTAGCGTGGCTGGGAGCGCACGGACGCTGCGAGCCTGGGCTGCACTCGCGCCACCGCTTGCATCGCCCCTCGCGGATGACCCTTCCAACCAACCGGGCGATCATCTTCGCGAGCCGACGCCATGGCCTGCAGCCGACGGGCACGCTTACCTATCACCCGTTCTTCAAGCTTAGCGCCCATTCACACCGTTCGCCACGATTGTCGGCGGGCTTAACTACTGATTTCCTTGATTCCTTTCGGCCGTATGGCCTAGGCCCTTAGGAAACCATCGTCGGTCGCCGCGAACGGTCCGAGCCGAAATTGCCACGAATCTTCAGGCGCTGTCGCCGAGGTCGACGTGATACGCCTCGTAGATGAGGTCGGCGCCACGCTGGCGGTGCCTCGCGATCTGGCCCATCACCTCAACGGCCTTGTTCCGGACAGCGATCGCGGCATCCTCCACGTGCTCGTCCGTCGAATCGTCGTGGTCGGCCGTCAGCTCGGCAACCGCCAGAGCCAACTGGTGTGCCGCCTTCTCCAGATTCTCGTGATCCACCCTCATCTGCATCACCCGGCCGGCGAGGCGAGGGGCGACGGAGACGATCTCGTCGAGGATGTTCCCGGGTCCCTCGGTCTGGGCCACGTGTTCCGAAATACGGGCCACCGCATGATCGACCGCCATGGCCACCCTCAACCGCCACCTTTCAGAGTCGCCTATCGGGCCCGCCAGCGCGTCCTCGAGGCCGACGACGGCCCGAAAAAGTGCCTCGCGACGGCTTCGGATCGACGCAACCTTGGTGGACTCCGACATGTTCTGGCACCCCCTCGTGGGACTGGTGGAAACCGGGTGCCCGCGCTACCAGGCAGGCTAACACAAGCCTGCCGTCGCCGTCAGATCCACCTGCCTGGTCCGCGTCCCGGTTGTCCTCTAGGTTCGAGCAATGTTCAACTTCACGGGCAGGCTCGCCGTCATCACCGGAGCGGGATCGGGAATCGGCCGGGAACTGGCTCTTGCTCTGGCCTCGGAAGGCTGCCATCTGGCGTTGCTCGATATCGACGGAACAGCGGCCGATCGCACGGCTGCACGCTGCGCGGAGGCGGCGAACACAACCGTCTCGGTTCACCGGTGCGATGTGAGCGATGCCGCCGAGGTCGAGCGCACGGCCGACGCCGTGCGATCCGCCCACGAGGTCGATCATGTCAACGTCTTGATCAACAACGCCGGCATCGGATCGGTCGAAGGATTCGTCCACGGGGATCGGGAGGCCTGGGAACTCACCTTCGATGTCTGCTGGGGCGGCGTGTACAACTGCTGTCGATCGTTCGTGCCGCTCGTCATCGCGGCCGACCGGGGCATCATCGTCAACGTCTCGAGCATCAACGGCATGTGGGCGTCCCTGGGCCCCAACAGGACCCACACGTCATATTCAGCCGCCAAGTTCGCCGTCCGCGGTTTCACCGAGGCGCTGATGACCGAGATGCGGCAGGTCGCACCGCACGTCGAGGTGGCCGTGGTGATGCCCGGCCACATCGGCACCAACATCCTCTCGAACTCACAGGCCCGACTCGGCCGCCGGGCCACTACGAACCTGGCCGAAACCGCGCAAGCGTTTCGAACGAAGGCCCCGACGACACCGGCCGAAGCGGCCCGAAGCATTCTCGAAGGCATTCGAGCCGGGCGATGGCGTATCCTGGTCGGCCCGGATGCCGAGCTACTCGACGTTGCGCTCCGGAATGACCCCGAGGGGGCCTACGAACCGGCGTTCGTGCAGCACCTCCACGAGCAGGGCGCCTTTCTCGGTCTGATCGATCCGCCTGGTTGAGCCGCCCCACCGCCTCGCAAGGACCATCCAGCGGATCGGGCGCCGGTCGATTCGACCTAGCTTCGTCGATGCCACCGAGTCGCCACGAGTTCGAAGCTGTTCAGTCGGTCGGCCACATCGTGGGTCGAGGTGAACAGCATGATCTCGGACGCCTGCGTTCGCTCCGCCAGCTCACGTAGACCTTCACACACCGCCCCGGCGGTTCCGACGAGCGCCGAGCTATCCATGTCTCTGGCTTGTGCGTACCACGGGTGGGCCAGCGCGTCGGCCGGCGTCAGCAGCGGCAGCAGTCGACCGGTGCGCAGCCCGAGGCGTCGCAGCCGGTTGGGGGCCGATAGCCGTTCGGCCTCCGCATCGGTATCGGCGGCCAGCACAGATGCGGTGACGAGCAACGAGGGCTCCGTCAGCACCGCAGACGGCTCGAAGTGATCACGATAGATGCCCGCCGCCTCGATCGTGCCCCCCATGTCGAAATGGTGGGCGAAAGCGAACGGGAGACCGAGCATTCCCGCCAGTTGGGCGCTGAAGCCGCTCGAGCCGAGAAGAAAGACGTCCGGGCTGCTCGTCGCCTCGGGGGTGGCCCGGAACTGGTCCCACAGTCCTTGCTCGCGACGCCGGTCACCGAGCAGACCGATCAGATCGATGAGGTTGTGGGGAAAGTCCTCGTCGTCACGGTTGCCGGGACCACGGCGCAACACGAGGGCGGTCGCGCGATCCGTACCGGGTGCTCGACCGATGCCCAGGTCGATGCGGCCGGGATGGAGTGCCTCCAGCAGCGCGAACTGCTCCGCCACCACGAGGGGTGCGTGATTCGGCAGCATCACCCCGCCTGAGCCCACCCGTATCGTGCGTGTGGCGGAGGCGAGATGGGCGATCAAAACAGCCGGGCTGGTGCTGGCGACCGTGTCCATGTTGTGATGCTCGGCCACCCAGATCCGTTTGTAGTTCAGCTTCTCCGCGGCACGAGCGACGACGACGGTGTCGGCCAACGCGTCGGCCGTGGTCTGGCCCTCGGCCACCAGTGCCAGATCGAGGACCGAGAGCGAGATGTGCGAGGTGTCCACGGCGTCCACGTTAGTGAGTCGGCGTCAACCACCGGCGCCGCTCACGCCGCCCGAACGGCTTTACTTGAGGGCGTGACCAGTCAATCGACACCGTTACGGGCCCTGCCGGCGCCCGACGTGAACGCCGATCGCCCCGTACCCCCGGTCGACACGCGGCCGGCCTGGGTCCTGCCGTGTGGCGACCTCGATTCATCGGTGGAACAGTTCACATCGGCCGGCTTCGCGCTCCTGGCCATCGGTCCCGCCGACGATCCCCGCTGGGCGCTGATGGGCCACGGTCACGGGCGGTACATCACGACGCTGCGGCTGGACACGAACTCATACGCGGCAGGTCGCCGGCAACCGTTCCTGGAGGTCGACGACGGCGACCCTCTGCTGCATTCGGCCGGTGAATCGACGGCGGAATTCGTCGCCGCCGGCCTCGGCGCGGTGTCGTCGTCCGTTGCCCTTGAGACCGACCCGCCGATCCCGTCGCTCCCTGCGGCCGGAGCTTCACCCGACTGGGTGGTGGGACGGGCCGGGATGCGGTATCGCGATCTGCTGCCCGATCGATGGGGTGGGCAGTTCATCGCCTCCCACATTCACATTCCGAAAGGCGGTCCTGTCCCCGACTACGTCCACTATCACCACGTCGACTTCCAACTGATCTTCTGCCACCGGGGATGGGTTCGGGTCGTCTACCAGGATCAGGGCGAACCGTTCGTGCTCGACCCCGGTGATGCGATTCTCCAGGCTCCGGGCATCCGACATCAGGTGCTGGAGGCTTCCGACGATCTGCACGTCATCGAGGTGTCCAGTCCTGCCGAGCACGCCACGTTCGTGGAACACGATCTCGACCTCCCGAACGGCGTCGACGTCGGCCACTCCTACGGCGGCCAGCAATTCGTGCATCACCGGGCGGCCGGTTCGCCGTGGTTGCCGAACGCGGAGGGGATTCGACGGCAGTCGCTCGATCTCGAACCGGCGACGAGCGGTCGCTACTCGGCCTCGGTGATCGAGATGGAGGGATCCGGCGATTCCTCGATGCAGCTTCCGCTTGTCCGCCCGGCCGATTTCGAGTTCCTCACGGTCCTCGACGGCACGCTGACCGTTGCCGACAGCGTCGGTGGCGATTCCGTCACCTGCCAGACCGGTGCTGCGCTCGGCCTCGACGACAGCGGTTCGTGGAGCGCCCGGACGACGGAGCCCACCCGCCTCCTCGCAGTGAGTCGGCACCGCCGAACCGATCGGTCCTAGGCTCGAACGCCCCGGGGGGATATGAGGCTGTCGACCGGCCCTAGCGGAACAGCTTCATCCACCCGAGACCATCGTCGGTCCTCGTGGTCGGGTGGTACTCTGCGCCGTAGTAGCCCGCATATCCAGCGGCGGTCAACTGCGGCAGGAGTTCGACGTAGTCGATCTGTCCATGGTCGGGTTCGGTCCGATCGGGATAGGAGCTGAACTGGACGTGACCAAGTCGCTCCCCGAGATAGCGAACGACGGCCAGCGGTTCCTGATCAGCGGAGGCGGCGTGGTAGCAGTCGAGCAGCACCTTGACGTCCGGTTCGCCGATCCGGTCGATGAGGTCGGCGGCCTGAGCGAAATCGTTGAGGAAATAGCCGGGCTTCACTGCGGCCGACATCGGCTCGATCAAAACGCCGATTCCATACTCTCGACCGCGGGAGGCGGCGTAGCGCATGTTGGCGATGAAGGTGGCGTCGGCCTGCCCGCCCTCGGCCAGCCCGGACAACACGTGAATCCAACGGGCGGCGACATCAGCGGCGTAGGACAGGGCCTTGTCGATTGCGCTCTGGGCCTCCAGCTCACGACCGGGCACCGCCGCCAGCCCGAAGTCACCGGCGGCCAGATTGCCGGGAACGGTGTTCAACGACAACAGCGGAAGGCCTGTCTCCTCCAGCGTCAGCGCAACTTCGAGTGCGTGGGTGATATAGGGCCAGTGGACCTCGACCGCATCGAATCCGGCCACCTTGGCGGCCCGAATGGCGTCGCACAACTCGAGTTCCTGCCAGAGAAATCCTAGATTGGCCGACAATTTCACCTCATCAGATTGCCGTGGCCATGGTCGTCCATCAACCCGTTCGGCCGAGGACCGGCCGACGGCGAGGATTTCGAGTTGCGACCCGGTAGTTCTGGACCATGGCCACCAATGCCGACATAGCAGCCATGCTGAACGAACTGGTGACACTCACCACCCTCGAGGAGGAGACTTCGCAGTCGTTCAAGGTGCGGGCCTACGAGAAGGCGAAGCTGGCGCTCGAAGCCCACGGCCGTGACGTGACCGGGCTGTCGGTCAACGAATTGACGGCGATCGGAGGCATCGGCAAGAGCACCGCCTCGAAGATCCGCGAGTTCGTCGACACCGGTTCGGTGGCCAAACTCGACGATCTTCGCTCGAAGTATCCGCCCGACTTCGTCGAGCTTTCCCGTATCCCCGGTCTCGGCCCGAAAAGCCTGAAGCTGATCCGTTCGGAACTCGGGGTGGAGAACCTCGAAGATCTCAAGCAGGCGCTCGACAACCAGCAGATCCGCGAGCTGCCCCGCATGGGTGCAACCAGCGAGGCGAAGATCGCCAAGGCCATCGATCGCCTCGGGCTCACCGGCAAGGATCGTCGCACACCGATCGCCGATGCGCTGCCTCTCGCCCAGCGACTGACAGCCGATCTCCGGGCGCTGGAATCGGTCACGGCGGCCCAGTACTGCGGGAGTCTGCGCCGCATGTCGGAAACAATCGGCGATATCGACATCACGGTGGCCTCGACCGAACCGGCGGCCGTCATGGGCGTCGTCGTCAACCATCACGAGGTGCACGAGATCGTGGTCAACGGCGAGACGAAGACTTCGTTTCTGACCAAGTCCGGTTTGCAGGTCGACGTTCGGGTCGTGGAACCGTCGCAGTTCGGCGCAGCCATCCTCTACTTCACCGGGTCGAAGGCTCACAACATCGCCCTGCGGCAACGAGCCATCGACCGAGGCTGGCTGCTCAACGAGTACGGGCTCATGGACGGCGACGAGGTGGTGGCCAACAAGACGGAGAAGGCTGTCTACGAAGCCCTCGACCTGCCGTTCATTCCGCCGCCGATGCGGGAGGCCACCGGCGAGATCGAGGCCGGAGCCTCCGACGACGGACTGCCGCGGCTCATCGAGCGCAAACACATTCGAGGCGATCTGCACTATCACACCGATCGGTCCGGCGACGGCCGATCCAGCCTGGAAGACATGGTGGCGGTGGCGGCCGCCCAGAGCTACGACTATCTGGCCATCACCGATCACGGCGAGGATCTGGCCATCAACGGATCCAACCGGGAGGAGATGCTGGAACACCGGGACCGGATCCGCAAACTCCAGGACGACTATCCGGACATGATGATCATGTTCGGATGTGAACTCAACATCGGCGCCGAGGGAGGTCTCGACTACGACGCCGACTTCCGATCGCTCTTCGACTACACCGTCGCCTCCGTCCACTCCCATTTCGACCTGAGCGTGGAAGATCAGACCCGGCGGCTGATCACCGCCATCGAGGACCCGAGTGTGAACTCGATCGGGCACCTGACCGGACGGTACATCGGCCGCCGGCCCGGCATCGAACTCGACATCGACCCGGTGATCGACGCCTTGGTGGCCAACGACGTCGCCCTCGAGATCAATGGCGCGCTTCAGCGGCTCGACGCCGCCTCCGACGTGGTGAGAAAAGCCGTTGACAGGGGCGTCAAGCTGGTCATCAACACCGACAGCCACCACACATCCGAACTCGGCCGGATGGAGTACGGTGTGCTCACGGCCCAGCGGGGGTGGGCGCCGAGGGAACTGGTGGTCAACTCCTGGACGCTCAAGCAGTTCACGAAATGGGCGGGACAGCGCCGCTAGCCCCCGCCCCCCACCGATCGGCTCGGAGAATTGGGAGGGAGGACCCGGTCGACGACGAACCGATCGATCAGCTCGGCGATGTGAACGGCGTGGGTTGACTCGTGCATGACGTGCTCACCGGCCTCGACGGGAACGAACCGGCAGTCGGGCATCTTCCGGGCCAGGTACTCCCCTGCGCCCGTGTACTCGGGCCGGTCGGCCGTGCCGGCGAGGACCAGGGTCGGCACCGTGATCTCGGTGAGACGCTCCATGACCACGCCGTCGTGCTGCAGATTGATCTCGGCCGCCTGGGGAGCCACGCCGAAGCGGTGGGCGTTGCGCCGCGACCGCTCGTTCCAGGCTTCTCGTTTGGTTGCGTCCCGGAACCCCGGGCCGGTGTTGAGCACCACGAGTCCGGCGGCCACGTCGGGCCTGGTGGCGGCATGAGCCAGAGCCAGGTAACCGCCGAGCGAGTGGCCGATCAGCACCGTCGGTGATCCCAGCTCGGTCAGGAGGTCGTCGATGTCGCCCAGTGCGGCGTCACGCGAGAACAGCTCCGGATCATCAGGGGTCGGCGACTCCCCGTGACCCAGAAGGTCGAAGGCGGCCACCGGGTAGCGGTCGGCCAGCAGGTTCATCACCGCGTTCCACGTCGAGGACGAGGAGCCGACGCCGTGGAGGAACATCAGGGCCACGGGGGCGGACGACGGATCGGTTCCCCGGGTGACGGTGTGAACACGCATCGTCGACAGGCCCGCCCCTAGATCGTGAACGCCAGATTGCGAGCGGCCCGACCTCCCCATTCATCGTCGCCGGTCCAGGTGACCCGGCCGGCAGCGATGGCCTGCTCGGGATCAATCCGGCCACAGGCCAGCTGGACGAAGGTGAGGCTGTCGGCCGTCACCTCCACCGACGGGCTTCCGGCGATCTCCGGTACGACCTTGGCCCTTCCGTCGACCGATACCGCCATGGTGCGCTCCACCGGGCCGTGCACGTGGAACGCAATACTCATGCCGTCGGGCAGACCGATCTTCTTGCCGACGATGTAGCCGAGTGAACCGTGGATCTGATCCATCGCCGCCTCGGCCGCCGGTCCGCCATCGTCGGTGGCGCGGCCGAGCGGTGTGGTGATATCCCGATGGTGAACCCAGATGTCGAAATTGCGGACAGCCATGAACGTGCCGTAGGGCACCTGCCCGACCGGAGTCATGCACAGGCGGGCGAGATCGGCCTCCGTCGCCCCATCCAGATCATGTCGTCGCCGTTCGAGAACGGCCCGAGCGAGTTCGGCGAGACGAGCCGGGTCGGCATCGTCGTGCTCGGCCATGAACGGTTCGACCCGTGTGAACGGCGGCGAGTCGTCGTCGGCGTCCGGTACCCATCCGGCGAGGCAGTTCTCGATGCCGAGGACGTGCAGGACGACCCCTCTGACATTCCAGTCGGGGCAGAGCGACCGAACGGCGAGATCCTCGGTCGACAGCGATTCGATGAGGGTCTGGAAGTCGGTGAACGACGAGGTCACGTTGTCGACGGCCTGGCGATGGGCGCTCATGCATCTCTCCTCTGATCGGTGTCAACGTGATAGCCGGAATCTTGTCGTCGACCAAAATCGTGGATAGACGCTGGATGCCGTCAGCGGTACCCGGCCCCACCGTCGGCGGTGATCACGGTGCCCGACAGGAAGCCGGCGCGCTCTGAGGCTACGAACACCACCAGGTCGGCAATCTCCGCCGGCCTGGCCGGCGGCGGCCCGCCCAACAAAAGATCGTCCCAACGTTCCGGATTGCCGAAGCGGTCCGCGGCCTGTCGACGCAGTAGCGTTTCGAGCCGGTCGGTGTGGGTCAGGCCGGGACTGATGCCGACGACCCGAACGCCCTGCTCGAACGTCTGGGCTCCGAGGGCCCGAGTGAAGTTGGCGAGGGCGGCGTTGCCCGCGGCGCCCGCCAGATAGTTGCCGCGAGGAAACTCGGCGGCAGCCCCGATCACGTTCACGATCACACCCGAGCCGCGTCGTTGCATCATCGGCAAGACGAGCCTGGCCAGGTTGATGTAGCCGAAGACCTTGAGGTCCCAACCTTGCCGCCATTCCTTCTCGTCGACCCCCAGCAGGTCGCCGCCGGGGATGGCACCGGCGTTGTTGACGAGTATGTCGATGTCGCCGACAACCTCGGCCAGGGCGGACTGGTGTTCTGGCCGGGCAAGGTCGCACGAGTGGCTCGTGACCTCGACTCCGTAGCCGGTGCGCAGGTCACGGGTGACCTCTTTCAACGGGCCGACCTCGCGAGCGGCGATGGCCAGATCGACGCCCTCAGCCGCAAACGAGTGAGCGCAGGCCAGACCGATGCCTTTCGAACCGCCGGTGATGAGCGCCCGCTTGCCCTCGAGATCAAGTTCCATCGCCGGTCCAAGCTACCGCGCCGTGAGGATGATGATCCATCCGTTGCTAGTGTTCGGCGCGGTGCGCCTCTCCCCGAGTTCCGGCCAAGCGGCCGAAACCGCTGCGGAGGACACCTTCGTGAGCACGGCAACGACCGTGGGAACCACAACGGAGATCCGATGACCGTGTCCCGAACAACGCCTCCGATGATCTCGTTCGTCGCCCCGTCGGGCACGGGCAAGACCACCCTGCTCGAATCGGTCATCGCCCGCCT
>JBFHEP010000110.1:0-12065 GCA_041584095.1 Acidimicrobiales bacterium | reverse complement strand
GCCGAACTCGTCCGACCTCTCCAGGGCGGCTCGTGCCCCGTGATCGCCCTGCTCCAGGCTGTTGAGCGTGGCCTCGATTCGTCCGGCGGCGGCCCGAAGCGGTTTGGTGGCCACGATCACCAGGGCGATCACGAACGGGACGATCAACAGCAGTACGGCCAGTACTGCGCCCAGAGCATCGTCACCCAGGACCATCAGCCGGCCGAGGCTGACGGCGGCGATGACCCCGATGGCGAGCGCGGCCAGGGCGATCACCAGCACCTGGGACCGCAGCGACGGGAGGCGGGCGGCGAACCGCTGGAGCAGCACGCCGGACCCCGCGGTCAAGGCCGTCAGCGCCACCCCGACCGCGGCAATGAGCCACGGATCGGCCATGTCGAACTTCAGTGCCATGATTTCACTGCCACGGACCCGACACCTCGACCAATCCGCGGCTACGGCTCGAACCGGTAGCCGACACCGCGGGCGGTGGTGATCCAACGGGGGTTGCCGGGATCGGACTCAATTTTCTGCCGAAGGCGGCCGACATGCACGGTGACGGTCGCCGGATCCTGGTACTCGGGGGCGGATTCCCAGACCAGCTCCAAAAGCTGGCGGCGGCTGAAAACCTGACGGGGCGACTGGGCCAGCACGGCCAGCAGATCGAACTCCTTCGGAGTCAGCTCGACGACGCCGCCTTCGGTGGTCACCTCCCGGGCACCGACGTCGATCACGAGACCGTCGAACTCGAGCGGACCCTGACCGCCGTCGGCCACCGAGCTCCGCCGAAGAACATTGCGAACCCGGGCCACCAGCTCCCGAGGCGAAAACGGCTTGACGACGTAATCGTCGGCGCCGAGTTCGAGGCCGACCACGCGGTCGGTCTCGTCGGCGCGAGCGGTCAACATGATGACGGGAACGTCCCAGCGGGAACGGATGTAGCGGAGGAGGTGAAATCCGTCGACGTTGGGCAGCATCACGTCGAGCACGACGAGGTCGGGCCGGTTGGCCTCCAACCACTCCAGCGCCTCGCCGCCGTCGGCCCTCTCCACGACCCGGTAATTCTCAACCTGCAGGTAGCGAACCACCACTTCGCGCACCATCGGCTCGTCGTCGACGACGAGGATCGTGCTGGTGCCTACGGGGGACATCACGGACATAACGCTACTCGCAACCATCGTGCTCACTTCAACAAACTACTCATCGACACTGTCCGGGCCCGTACGGATTCCTAACGAATGGCGAAACCCTGCCTCATGACCCGGACACGAGGCGACACGGCAGCGAACCGCGTTCGCCGGGTGGCCGCATCGCCGCTAAAATCTCTATCCCGTGGACGAGGTTTCAGGCAGCACCATCATCGGCGTCTGCGGCGGGAGCGGATCGGGCAAGACCACACTGGCCCGCGAGCTGGCCCGGAAACTCGGATCGGGCCGGAACGCCATCCTCAGTTTCGACTCCTACTATCACGATCTCGCCCACCTGAGCACCGCGGAACGGGCACTGGTGAACTTCGACGCCCCGGACTCGTTGGATGTCCGACTGCTGACCGATCATCTGGCGGCCCTACGGCGCGGCGCCGAGATCGCGGTGCCGATCTACGACTTCGCCAGCCACACCCGGTCCGGCGATGTCGACATCGTCGAGGCGACCGAGTACGTCGTCATCGAAGGAATCCTGCTGTTCGCATTCGCCGAGATCCGGGAGCTCATCGACTACCGGGTGTACCTCGACTGCCCCGGCGACATTCGCTACCAGCGACGCCTCGTCCGCGATGTCAACGAGCGGGGTCGGACCCCGGCGTCGGTGGCCGAGCAGTGGGACAACACGGTCGCGCCGATGCACAACCTGCACGTCGAGCCGTACGCTCCTCACGCTCATTTTCTGGCCACCTACGGTCCTCCGGCCGCGGAGATCGCCGCCAAGGTGGCCCGTGATCTGAGTGACATCGCGACCCACCTACACTGAGAACATGAGAATCGGCGAACTGGCCGAAACAGCGGGGGTTTCCACCAAGACCATTCGCTACTACGAGTCGATCGGACTCCTCCCGGAACCGTCCCGCACCGGTAGCGGGTATCGGGCCTATGACGAGTCCGGGGCCGAACGTCTCGCCTTCATCCGGGACGCGCAGGCGTCGGGGCTGTCCTTGGCCGAGATCGCTTCGGTGCTCGAGCTGAAGGAGGCCGGTACGACCTCGTGCCAACACACGCGATCACTCCTGGATCGCCACATCGCCGAGGTCGAAGCCCAGATCGACCGGCTCCGGGAGACCCACTCGACGCTGGTGGCCATGGCCGAGCGGGCGGCGGCACTCGATCCCAGCACCTGCACCGATCCAAACCGCTGCCAGGTGATCGCATCGGTCGACCCTTGAATTCGGGCGCTGCGAGTATCGCTTGACCTTCCAGTGGACTAGAAGGTCTAGACTGGATGTGTGAGTACTCCTGTGACAACCCCTGCGACGACCTCGCCATCTGACGAGACGGCGCCGGACAAGGCAAGCGGGCCCGTTCGATCCGACCTTCTGATCGATGGGATGACATGCGCGGCCTGCTCGAATCGCATCCAGCGCAAGCTCACCCATCTCGACGGTGTGACGGAGGCCAACGTCAACTTCGCCACGGGCAGGGCGATGGTCCGCCACGGTGAATCGGTCGGCGGCCCGCAGTTCCGCGAGGCGATCGAGAGCCTGGGTTACCAGCTGATCGACGACGGAACAGCCGTCGAAGCCGCCGAGCGTCGTCAGGCGGACCTGTACCGGCGATTGGTGGTGGCCGGTGTTCTGGCCGTGCCGATCGTGTTGATCTCCATGGTGCCCCCGTTCCGATTCTCCGGCTGGGAATGGATCGTCGGCGCGTTGACCACACCCGTCGTGTTCTGGTCGGGCTGGCCCTTCCACCGGGCTGCGGCCAGGAATCTCCGCCATCTCAGCACAACGATGGACACACTCGTCTCCATGGGCACGCTCTCGGCCTGGACCTGGTCGACGGTGGTCATCGTTCGACGGCTTGCCGGCGGTTCCTGGGTCGGCGAGCACGGCGAGCACGGCTCGGTCTACTACGAGACCGCCGCGGTCATCGTCGCCCTCATCCTGCTGGGCAAGTGGCTCGAACACCGGGCAAAACGCCGGTCGGGGGACGCCATCCGGGCGCTGGCCGAACTCGGCGCCAACACCGCCCGCCTGACCGACGGCCGGGAGATCCCGCTCGACGACCTGGCGGTCGGGATGCGTTTCGTCGTACGCCCGGGCGAGAAGATCGCCACCGACGGGGTGATTGTCGAAGGCTCGTCCGCCGTCGACACCTCGATGGTGACCGGCGAACCGGTTCCGGTCGACGTCGGGGTCGGCGATGAGGTGGTCGGTGCCACCGTCAACGCCAACGGATCCCTCGTCGTCGAGGCCACCCGGGTCGGCGGCGACACCGCTCTGTCGCAGATCATCCGACTGGTCGATCAGGCCCAGGGTTCCCGAGCCGAGGTGCAACGTCTGGCCGATCGGGTTGCCGCCGTCTTCGTGCCCGCCGCCATCGTCATCGCACTGTTCACGCTGGCCGTTCGCCTGTTCCTGGGCCACGACCTCGACACGGCGTTCACGGCGGCCGTCGCCGTGCTCATCATCGCCTGCCCATGCGCCCTCGGACTGGCCACGCCGCTCGGCATCATGGTCGGAACCGGCCGGGGCGCCCAACTGGGCGTGATCATCAAGGGTGGCGAGGTGCTCGAGGACACCCGCACGGTCGATGTCGCCGTCGTCGACAAGACCGGTACCGTCACCGCAGGCCGCATGACGGTCACGGCGTTCGAGACAGTCGACGGCGGCGATCACGACGACCTGCGACGGGCCGCCGCAGCCGTCGAGTCCCGGTCGGAGCACCCGATCGCCGTGGCTGTCGCCCAGGCGGTGGTCGCTGTCAACGGTGGTGACCGCGACGACCACCCGCCGGTGGAGAACTTCACCAACCGACCGGGCTACGGCGTCTCCGGCACGGTCGACGGCATCGACTACCGGGTCGGCCGCCGAAGCCATTTCGATTCCGTGCCCGACAAGCTCGAGGCGAAGGCCGCAGCGGCCGAGGGGCGGGGAGCGACCGTGGTCTTCGCCGGCCGGGGCTCCGATGGCGGCCGATTCGAAGCCCAGGCCATCTTCGTGGTGACCGACGAGATCAAGGCGACGTCGACCGAAGCGATCGCCGCCCTCCACGAGTTGGGACTCTCCGTCACGATGTTGACCGGCGACAACGCCACCACGGCGGCGACCGTGGCCGACCAGGTCGGCATCGACCGGGTGATCGCCGAGGTGCTCCCCGATCAGAAAGCGGCCGAGATCAAGCGTCTCCAGGCCGAGGGCAAGCGCGTCGCCATGGTCGGCGACGGCATCAACGACGCCCCGGCGCTGGCACAGGCCGACCTCGGCATCGCCATCGGCACAGGGACCGACGTTGCCATCGAGGCCTCGGACCTGACCGTGGTATCAGGCGATCTTCGGGCCGTGGCCGACGCCATCGCGCTGGCCCGTCGGACGCTGGCCACCATCAAAGGCAACCTTTTCTGGGCCTTCGCCTACAACGCGGCCGCCATACCCCTCGCCGCCCTCGGAGTGCTCAACCCGATGATCGCAGCCGGAGCCATGGGCATGTCGTCATTGTTCGTCGTGTCCAATAGCCTGCGGCTGAGAGGCTTCAAGGGCTATCGCGCTCCCCTCCGAAAGGATCGATCATGACCGACCTTCATCCAGAGCCCACCGCCCAGACCTTCTCGGTTCCGGGGGTCTCGTGCGGTCACTGCGTCGACGCCATCACCGCCAAGGTGAGTCCGCTCCACGGCGTGACGGCGGTCGAGGTCGATCTTGGCAACAAGACCGTCACGGTCACCGGTGGCGACCACGACGCGATCGTGGCTGCAATCGACGAGGCCGGCTACGACGTGGCCGCCGACTGAGGGACCACGCCGTCACACAGCGTGCTGCGGCTGTTTCCGTACGTTTCCCGCGTCGTGGGCGACGCGCCCCACGCGCCGAACGAGGAATCCCTTCGTGGCTACGAAGAGATGTTTCGTCAGACCACCCCGGCGGCCTCCGCCGCCTCTTCGGTCCTCGCCAGCTGCCGGTCCACGATGTCGAGGCCGGCGACCCAGAACGACGGGTCGGCGAGATCGCAGTCGACGATGGCGCCCAGCTCCTCCGGTGACCTCGAACCGCCGGCCCGGAGCAGATCGAGGTAGGCGGGCACGAACGAGTCGCCCTGCTCCTCGTATCGGGCGTAGACCGACAGCGCCAGGAGCTGGCCGTAGGCGTAGGCGTAGACGTATCCCGGACTACCGATGAAGTGGGGGATGTACGACCACCAGGTTGCGTAGTTGTCAGTGAGCTCCACCGAATCGCCCATCATGTCGGTCTGGGACCCGATCCACAGCTCGCCGAACCGTTCGACGGAGAGCTCTCCCACGTCGCGTCGTTCGGTGTGGCAGGCGTCCTCGAACCGGTTCATCGCCACTTGACGGAAGACCGTGGCAACCGAGTCGTCGACGACGGATGCCAGCAAGGCGAACCGTTCGGCCGGGTCGTCGATCATGCCCAGCAGCCGGTTGTTGGTCACGGTCTCACCGAAAACCGACGCCGTCTCCGCCAACGTCAGCGGAGTCGACTGGTGGAAGATCCCCTGCTCCCGGGCCAGGTAGCCGTGGATCCCGTGACCGAGCTCGTGGGCAAGCGTCAGCACGTCTCGGGTTTTGGAGGCCCAGTTCAAGAGCACGTAGGGATGGTGGCTCGGCACCGAGTAGGCACAGAACGCGCCGGGTCGCTTACCAGGGCGGATGGGGGCGTCGATCCACTGCTCGTCGATGAACCGGTCGACGATGTCGGCCAACTCTGGAGAGAAGGACCGGTAGGAATCGCGGACGATGGCTGTCGCCTCGGCCCAGCCCACCTCCTGTGAGGTGTCGGCCATCGGGGCCATGCGGTCGTAGTCGGCCAGCTTGTCGACGCCCATTGCGCCCGCTTTCAGCCGGTACCACCGCTGCGGAATGTCGTAGCGGCTCACCACCGCCTCCACCAGCGCGGCGACCGACTCGTCGCTGGCCTCGTTGGACAGGTTGCGACTGGTTATCCAGGTCGGATAGCTGCGCAGGCGATCACGGATCGACTTGTCGAGCAGGAGGGTGTTGTAGATGAACGCCCGAGTCTTCAGTCCGGGGGCCAAGCCATCGGTGACCGCCTGGGCCGCGGTGGCCCGGGTCTCGCGGCTCGGATGCTGCAGCATCGACAGCCCCTGTTCCAGGCCGACGATTTCGTGTGTGCCGTCGGCGCCCGCACTCCAGGTCGCCTCGACCTCGATCACCGACGTCAGCTCCGAGAACAGCCGAACCCAGGCCGACGGCCCCGAAACCGACGTCTCGAGTAGAACGGCCTCCTCCGGCTCGGTGAGGAGATAGGGCCGGTTGCGGCGCGTGTTCTCCAGGTGGTGGCGGCAGAACGCCAGACGCTCGTCGGCAAGGACCGCCTCCGCATGATCGTCGGCTGCGGCCGCAAACTCGAGCTCGACGAACATCAACTTCGAGCCGATGGCCGTGGAACGCTCCTCCAGACGCTGCATCAAGGCGGCCGACACCGGGTCCTGGGTGTTCTCGGCGAACTTGAGGCCGCCATAGTGGCCGGCACGGCTGATCAGTTCCGAGATTCGGGCCATGGTGTGCATCAGTTCGGCCAGAGCCGCTGCGTCCATGGTGCCCACCGAACCCCGGTGAACTTCGAGGTCCGAGGCCAGCGCCTCGGCCTCGTCGAGCAGGACGTCGGGTGTTTCGACGCCGTCGAGCAGGGTTTCGAGGTCCCAGGTGACCTCGGCGGCGGTCAGATCGGCGGTGTCGGTCTCTGCGCCATCAGGGCCGGCGGCAGCGGAATCGGTGGCAGTCATTGCTTCAACGTAGCTGACCGCCGTTGGATTTCGCGACCGCGTCGATGCAGCGTTGCCGGACCGCGGCCACCTCCGCATCGGTCAGGGTCCGGTCGGCCGCCTGGAGGCGCAGTCGGTAGGCCAGCGACCGTCGCCCCTCCCCCAGTTGATCGGACCGGAACACGTCGAACAGCTCGACGGACTGCAGCAGGTCACCGCCGGCCTTCGAAAGCGTCCGAGCCACCATCGTGGCCGGAACATCGTCGTCGACCACGAAGGCGAGGTCGATGTCGCTCGACGGGTACAGCGAAATCGGCCGATAAGGGGGGACCGAGTCCAGGGCGGCGAGCAGCGGGTCGACCCGCAACTCGAACCATGCCACTCGACCGTCGACATCGTAGTTCTCGAGCACACGCGGGTCGACCTCGCCCACCGCGCCGATGACACGACCACGGAACTGGACCGTGGCGCCGCGAGTGGGATGGAGACCGGGGACCTCCGCGTTGGTGATGGCGAGGTTGGCCAGGTTGAGGTCGGCGGCCAGGCGGTAGAGTGTCCGAACCGCAGCCTCGGCTGCTGTTGCGCCGGTTGCGGCGGAGGCCTCGAATCCGGATTCGATGGCGGCCACCCGATCATACTCCTCGGGCAGCTCACCGTCGGCGGGATGGTACACCCGACCCAGCTCGTACAACTTCACCGGACCGCTGCGATGGGACTGATTGCGAAGCACCGCTTTGAGGAGGCCGGGCAGCAACGTCGTGCGAAGCACGGACTCCTCCGCCACCAGGGGGTTGGCCAGCGTGAGTGGGACGTCGTCAATGCCGGCCCGGCTGAGATCATCGGGGGCCAGGAAGGGCATCGGCATCGCTTCGGAGTAGCCGGCACCCAGAAGGGCCCGTCGGATCCGGCGACGACCGGTTTGAGCGGGCGTGAGCCGCCCGACCTGGGTCGGAACCGGTACCCGCAACCCCGATTTGTCGTACCCGTGGTGACGTCCGATCTCTTCGATGACGTCGATCTCGAGGGTGGAATCCGGTCGCCAGCTCGGGATGGCGACCGTCAGCCGATCGTCGGTGCCGGACACCGGCTCGGACGTGTACCCGATCGGATCGAGGATCTCGGCGATCTCGTCGGTCGACAATGATGTGTTGAGGATGGCGTTGACCCGATCGGTTCGGACCTCGACCGGGGGCGCCACCTTGAGCGTGCCCTCGGCCACGACAACTCCGGCCGACACCTTCGCGCCGCAGATTTCGACGGCCAGCTCGGCGAATCGGTCCAAGGCCCGCTCGACGCCGTAGGGATCGACACCTCGCTCGAAACGGGTCGAAGCCTCCGAGCGAAGGCCCAGACGACGGGACGTGTGGGCGATCGCCATCCGGTCCCAGACCGCAGCCTCCACCACCACGGAGGTGGTGGTGTGGGTGATCTCGGTCGATGCGCCACCCATGACACCGGCCAGGCCGATGGGTTCATCCGCCGAGTTGACGATCACGCCGTCGTCGCCGGTGATCGTGCGCTCCACATCGTCGAGCGTGGTGATGGTCTCCCCATCGCGACCCATACGCACGCCGAGATGACCGTCGGGAACGAGGGCCAGGTCGTAGGTGTGGTTCGGCTGACCGAGTTCGAGCATCACGTAGTTGGAGATGTCGACGATCGAGTTGATCGGCCGCATCCCGGCCGCCGTGAGGCGCGCCGCCATCCACGACGGCGACTGGCCGATGGTGATGTTGTCGAGCACGCGGGCGCCGAACCGCTGGCAGAAGTCCGGGGTTTGGATCTCGATCGAGGTACGTTCGGAGGCGGGCGGATCGAGTTCGGCGATGACAGGCCGCCGGTTGGTGAATGGCACGCCGAGCCGGGCCGCCAGATCCCGGGCCACACCGGCCACCGACAGGGCGTCGGGCCGGTTTCCCTCCACATCGATGTCGAACAGCACGTCGGTCTCGACGCCGAGTGCGTCGACCAGTGGCTGACCCGGTGTCAGCCCGGCCTCGAGGATGTGAATCCCTTCGGCGTCCTCGGCGACTCCCAGTTCGGCCGCCGAACACAGCATGCCGTTCGACCACTCGCCCCGCATCTGGCGACGGGCGATCTCCAGGCCACCGGGCATCACGGTTCCGACCGTGGCGAGGGGCACCAGATCCCCGACCGCCATGTTGAACGCGCCGCAGCAGATCTGCAGCGGCTCGCCATCGCCGGCGTCGACGTCGACCAATTGGATCCGGTCGGCTTTCGGGTGGGGTCGCAGGCCCAGCACCTCGGCCACGACGATGCCGTCCCAGCTCGAACCGACGACGGAAACGCCGTCGACCACCAGGCCGATCTCGGTCAGCGCCTCGGCGAGATCATGCGGATCACCCTCGATCGGGGCGAACTCCTTCATCCAGGAGAGTAGAACCTTCATGAAGTGCGTACTTTCATATCAAACCTCTGCTTGCGGTGCTCATGCCGGATCGACGACCTAGAACTGCCGCAGGAAGCGGATGTCGTTCGAATACATGTCGCGCAAATCGTCGACGCCGAACTTGAGCTGGGCCAAGCGGTCGATCCCGAAGCCGAAGGCGAAGCCGGACCACTCCTCCGGATCGATGCCGCCGGCCCGCAGCACGTTCGGGTGGACCATGCCGCATCCGCCGAGCTCCAGCCAGGAGCCGTCGGGCGCTTGCACGTCGAACTCGGCCGACGGCTCGGTGAACGGGAAGTAGTTCGGCCGCAGGCGGGAGTGGAAGCCGGTGCCGAAGTAGCGCTCGGTGAAGGTCTCGATCGTACCGGCCAGGTCGGCCAACGAGATGCCTTTGTCGACGACGAGGCTCTCGAGCTGATGGAACACGGGCATGTGGGTCGCATCGGCGGTGTCGCGCCGGAACACCCGGCCGGGAGCCACGATGTAGATCGGCGGTTCCTGGGCCAGCATGGTGCGGATCTGGACCGGCGAGGTATGGGTTCGGAGCAGCGTGGAGCCCGGCTCGCCGTGGTTCACATAGATCGTGTCGAAGCCGTCGCGGGCCGGATGACCGGGCGGGATGTTGAGGGCGTCGAAATTGTGCCAGTCGGTCTCGATGTCGGGACCCTCGGCGATGTGGTAGCCCATGCCGACGAACACGTCCTCGAGCTCCTCCCATGCCTGGGTCACGATATGGGCATGACCGACCGACACGGTTGTCGGTACCTCGGTCAGATCGAGCCGTTCGGCCTGCAACCGGGCGGTCCGTTCGGCCGACGCCAGTTCGCGCCGGCGTTCGGCCAGCGCCCGCTCGACCTGCTGCTTGGCTTCGTTGAGTGCGCGACCGGCGGTCTTTCGCTCCTCGACCGGAATCGAGCCGAGGTCGCGCTTGAGCACGATCAACGAACCGGATTTACCGAGCGCTTCGGACTCGACCCGATCAAGATCGGCCACGGAGGACGCATCGGCGACGGCGGCCAGCGAGGCCGACTCGTGTTTGGCTATCAGTTCGAGCATGGGGACTTGCATGGGCTTTCCATCATGGGACTTTTCGCTGGTTTTCGGACACCAGGCTTCGGTCTCCTTACTTGTTTCTAGCGAATCGGCGGCCGTTTGACAGGCAATTTCACGACAGATCGAGATCGGCCGAACGGCGATTCCGGCGCTGGCGGGCCACTTCGAAGGCCAGGACCGCCGCCGCCGCACCGACGTTCAACGATTCGACGCCGTCGGCCATCGGAATGGTGACGACCTCATCGGCCGCAGCGATCACTGCCGGGTCGAGCCCGCGGGGCTCGTTGCCGACCAGAATCGCGGCCGACGTCAGGTCGAGGCGGTCGTAGGCCTGCACCGCCGGATCGACCACGGTGGCCACCACCAGCCGGCCACCGGTTTTGACCGCCTCGACGGCATCACCGGCCGCTCCGTATACCACGATTGGGAGGCGGAGAACCGAGCCGGCCGACGATCGCACGGCCTTGGGATTGAGGTGGTCGACCGAGTGACCGATGATGACGACGCCACCGAATCCTGCGGCCTCGGCTGTGCGAATGATCGTGCCCAGGTTGCCGGGATCGCCGACTTCGACGGCCACCAGCAGCGGTAGATCGTCGTCGACCTCGGCCAGGGTGAACGACGGAGCCTCGACGATCGCGGCCACCGGGCGAGGATTGGCCGGATCGAGGATCGAGATCAACGCCTCGTCGTCGACGGAGTAGACCGGGGTCGATCCGAGCGACAACTCGAACGCATCGAGTTGTGCGGTCAACAGCTCCCGGCCATGTTCCGAACCGATGTAGACGCCTTCGACCGGGCGGGGCGAGGCCACTGCCTCGGCGACCAACGTCGGTCCGTCAACGACGAAGGCCCGCTCGTCGGAGCGGACCTTCGATTGCCGAACCAGACGACGAAGTCGTTTGAGTCGGGCGCTGTGGGCGCCGAGTGAAACCGGGTCGGAGTGGCGAGCGGTGTCGACCATGTCGTCGGAAGGCCGATCGGGCGTCGCCCCTCAGGGACCGCTCAGGCGGCCTCGACCGAGTGGTCGGCCAACTGGACGAGACCGGCGAACGCGGTCGGATCGGACACGGCGAGTTCGGCCAGCATCTTGCGGTCGACCTCGACCTCCGCTGCCTTCAGACCGCTGATGAAGCGGCTGTAGGTCGTTCCGTTCTGGCGACATGCGGCGTTGATCCGCTGGATCCACAACCGACGAAACTCTCCCTTGCGGGCACGGCGATCACGAAAGGCGTAATTGCCCGAGTGCATGACCTGCTCGTTGGCTGCCCGGACGCTGCGGCTCTTGTTGCCGTAGTAGCCCTTGGCCTTGGCCAGCGTGGTACGACGACGCTTCTTCGAGTGCACAGAGCGCTTGACACGTGCCATCTAACTTCTACTCCTCTTACAAAACGAACAATTCTTGTGGTGCGATCGCGGTTCGGGTGCCCGTTCGGGGCGACGTTCCCGGCGACCGCAGGGATGTCAGCTCGACAGCAGCTTCTTGATGCGCGGCGCGTCGGCCGGACTCACTTCGAAGTCTCCGGTCAGGCGCCGCTTGCGCCGACTCGACTTCTTCTCCAGGAAGTGGTTCAGGTTCTTGCTGCGGCGGGTCACTTTGCCCGAGCCGGTCACCTTGAACCGCTTCTTGGCTCCCTTGTGCGATTTCATCTTCTTCGACATGGTTTCACCTCGAACTGGATCTCCGCTGTTGGTGCGGAAGCCGGTCTCGGGGCCCGCGAACGGGGCCCGAG
>JBFHEP010000109.1:0-12077 GCA_041584095.1 Acidimicrobiales bacterium | reverse complement strand
GGCCGCGGCCGCCTGGCTCGTGCCCGTACCTCGCAGGTACAGCTCGCCGTTGTTGGTCTCGCAGACCGCACTCGGGTGACCGTCGACGAGGAGCGAGCCGCCGACGCCGGCGCTCATGATGTGCTTACCGGGGGCCACGACGTCGGGGTTGCGGACACCGTCGCCGGTCGAGGACGACGACGGGATCCTCCAGCCGTTGCTCGGGGTCTGCTGTGCGTTGCCGACAGCGATCACGTAGGGGTTGATCGCCGGGTTGCCCAGCCGGGAGATGCCTCGACCGTCGTTGCCGCCGGCGACAACCACGACGATGCCGTGGTTCCAAGCCGACTGGACGGCGTGGGCCAGCGGGTCGAGCCGGTAGTCCTGCTCGGAGTCGGTGGCGTAGGCCAGGCTGATCACCCGGATGTTGTGGCCGTTGATATCCCGGTTCTGGACCACCCAGTCGATGGCGGCGATCACCTGCGACACGTCGACGGTGCCGTCACCGGCGCCGACCTTCACGTTGACGATGTGCGCTCCCTGGGCGACGCCGTCGCCTGCCGCCGAGTTGTTGGCGGCGATGATGGCGGCCATGTTCGTGCCGTGTCCGTGCAGGTCACGATGGCGGAGTGTGTCCTCCAATGCGTCGAAGGACAGATCGGGGCCGTCGATAACGGTGCTGGCCCCCTCCAAACCTCCGACCCGGTTCACGCCGGTGTCGATCACGGCGACACCAACCCCACCACCGCTGAGCCCGTACTGGTTCAATGCCACATCGGCACCGATCGCAGTGCGTAGGTCGTCCAAGGGCACGGTCGCGCCGTTCCGGAGCATGTCGCGGCACGTTTGGAAGCTGCTGCCCCCGCCGTCGCGGTCAGGCTTGGCGGCCGCCGCCGGGCTGATTCCGGCGGCAATCATCATCAAGGTCACGGTCAGCGCAGCCAGGGCCTGAGGCCAGATCACCCTTCGATACCAGGTGACCCCCATCCAGGTGATCGCTGCTGTTGTGGTCTTCGGCTGGGCCTGCATCTCGAACGCTCCGTGGTTCGTGGAGTGCAAACGCCGGTTTCGCCACTGACTCCCCCAGAAGCGAGGCGACCAGATTGCGGCCTCTGGGATCGATGTCTCGTTCGCTGTGTCTACTACAGGCAATAACGGGCCCGGCGTCCCGATGCTTGAGCTTCACAATGAGGAAACCAGTCGCACGCCCCAGGTCGAAGGAGGCCGGCCTGGGCAAGCTCACCCAAACTGATCTTCAGGTGACGTTTTTGGGGCTGCGAGTTTGGTGGAGCCAAACTCGGTAAGCAGCGGCTCCGGCGCTGCGACGTCAGCGGAAGACGGCTTCGATGATCTGCATACGATTGCGGGCCGTGCCGTCGGTGCCGACGGTGGTACCCGTGTCGGTGATCCAGATCATGACGCCGCGGCCGGTGGCGTTGTCGAGGTCGATATCGGTGTTCCCCGATCGATTGCCGACCTCGCCAATCTTGCCACCCACCTCGGACGGATCCGACCATCCGGTCGGCGGCGGCAGCTCGTTGAGGATGTAGAACTCGGCCGACCAATTCTCGGTTGTCGACAGGATCGACAGGGAATCGACCTGCCGGCGGCCGTCGAAGGCGAAGGCGATGCCGACCCCGTCCTTGGTCTGGGGTAGGCCCTGACGGTAGGTCTCGGTCACCCAGCTGGTGCGTTCGTCGCCGTCGATGGCCCGTCCGACGCGGTCCTCCCGTTCCTCACCGTTGTCGCCGAGCGGGTCGAGTGTGGTGGCGTCGATCACCGCCAGCGGTTCGCCGGAGAGGTTGACACCTCCGACGTCGAAACCGCCGGTCGTGGCCAGCAGCCCGGTCACGACAAGCGCCGCCACGAACAGCAGGGCGACGAATGTGCGCCCGAACCACGGGCGTTGCAGTTTGGCCGGGGCGTCGACCGGAATCGACGCCCCGGCCTTCTGTTCATTTCGCGCCTGCTTGCGAGCCGCCTGGCCCTTCCGCCGCTTGGCTGGCGCGATCGGTTGCGAGCTCGGGTTCGAGCTCCCGGCCGATCGGATCATGTTCGGCGTCATCACGGCGGTGCCGTCGACCGGGGGCGGGGTAGGGTTCGGATCGCCGGCGAGAACCGGCTCCGATGCGGCCATCGGCGCCACGACCGGTGGTTGTGACGGGAGCGGTGCGGGCCCGCGACCGGGGCCTGTGGGATCGAAGCCGATCCCGTTGTCGGCCCGAGTGACGGGACCGTAGATCGATTCGTCGACCACCGAAGCCATGAGGTCGGCGGCGGCCAGCGCGTCCCTCATGACAACCGCCCGTTCGAACCGGTCGTCGGGATTCTGGGCCATGGCCCGGGCGATAATGGCGTCGAGGGCGGCCGGAACCGACGGCAATCGATCCCGGCACCGGGGTACGGGACCCTGGATTCGGGCCAGGGCGATGGCGGCGTCGGTTTCGGCATTGAACGGCGGCTCCCCGACGAGCGTTTCGAACAGCACGACGCCGAGCGCATAGAGATCGGTCCGGGGATCGACCGGATCGCCCGTCACCTGCTCGGGTGCCAGGTATTTGACGGTCCCCAACAGCGTGCCGGTGTTGGTGAGATCGACGTCCTTGGTCGCCTTGGCGATGCCGAAGTCGGTGACGACGACCCGCATCTCGTTGTCGATCATGATGTTGCCCGGCTTGATGTCGCGATGCACCACGCCGTGGGAGTGGGCCACGCTCAAGGCGTCGGCGATCTGCATGCCGATCTGCACCGTGGTACTCGGCGGAAGCGATTTGGCGTGATCGAGGATCGAGCGCAGTGTGCGGCCCTCGATCAGTTCCATCACGATCGCTTCGATCCCGTCGTCGCTGACCGTGTCGTAGACCGCCACGATGGAGCCGTGCTGCAGGCGGGCCGACGAGACCGCCTCGCGCCGGAACCGGGTTACGAACCCCTGATCGGTGGCGAGATGAGGATGGAGGACCTTGATGGCCACGGGACGGTTGAGCACCTTGTCGTGGGCGCGCCAAACTTGGGCCATCCCGCCCGACGCCATGACCGCGCTCAACTCATAGCGACTGCCCAGCATCGCGCCAACCGACACGTGGTTGGTGTTCACGCTCCAAGCCTACTCAGAGGTTGCCGACTCTCGACAGCGGCGGCCTCCGCCACGCCCCACCTGTTCCACGCGTGCCCGACACCGTCAGCGACGCGGTGCACGCGCACAACGGAGCATAATGATCTGATGGTGACCTCCCGTGCCGTTTCCGACCCGGTCGCTGAGGCCGTTTCCGGTCCTCGATCTCCCGGCCCAACATGAGTTTCGGCGGACGAGGTTCCGCCGGCAGGCGAAACTCGGTAGGCAACGATTCCGGCGTTGCGGCGGCCGTCCGGTTGACCCCGACGATCAGCGCCCGGTCCACCGAGATCGAGGACGGCGGCGATCTGCCTCAAGATCTCGTCGATCTCATCCGGCCGACGGGCGCCTTCCGCCAGTGGGTGCCCGTTGAGTTGGGCGGACCGGCGATCCCGGCCTGGCAATCGCTGCGGGTGATCGAGCAGTACGGATATGCCGATGGGGCGGTCGGCTGGTGCGTCGCCATCGCAACCACCAGCTCGCTGCTGGCCGCGTTCCTTCCCGCCGATTGGGGCAAGCTGATCTATGCCGATCCCGAATCGATAACCGGCGGTTTCGCAATGCCGAAGGGGCGGGCCCGCCCCCTACCCGACGGCGGTCTGGAGGTCACCGGACGCTGGCAGTGGGGTTCGGGCACCTCCCACTGCACGTGGATCGGTGGTGGCTGCCTTGTCGTGGACGCTGACGGGAAGTCGGCCCCCCGACCCGACGATGGTCTCCGGGTGCCGTTCGTGTTCTTCGACCGCGACGAGGTCGAGATCATCCCGACATGGGACGTGTCCGGCCTGTCCGGTACCGGTTCCAACGACTACGCCGTCGACGGGGTCCACGTGCCAGAGGGCCGCTGGGTCGAGATCGGTCGCACCGCCGCCACCTTTCCGAACCCGCTCACCCACTTCTCGTTCTACGGGTTGCTCGCGCTCGCCGTCGCCGCCACCAGCGTCGGCATCGCTCGACGCTCGATCGACGAGCTGGTCGCCCTCGCCCACGACAAGCGCCCCCAGGACAGCTCCCGCACCCTGCGTGAGCGGGCCGTGGTCCAGCGGGACGTGGCGTCGGCCGAGGCCAGGCTCGACGCAGCCTGGGCGCTGATGGAATCGTCCGTCGAGGCCAGTTGGCAACGGGCCGAGGCCGGAACCGAGGCGTCGGGCGACGAACGGCGCCGACTCCGCATGGCGGCCACTCATGCCACCCAGACGGCGGCGGAGGTGGCCGAGTCGATGTACAAGGCAGGCGGCGGTGCGGCCGTCTACCGATCGAGCCCGCTTCAGCGCTGCCTGCGTGACACGCTTGTCGCCACACAACACGCCATGGTGGCTCCCCGCACGATGGAGGTCGCCGGTCGTCACCGCCTCGGGCTCGACACGGACCTCGGGCTTTTCTGACGACGCATCCACCAGTTCTCCTTGCATCGGCGCCATCGGTGCCGATGGGAGTTGCGATGGGTGCTACCGGGACATCGAGCGAAGCCGCGATCCACCGTCAATACGGTCGGGGGCCGACAATCGACGAGGTTGTGGCGGTGATGACCGACCTGCCGACGCTCGCCCCGATCGCGGTTCGGGTGATCGAACTGGCCGATGACGAGGACGTTTCGATCGAGCAGCTCACCGAGGTGATCGCCACCGATCCCGGCCTGGCAGCCCGTCTCCTTCGCCTGGCCAACAGCGCCGCTTACAGCTCGGGCCGGTCGGTCAAGAGTCTGAACCGCGCCGCCATGTTGCTCGGCCTCCGAACGTTGAAGATGGTGACGCTCGGCTTCAGCCTCGTCACAGGTCTCACTCCGAATGGGATCGACAGCGAAGCCATCTGGCGTCAGAGTCTGGCAGGCGCAGTGCTGGCTCGACGTCTGGCATCCGGTCTGGGCGGCGACGCCGGCGACGATGCGTTCGTCGCCGGGCTCCTGTCCAACATCGGCAAGCTTGCGCTCGCCACCGCCGCCGTCGACGCCAAGGACCGCCGGCTCGCCGACCCATGGCTCAGCGCACCCGAGCAGATCGAGCTGCTGGGCTACACCAGCGACGAGGTCACCGCCCGACTTCTGGGCGATTGGGGACTTCCCGACGATCTCGGCGAGGCCATACGGACTCGGAGCGGTCTGGCCGACGATCAGACGCCGCTCGGTAGGATTCTGCAGGTGGCAACGGCCGCAGCCGTCATGCTCCTGACACCCGACGAGGAACGTCAGGCCTACGCCTATGACGAACTCGCCACCGCGGCGGCGGCCCACCTTGGCCTCGATACCGGTGATCTGGAGCGGCTGATCGAGCAGGTTCGCCCTGATCTCGATGCCACGTTCGAGTCGTTCGATCTTCGGTCTGTCGCCGCAACGTCGGTCGAGGAAATAGTCAGGTCGGCCCAGGCCAAACTGGTCACGATGAGCCTCGATGTCGCGACCCAGCTTTCGGCTGAGCAACACCGCAACGAGGTCCTGGCCGAGCACAACGAGCGACTGGCCGCCGCCGCCTCCACCGATGCGCTGACCGGTTTGGCGAACCGGCGCACGTTCGACACGTTTCTCACCGACCAGATTGCCGGGCGGCTCAGGAATCCTCGCTCGACCAAGCTCGGTCTGCTGCTCTTCGACCTCGACCATTTCAAGACGGTGAACGACACCTACGGGCATCGTGTCGGTGACGAGGTACTCCAAGAGGTCGGTCGACGTCTGCAGGACGGCACCCGTCGAGGCGAGCTGAGTGCTCGGATCGGCGGCGAGGAGTTCGCCGTCATCCTGCCCGACGTCATCGACGGCGAGTTGACCGGTGCCGCGGAACGTATGCGTCTGCTGGTCAGCGGTGCCGCGATCGAAACGGACGCCGGCTCCATCTCTGTAACCGTCAGCGTCGGCGGAGCCTGCACCGCGGTGATGACTTCGAGGGTGGACAAGATGCTCTTCGACGCCGCCGACTCGGCGCTGTATGCGTCGAAGGACCGCGGTCGAGACCGGGTCACGGTCGCCTCGATCGACTAGGCGGCAAGTCTGGACGGCAAGTCCGGACCACATTGCCGTGTAGGCGATAGGCATCCGCCGGTTTTCTCAGGTCGGGCCGAAACCGTGCCGATGCACGAGTTCGTGAGCCACCAAATCACGCACCACCTCGAAAGGCCGATCGAAAAGCCGATCGATCGAATTCGACTTCCTCTCGAGCGAATGATCCACCTGGAGAATCTCTCGGGTCTGGCGCTGATAGCCGGCGCCGTGGCGGCGCTCGTTCTGGCCAACACCGGGGCCGCCGAGACGATGGACCACTTCTGGCACACCCATCTCGAGGTCACCGTCGGCCCCGTCCATCTGGACGAGTCGCTGGTCCACTGGGTCAACGACGGCTTCATGACGATCTTCTTCTTCGTGGCAGGGCTGGAGATCAAGCGTGAGCTGGTCGTCGGCGATCTCCGAGAGCCCCGCAAGGCAGCGCTGCCTGCCGTCGCGGCCTTCGGGGGGATGGTCGTCCCCGCCTTGGTGTACGTCGCGTTGAGCGGGGCGGAGACGAGGCACGGCTGGGGTATTCCGATGGCGACCGACATCGCCTTCGCCGTCGGCATTCTCACCCTGCTCGGCAACCGGGTACCGAGCCGGCTCAAAGTCTTTCTGCTGACGCTGGCCATCGTCGATGACCTGGGCGCCATCCTCGTGATCGCCGCGTTCTACACCACGTCGCTGAACGTGACGGCCTTGACCGTGGCCTTCGGCCTCCTGGCGGCCATGGTCATGTTGCGGTTCCTCGGCGTGTGGTGGATGCCGGTCTACGTGCTGGTCGGATTCGGGTTGTGGCTGGCGGTTTTCGAATCGGGTGTCCACGCCACGCTCGCCGGTGTGATCTGCGGCCTGTTGGCCCCGGCCAAGCCCCGCCGACCGGAAATGACCGAGATCGTCGCCGGAGCCCACACGACGATCGACGAGCTGAAGTCCATCGTGTTCGACACCCGCGAGTCGCGTTCGGTTGTCGACCGACTGATCCACGGACTGCATCCGGTCACCGCCCTCTTCATCGTTCCCGTGTTCGCCCTGGCCAACACCGGTGTCGTCGTGTCGCCATCGGCGCTATGGGCGGGGCTGTCCTCGTCGACCGGTCTGGCCGTGTTGATCGGGTTGACGGTCGGCAAGCCAATCGGCATCGGCGTTGCGGCCTGGCTCGCAGTCCGTTCCGGTATCGCCGCCCTGCCGAGCAAGACGGGATGGAATCACATCATCGGGGTCGGATTCCTGGCCGGTATCGGGTTCACCGTCTCCCTGTTCATCACCGAGCTGGCTTTCGAGGGCAACACGATCGCTGTCGACCACTCGAAGATCGCCGTGCTCACCGCGTCGATCCTCGCGTCGGCGATCGGCGCGGCGCTCCTCGTGCGGGCGAAGTCGCCCGTCGACCCCGAAACCAACGGCGATCTCGGCCCGATCACCTTCGACGAGCTGGACGCCACCAGCCCCGAGGCCGTGATTGCCGGGACCCGGGATCACACGGTCGCCAACTGACCCAGCCGGAACGGAACGGAACCGGCGATCAACAATGGGTAGCCTGGGTCGGTGCCGACGACCGACGACCATCAGTCCAGCCGGCTCGACCTGTACGAGCTGATGAGCACGCTGCGTGCGGTGCGTCGGCTCCGTCCCGATCCGATTCCGCAGGATGTTCTGCGTCGCGTGCTGCAGGCCGCCTGCTGGGCACCCACCGGCGGCAACATGCAACCGTGGCGGGTCGTCGTCGTCACCGATCCCGCATTGAAACAGGGTGTGGCCGACGTCTATCGTCCGGAGTGGGAACGCTACGTCGACTTCGCCCGAAGGCGTTCCGCCGCCGCCGGACTCGGCGACGACGAGCTGGCCGCCCAGGAGCGTACTATCGCCGCCGGCGACCATCTCGCCGCCCATAGGGGGGAGGCGCCGGCGCTCCTGCTCTTCGTGGCCGACCCGTCGCAGATGGCGATCACGGACGCCCACCTCGACCGCATCTCGATGGTGGGCGGGGCGTCGGTCTACACCGCGGTGCAGAACGCCATGCTGGCGTGCCGGGCCGAAGGACTCGGCTGCACGCTCACGACGCTGCACTGCTACCGAGAGGACGAGATCAAGACGCTGCTCGACGTTCCCAAGTCATGGGCCAGTGTGGCGTTGGTGCCGATCGGTTATCCGAGAGGCCGGGGCCATGGCCCGATCACCCGACAGGGTCCCGATGCCATGGCCTACTCGAACCGCTTCGGTCAATCATGGCCGATGGCGTAGCGTCGGGTTGCACCATGGAGTCGTTGGGCCGACCGCTCGCCACACCTCCGATGATGTGTGCCGCCCGAGCCTCGATGCGCTTGGCCCGGCTGCGTCCGTGGTCGACGTACCACCACACGATCAGAAACGCCACCGCAGCGGCCGAGATGAGCAGCCCCAACCCGGGAACGGCAGTGGAGCGCACCTGGAACTGGTTGGTGGCCAGCACCCGGGCGCCGTCCGGCGTCCACACCGACACCTCGAGCTGGCTCGCGCCGAGCGACAGCGCCTCGACCTCCACATCGATCGAGCTGGTCCCGGGCTCGACGACGAGCAGTTGCGAATCTTGTTCGACGACGACCTTGTCGCTGCGGAAGTGCAGCATGACCAGCCGAGGCCCCGCCGCCCGACTCTCGACGATCAACGGGATCGAGCCCTGGCGGGCCGCCATGGTCACGGCCTGGGCGTCGGGAAGCGAGATGACCTCCAGCTCCCTGCCGAGCTCGTCGGCGAACAGCACCAGCGACCGGTGCCGATCTTGCGGATTGCGGGCCAGCGACAGCGCCGACTGGAGTCGTACCAGGTAGTCGTGCGGGCTGATGCCGCCGCCGGAGTACATCATCTCGTAGCTGGCCAGCAGCGCCTGGCTGTCCTCGATCAAACCGGACACCGAGTCGAGATCTTGACGCGGATACTCGGCTGGTTGCCGCTCGAACGTGCTGGCGGTTGCGTCCGGCAGCAGCACCGGTTGGGGGGCACCGGCTTGGGCCAGGGCACGGAAGAACACGTGAAGCCCCCGGGCCGGACGGGGCCCGAGCGCCGAGCCGCCGATTACCACCGGTGATCGGTTCGACTGGCCTCGGACGGTCAGGCGGGCCAAGGCCTCGTTGGCCTGGCTGACCCCCGACGCCGGCTCACCGAAGACACCGCTCACCGGACCGTCGTAGCGGACGAGGTGCAGCCGTTTGCCGTCGACGGTCACATAGCCGTTGGGCGCCGGGCTCGAGCTGGCGTCGATCACCACCTCCACACCGGATTCGACCAGCGCTTCGGCTCCCGGTCCCGTGAGCTGCTCGGTGATGACGGCGA
Source organism: Acidimicrobiales bacterium (assembly GCA_041584095.1). Classification (GTDB taxonomy): domain Bacteria; phylum Actinomycetota; class Acidimicrobiia; order Acidimicrobiales; family SZUA-35; genus JAHELU01. The sequence goes on along the minus strand of JBFHEP010000109.1, from coordinate 2,697 downwards.
TGTCGGGCACCACCGTCAACCCGAGTTCGGTCAGTTGCTCGACCGTGTCGGCCGTCGCCTGGTGATAGAGGTCCATCTGCCCGACGGCGGCCAGGGCGGAGGGATCGAGGTCGATGTCGGGAGTGGCGACCAGCGGACGGTCGCCGAGAGCTTCGGCGAATCCCGCCGTCAGCGTCGGGTCGTCGGTCAGTTGGGAGACGACGCCGCTGCCGAGCAGGACGGTGACCGGCAGATCGGGGTGGGTGGCGAGGAGCTGCTGGGCGTCGGCGATGGTGATCCCCTCGGCCGGGACCACCGGCAACACCGTTGCCACCCGCAGCGGATCCGACTCTTCCGTGGCGTTCGGAGGTAGACGAATGAGGTTGGTGCGGGTCGCGGCCACCACGCCGTCTGCGCTTCGAAGCTCGACCGCCACCGGGTAGACGCCCGGTTCGGCCAGCTGCAGCCGTGGTAGTTCGTCGATCGGGTCGGAGGCCTGCACAGGAATCTCGAGTCGGTACCGGTTTGTTCCGTTGGGCGTGAGGTCGGCCAGGGCCACCGGCTGGAGCCGGCTCGCGGCCCGGCTCGGAGGTTCCTCGACCTCCGACTCCGAGCGGATACGGTCGAAGACCGTTACGGCCAGTTCGAGACGGCCGCCGTCCTCGGTGTCTCCGGTTTCGATCGGGTCCCCGTCGATGATGATGTCGATGACAAAGCTGCCGTTTGGGGCGACGAAAGCCGATTGGCCGGTTATACGCATGCCGGTGACCTCGGCCGCTGCGACAGCCTGTCCGACCACGAGCGTGACGATGAAGCCGACGATGGCCACGAGGATGATCGAGTTGATCTTCGTCCGCCGACGATGGGGTTTCACGTACTCCAGCGCAACACGATGAGCCCTTCCGACTGACGGACGAAACCGTGGCGCTGGTAGAGGTCGAAGGCGCGCTCGTTGATCTCCTGGGTGTTGACCAGGGCGAGGGAGACGCGGCGGTGGCGAAGCCAGGCGATTGCATCGTTCACCAATGTCGACCCTACACCCTTGCCCTGAGCTTCGGGCACCACGGCGAGGCGTTGCAGGTAGCCTCGATCGCCGGCGCGACCGGTGATGGCGTAGCCGACCGTCCGTCCGTCGAGTTCGGCGAGCCGGGCCCAGTACTGGGGCGTGGCATTGAGGGCCTCACCGAGCGACACGGCATCGAACTGCCAGAATCCCTGAAAGGCTCGTTGGTCGATGTCGAGCATCCGTCGCCGGTGCCAGAATCGAGCGGTCGAGATGGCGAGACCGTCGGGACGGGAGTGGACGGGGGTGGAGTCCGGTTCGGGTGCCGAGAGGTTCTTGGCCAGCAGATGCAGCCGTTCGTGGAGGGTGAATCCGGCCTGGAAGAACGGTTCGGCCTCGAAATGGCTGAGAGCCGGGGTGACGACGGTGGTGACGCCCTTGCGGCGCAGCCGGTCGAGGCCCCGGCGGATCGTGTCCACCTCCGGTCCGCGTTGGCCTCGGGCCGGGCCCATCAAGGCGGTTTTCGGATCGCCCTGCCACGGGGCGACTCGGAGATGGCGATAGCTCATGGGCGGAGAAACCTGGCCATCACGGTACTCGAACCGTCGGGGGTCGTCACCCGGGAAGTGTCAGTTCCTCGACGCTCTCGTCGGTGGGTTCACCCCACCATTGCACCGGGCTCAGCTCCCCATCGGCATTCCGGACATCGTGGTTGCCGCCGGGTCTAGCCCTGGGGCTGCCCCCGGCTCGACGACGATCACCGCCGCCCATACCAGACAGGCGATACCGACGACCGGGGCCAGCGTTTCGCCGTACCGCCAATGCTTCTCGGCAGCGATGATGGCGGCCAGGAGAACCATGGCCGCCACGTTCATCACCCCGACCGCCACCATCAGAACCATCAGGCCCCAGCAGCATCCAAGACAGAACAGCCCGTGATGAAGACCGGCTCGGACATCGCGCCATCGACCTCGAAACGAGATGAGACGGACGAGGTGAGCGATCGGGCTACGGCAGTGTGACAGGCAGCGGCGCTTCAGAGGGGTGAGTTGGTAGAGGCCGGCGAGCACGAAGCAACCGACGGCGACAGCCTGGGCCAGGGCCGGTCTCCCAGAGGCCAGACCGCCGAACAAGTCGGCAATGACGTACGCCGCAAACCCGGTGGTCGCCCAGGCCAGCAGATACCCGGCCCCCAAGCCGAGAAGCCGGTGCGGTGAATCCAGCGTCCGGGAGTACAGCACCGCCAGTGGGCCGATCGACGAGAACATCATCGCCGTCATCATGACGGCCCACATGACAACGAAGCCGGGCAGTGGGAGCCCCATCGTGCCCGGCATTCCCCACAGACCAGTTCCCATTCGGAGCGCCCAGGCCACGGTGATGATCCACGCGACCAGCGTGGTCGCGTGAATCAGCCGTCGTGCCGTGTCTGCCGAAGGTGCCGGGCTCTGCCGACGAGCGGCCGGTGCCGCCATCAGGAGGACCAGGCGAACGGCCCGGTGAACCCGCTGAGGGTGGTTCCCCCGAAGTCGATGCCGTGGAGAGATACCGACGACTCGTCGACGACGGCCACGTCGAGTGTCGGTCCTGCCGGGTGAATCCCTATTCCGGTGAGCTGAACGGTGCCGCCGTCGAAGTTCTTCATCCTGCGGCCCTGATAGCCGGTGTCCTCGCCGATCGACACCTGGTACCCGTCGTCGGTCTCGGCGACATCG
>JBFHEP010000108.1:0-12121 GCA_041584095.1 Acidimicrobiales bacterium | reverse complement strand
GGCAACAGCGATGCCGTAGATGCCGCCGAAGCCGATCGGGATGGTTTCGTTGGTGTCGGCGAGGGCCTTCAATGTCATTTCGCCGCCCCAGAAGGCGACGGCGACGCCGATGAGCACGAGGACCACGGAGGCGGCCACCGAGACCATTCCGGCAGAGATGCCGCCAAGGATCGTGGTGGCTGGGCCGGTCTCCGACTGCTTGGCGATCTTCTTGACCGGACCGTAGTGATCGGAGGTGTAGTACTCGGCTGACTTGCCGAGTGCCCAGCCGGCGATGAGGCCGCCGATGACGGAGAGGGCCAGACCGATTGGGGACTCGAAGCTGTCGCCGCTGAAAAGCCAGTAGGACATGGCGATTGTGCCGACGAGCGTGATGCCCATGGCGATGTTGGTGCCCATGTGAAGGGCCCGGCTCAGGGCGGAGGAATCGGTGGAGTCGCCTCCCTTCACGGTGAACGAGCCGACAATTGATGCGATCATGCCGACAAAGGCCACCGCCATCGGGAACATCAGCAGGGGAACGTGGATGTCCGAGTCAATGGCGTCGGCATTGATGTTGAGTGCGAAGGCGGTCAATGCGATCGGGGCGAGGATCGATCCGGCATAGGACTCGAACAGGTCGGCACCCATACCGGCCACGTCGCCGACGTTGTCGCCGACGTTGTCGGCGATGGTCGCCGGATTGCGGGGGTCGTCCTCGGGAATTCCGGCCTCGACCTTGCCGACCAGATCGGCACCAACATCGGCCGCCTTGGTGTAGATACCGCCACCGACACGGGCGAACAGGGCGATCGACGAGCCACCGAGGCCGTAGGCGGTGATGATCTCGAAGGCGTCCGGACCGGCCGTTCCGAGTACGAACAGGATGTAACAGAGGCTGATACCGAGCAGGGCCAGGCCGGCGACGCTGAAGCCCATGACGGCGCCACCGCGGAAGGCGATGGGAAGGGCCTTGGCCGGACCTTCCTTCGCCGCTTCGGTGGTGCGGGCGTTGGCCATTGTGGCCACCGTCATGCCGGCATAGCCGGCCGTCGCCGAGAGGACAGCCCCCATGACATAGCTGATTGCGGCCAACGGATGGATGACTGCTGCGATCAGGATGGCCAGGATCACGACGAATCCCGACACCCAGGTGTACTCCTGGCGGAGAAAGGCCTTGGCGCCCTTTTGAATCTCGTTCATCAGGAAGACCATGCGGTCGTTGCCGGGGCTGGCCTTCTTGACGTCGGTGTAAAAGAACCCGGCCAAGCCGAGTGCGGCAATGGCTGATACCAGAGCTAGATACGGGACTGCGCCCACGAGAATTTCCTCCACGGGATTGCGATTGACGGCCGCCGTGGACGTGCGAACCGCGGGGACTGAATCACTGAGTTGCCTGTGGTACCCATGCCCGGATTCGCAAACCGACGACCGGTGAACCGTAGTTGGGAATGCCGCCAACGGCAACAATCGAAGGACGGTTGTGCCCAATTAGCAACAACGGTCAGCTCCATACTTCACGGTTCCGCGTGCCGCCCATCGACGGTTGCCGCTCGGTTCGATGTCAGCCCCGGTCGGCGACCCAGGCCCCCCGGAGTGCATCGGTGAGATAGACGGCGTCAACTGTTCCCGCCGTTTCCCGAATGCTGTGCATGGCCAGTTGTGGCGCTCCGAGGTCGACCGTCGGCACGCCGAGCCGTGCGGCCGTGATCGGACCGATGGTCGAGCCGCAGGGCAGGTCGTTGCGATGGATGTAGTACTGCACCGGTACCGATGCGGAGCGGCACACGTCGACCATGAACGATTCGCTCACCGCATCGGTGGCATAGCGCTGGTTGGCGTTGCGTTTGATGACCACGCCCTCGTTCAGCGTGATCTGGTGGTTGGGATCGTGCTTGTCGGCGTAGTTGGGATGGGTGGCATGGGCACCATCGGCCGACACGGCGATCGAGCGGGCCATGGCGGTGAGAAAGCCGTTGCGGTCGGCGCCCTGGGCGTAGGCGATCCGTTCGAGCATCGACACGAGGAGATTGCCGGCGGCACCCGTCGCCGATTCGGACCCGACCTCCTCATGGTCGTAGAGGACCAGAACCGGCATGGTCGACGCCGGATCATGACCGGATTCTTCGGCCAACCCCGCCAGCGCCCGGGCGGCACAGAAGCTCGACAGAAGGTTGTCGATCCGGGCCGAGGCGATGTACTGGCGGTCGCGGCCGAGCCGTGCCGGCTCCTGCAGATCGAAAGGCATGAGATCCCAGGCCAGGATGCGGTCCGGGTGGACGTCGATCCGATCGGCCACGAAAGATCGCAGACCGTCAACCACTTCGAGTTCACCGTCGGTTGGAGCGGCGGTCCAGATCGGGGTCAGATGTTGCTGTTTGTCGAGGGCGAGGCCGTTGCTGCTCACGTCTCGGTCGAGATGAATGGCCAGCTGGGGGATCGTGAGCAGAGGTTCGTCGAGGTTGACGAGGATCTGCTCGATTCCGGCGCCGTCGCCGGACTGTACCGACACCCGTCCGGCGAGACCGAGATCGCGGTTCAGCCAGGAGTTCAGCAGAACCCCGCCGTAGACCTCGAGTCCGATCTGCGCGAAACCGGCACTCGTCAGGTCCGGACGACTCTTGACCCGGAAGTTGGGCGAGTCCGTATGGGCGCCGACCACGACGAACCCGGCGGCCGGTCGATGGCCGGGCTGGATCCAGGCGATGAGCGTTCCGCCGCTGGCGGTCAGGTAGCAGCCCGGGTCGCTGGAGAGCTCGTTGCTCGGGTCAACGGCGACGAATCCGGATGAGGCGAGCAGCTCCGAGGCCCGTTCGACCGCATGGTATGGTGTCGGCGAGGCCCCAATGTCGTCCAGAACGTTGTCGACGAACGCAGGCGATCGGCGATCGATACCGGTTGGTCCGGTGGTGTCACGGGGATCGATGGCTGATGGCTCGCTGTTGCTGTCGGTCATGGCTCCATCATGGCAGGACGAAACGTGTGGTCGGTGCTGGCGAGGGTGGACCGGCTCGGGCCACTGCGCTGGTCCCATCAGGCCAACCGACCGGACGATCGTTGTTGGCGATCAACTTGACCCCACGACCGCTGAGCCAGATATCATTGGAGTTCGGCTCGGTGCGTACGCTGTCGACTGCCCACCGTTCGACAACGATCTGCGGTGGTGAGTTGGCCGTGGCTCCGGGACGAAACTACTTTGGGCCAGTGCCGTCCCGAATCTCCTGAACGCTATCTGACGCCCGAGGCCGCAACGCCCGTTGAGGGGTGCGTCGCCGTCCTGCCCGTGGCGGGCGGGTGACGGGTTCAGGGTCGGACATCGATCGCCACGAGCGATAGGAGAGGTTGCTTGCCTACCACACCTCAAGCCCAAGGACTCTACGACCCCACGTTCGAACATGACGCGTGTGGCGTGGCCTTCGTGGCTGATCTTCACGGTCGCCGAAGCAACGAGATCGTGCGTCATTCGCTCGACGCGTTGACCTGCCTTCAGCATCGCGGAGCGACCAATGCCGAACCCAACACCGGTGACGGTGCTGGACTCCTGATTCAGATACCTGACCGGTTCTATCAGGACCTCATGCCCGGTCTGCCGCCGGCCGGCCACTACGCCACCGGCATCGGCTTCCTCCCTACCGACGAGGGCCAGCGTCACAAGGTCGTGCAGATGATCGACGAGATCATCGCCTCCGAGGGCCTGACCGTGCTCGGTTGGCGCGAGGTGCCCGTCAACCCATCCGACCTGGGCCAACAGGCGATCGACGTCATGCCGTCGTTCCATCAGATCTTCGTCGCCGGAAACGACGGCCAATCCGGCTTGGAACTCGACCGAGAGGTCTACATCGCCCGCAAGCGGATGGAGCACGAGTTGACCGATCTGGCCGGTGACCAGGTCTACTTCGCCAGCCTCAGCTCCCGCACCATCGTGTACAAGGGCATGTTGACCACGCCACAACTGAAATCTTTCTTTCCCGATCTGTCCGATGATCGCATCGAAAGCGGAGTGGGGCTGGTGCACTCCCGATTCTCGACCAACACATTTCCCGCCTGGCCACTCGCCCACCCCTATCGTTTCCTGGCGCACAACGGCGAAATCAACACCGTCATGGGCAACCGCAACTGGATGAGGGCTCGGGAGACGCTCCTGGTCGCCGACCACTGGGGAGACCGGGTCGACCGGATCTTCCCGATCTGCACGCCCGACGCCTCCGATACCGCCAGCCTCGACGAGGCCATCGAGCTGCTGCATCTCGGCGGCTACCCCATCCACCACGCCGTGCTCATGTGCATTCCAGAGGCGTGGGAGCGCAACGACGAGATGCCCGACACGCTCCGGGCGTTCTACGACTTCTATTCGAGCGCCATGGAGCCGTGGGACGGCCCGGCGTCGGTCACGTTCACCGATGGCCAGGTCGTCGGAGCGGTGCTCGACCGGAACGGCCTCCGCCCGAGCCGCTACGTCGTGACCGAGGATGGACTGGTCGTCATGGCCTCCGAGGTCGGTGTCATTGATGTCGATCCGTCGAAGATCGTCAGCAAGGGCCGTCTCGAGCCGGGCAAGATGTTTCTCGTCGACACCACTCGTGGTCGCATCGTCGGCGACGGGGAGCTGATGGCGGAGCTGGCCGAGGAGCACGACTACCGGGAATGGCTGACCGCCGGGCGGCTCCGGATGTCCGATCTGCCTCAGTTGGTGGAGACCGACAGCACCTGGCGTCCGGCGGAGGAGCTGATACCCGAGCAGGTGGCCAACGGCTATACGTTCGAGGAACTCGAACTGCTCGTCGATCCCATGGTCATCAAGGGCAAGGAAGCCATCGGTTCCATGGGCACCGACACCCCGCTTGCCGTTCTGTCGAACCGGCCGCGCCTCCTGTTCGACTACTTCAAGCAGTTGTTCGCCCAGGTGACCAACCCGCCGCTCGATGCCATCCGCGAGGAGTTGGTGACGAGCCATCGGGTGTTGCTCGGTGAGCAGGCCAACATCTTGAAACCCGGCCGTGACTGGTGCCGCCAGTTGGAACTCGACCACCCCGTCATCACACCGTTCGAACTGTCGCGTATCGGTGCCGCCGGCGAGATCTCCGGCTGGACACAGCTCATCGTGGCCGAGATCAGCGGCCTCTACCCGGTCAACGACGGTGAGTCCGGTTTGCGATCGGCGCTCGACGACATTCGCCGTCAGGCCACCGCTGCCATCGCCGACGGCGCCACGGTGCTTGTCCTGTCGAACCGCGGGGCGACCGCCGATCTAGCCCCGATCCCGTCGCTCCTGTTGACCGGCGCCGTGCATCATCACCTCGTCCGGGAGAGGTTGCGGACCCAGGTCGGCATCATCAGCGAGGCGGCCGACGCCAAGGAAGTACACCATTTCGCGCTCCTGCTCGGCTTCGGTGCCAACGCCATCTGTCCGTCACTGGCGTTTTCCACGATCCGGGGGCGAATCAACTCCGGTCATATCGCGCTGACCCGCGATGAAGCGTTCGGCAACTACGTGAAGGCGGCGTCGAACGGTGTGATCAAGGTGATGTCCAAGATGGGCATCTCCACCGTCGCGTCCTACACCGGCGCTCAGATCTTCGAGGCGATCGGTCTCGGACAGGACATCGTCGGTGATTTCTTCACCGGTGTCACCTCAAAACTCGGTGGAATCGGTCTGGCGGAGGTGGCCGCCGAATGCGCCAAACGGCATGAGAGGGCGTTTCCCGACCGCCCGGAGTTGCTGGCCCACCGTACCCTCGAGGCCGGTGGTGAGTATCAGTGGCGTCGGGAAGGTGAGTACCACCTGTTCAATCCCGAGACGGTGTTCAAACTGCAGCATTCGACTCGTTCCCAGCGCTACGACGTCTTCAAGGAGTACACGAAGCTGGTCGACGACCAGGCCGAGCGTCTGGCCACGCTGCGGGGTCTGTTCCGACTTCGCTCCGGTCGGGATCCCATTCCGATCGACGAGGTCGAACCGGCCTCGGAGATCATGAAGCGATTCGCCACCGGAGCCATGAGCTACGGTTCGATCTCGGCGGAGGCTCACGAAACCCTGGCCATCGCCATGAACCGTCTGGGAGCCAAATCGAACACCGGCGAAGGCGGCGAGGATCCCGAACGGTTCGAGAAGATGGCAAACGGCGACTCGAAGCGGTCGGCCATCAAGCAGGTGGCTTCCGGACGCTTCGGGGTGACCTCCCTGTATCTCACCGAGTCCGATGACATTCAGATCAAGATGGCCCAGGGGGCGAAGCCCGGCGAGGGCGGCCAGCTGCCGGGCAGCAAGGTCTACCCGTGGATTGCCAAGACCCGGCATTCGACGCCCGGTGTCGGACTGATCTCTCCGCCACCCCACCACGACATCTACTCGATCGAGGACCTGGCCCAACTGATCCACGACCTCAAGAACTCGAATCCGGACGCTCGCATCCACGTCAAACTGGTGGCCGAGGTCGGGGTCGGAACGGTCGCCGCCGGTGTGTCGAAAGCCAAAGCCGACGTTGTGCTCATTTCCGGCAACGACGGGGGAACGGGAGCCTCGCCCTTGACCTCCCTGAAGCACGCCGGCGGTCCGTGGGAACTCGGCCTGGCCGAGACCCAGCAGACGCTCCTGCTCAACGACCTACGGGATCGCATCGTCGTCCAGGTCGACGGCCAGATCAAGACCGGTCGCGACGTGGTGATCGCCGCCTTGCTGGGAGGCGAGGAGTTCGGGTTCGCCACCGCACCCTTGGTGGTGTCGGGTTGTGTGATGATGCGGGTCTGCCACCTCGACACCTGCCCGGTCGGCGTGGCAACCCAGAATCCGGAGCTGCGGGCCAAGTTCACCGGACAACCCGAGTTCGTCGAGACGTTCTTCGAGTACATCGCCGCCGAGGTTCGGGAGTATCTGGCCGAGTTGGGCTTCCGCTCGATCGACGAGGCGATCGGCCGGGTCGACTGCCTCGATACGGCGAGGGCGATCGACCACTGGAAGGCGTCGGGCCTCGACCTCTCACCGATCCTGTACATGCCGGATATTGCGGACGGTTCAAGTCGCCACTGTGTACGGTCGCAGGACCACGGCCTCCACAAGGCGCTGGACCTCCAGATCGTCACCGACGCCAAGGTGGCCCTCGAGGACGGACAGCCGGTCAACCTCGCATACCCGATCGCCAACACCAACCGCACCGTCGGCACGATGCTCGGCCACGAACTGACCAAACGCCACGGCGGGGCGGGGCTGCCCGATGACACCATCGTGATCGACTTCGCCGGCTCTGCCGGGCAGTCGTTCGGCGCGTTCGTCCCCCGTGGCATCACACTGCGGTTGGAGGGCGACGCCAACGACTACTTCGGCAAGGGATTGTCGGGCGGTCGGCTCTCCGTGCGCCCGCCGGCGTCGTCGACGTTCACCGCCGAGACGAACATCATCGCCGGCAACGTCATTCTCTACGGAGCCACGAGCGGTCAGGCTTTCCTTCGCGGCGTGGTCGGCGAACGATTCTGCGTCCGCAACTCGGGAGCCGAAGCGGTGGTCGAAGGTGTGGGTGACCATGGCTGCGAGTACATGACCGGTGGCGTCGCCGTGATCCTCGGCCCGACCGGCCGCAATTTCGGCGCCGGCATGTCCGGCGGCGTGGCATACGTGTACGATCCCGACAACCGTCTACCTCGCCGGCACAACCCGGAGATGGTCGATCTCGAACCTCTCGACGAGGAGGATCGGGCTCGCCTGCAGGGTCTCGTCAGGCTGCATCAGGCCGAAACGGGTTCGGCGTTGGCCGGCCGGTTGCTGACCGAATGGGATGCCTCGCTCGAGTCGTTCGTGAAGGTGATGCCAACCGACTACCGGCGGGTGCTCGACGCACGCCGTCGAGCGACCGAAGCCGGAACCGACCCGATACAGGCCATCATGGAGGCGGCGCATGGGTGACCCGAAGGCATTTCTGACCCAGCCGCGTCGAACCCCGACCAGCCGCCCGGTACCGGTACGACTGAAGGATTGGAATGAGGTCTATGAGTCGATGCCGGTCGACGAGGTTTCCCGCCAGGCGTCACGATGCATGGATTGCGGAATTCCGTTCTGCAACAACGGCTGCCCGCTCGGGAATCTGATTCCGGACTGGAACGACCTGGTCCACCGCGACGAATGGCAGACCGCCATCGAGGCGTTGCACGCCACCAACAACTTCCCCGAGTTCACCGGGCGTCTGTGCCCCGCACCGTGCGAGGCCGCCTGCGTGGCAGGGATCAGTACCGAGGCCGTCACCATCAAGAACGTCGAACTCACGATCATCGAGCGAGCCTGGGCCGAGGGCTGGGTGAAACCGGTTGTTGCGTCGAAGAAGACGGGCAAGTCGGTCGCCGTCGTCGGTTCGGGCCCTGCCGGTCTGGCTGCAGCCCAGCAGCTGACCCGGGCCGGTCACAACGTGATCGTCTTCGAGCGGGCCGACCGCATCGGTGGACTGCTCCGCTACGGCATTCCCGAGTTCAAGATGGAGAAGTGGGTCCTCGACCGTCGTCTCGCGCAGATGGAGGCCGAAGGCACGACCTTCCGGACAAACGCCAATGTCGGCGGTCCGGAGGAACACCCCGACCGGATCCCGGCCGTCGAACTGGTCGACCAGTTCGACGCTGTCGTGCTGGCCGGCGGCGCCACCGACTGGCGGGATCTCCCGGTGCCGGGCCGTGAACTCGACGGCATCCATCAAGCCATGGAGTATCTGCCTCTGGCAAACAGAGTCCAGGAGGGCGACCTCGACGAGCCCCCGATCTCGGCCGCGGGCAAGGCCGTCGTGATCATCGGCGGGGGCGACACCGGCGCCGATTGCCTTGGTACCGCCAACCGTCAGGGCGCCCGATCCGTGCACCAGCTCGAGATCATGCCCCAGCCCCCCGAACATCGGGCCGAATCCACACCATGGCCGACCTGGCCGTTGATGATGCGCACGGCCTCCGCCCACGAGGAGGGTGTCGAACGGCTCTATGCGGTGTCGACGTCGAAGTTCGCGGGTTCCGACGGAGCGGTCACCCACCTCTGCGGCCATCAGGTCGAGGTGCAGTTCGTCGAGGGGCGCCCGAGCTTCGTCCCGGTCGAGGGATCGGAATTCGAGCTCGAGGCCGAGCTCGTGCTGCTGGCCATGGGGTTCACCGGACCGGAGACCACCTCGGTTGTCGGCGAACTCGACCTCGAGATCGAGGGCGGTCGGGTCAAGCGCGACCTGAACTGGCGGACTTCACGCCCCGGCGTCTTCACCTGCGGCGACATGGGCCGAGGTCAGAGTCTGATCGTCTGGGCCATCGCCGAGGGTCGGGCCTGCGCGGCCGCCGTCGACGCGGAGCTCATGGGTTCGACTTTGCTGCCGTCACCGGTTCGGCCCGTCGACCGGCCCCTGACCTGAGCCCGATCCTTTTCGGGCTACCGCAGAGGCAGCAGCTCCGCCGTCACCGGTGCTCTTCGACGATCCGCTCGAGCAGCATACGATACAGGGTCGAGCAGACACGAAAGGCGCTCTCACCGGTGGCGGTGATGATGTCGGCAACCGTGTTGCGCCCGTTGATGAGCGCCAGATAGCGCCATTCGTCGGCCGTCACGAGCCGCTCCACGGCGTCGTCGGGCAACGTCGTGGCCAGTTGGAACACCGCGTTGGTGGAGGGAATCCTCTCGGCGATCCTGCGCCAGATGTCCAACCGCTGCTGGGCCTGGTTGAGGAGGGTGGCGGTGTCGTGGGCGAAGTGGTCGCCCAGCTTGTGCCGACGGTTTGATTCGAAGCTGAAATTGGCACCGGACGGAACGAGCATCTCGAACAGCGCATTCAGGTTGTACTCGTGGAGCAGCCGTCGGATCGCCGACTCGGCCTGCGGCCGGGAGAGGAGAAGCTGTTCGATCACGCTGCCCTCCTCGCTGTCGGATGCGAACATGGACTCGATATCCCGCATGGAAGCCGCTTCGGCTCCGAACAAGACGGCGCTGATCGGTGATCCCTTCGCACTCGTGGCGAGATAGATCTGGCCGTCGGAAAACCAGATCTCGCTGCCGTCCTCGAGCGTCAACGCCCCGGTCCGACGCCGGTTGGCCAGGCTCTGCAGGAGAGCGGCGAGTGGGAACTCCTTCAAGCTTCCGTGAAGGGCATCTTCTGATACAACGGCAGACACAGTGTTCTTATCGCCAAGCAGGGAACGGAGTTGAGCAATCACCCCACTATCCCGGTGGTCGAACCCAGCCCTGCTCGAGAGATTCGGTCAATCGCGGTCCGTTCCTCGGACCTGGCGGTAGACGCTTTGCGCCCTCTGGAGCTTGTGTTCGTCGCCTTTCGGAGCTCCGCGCACGCGCTCTTCGCCTGACTAGCCGCTGAACTCCTTAAGACCTGGCGGGGTGAGCCGATCCTAAATCGTGGCTCAACAACTGCGAGAGGACTATGGGATTACCAACTATCCGCCAACGGTTTCAATCTGATCTCCAGTATCGACTTGGCCTGGTTGCCTATGTACCCATTCTGTGTCTCGGGGTGCTGGCGGTCGGGGGTCTCGTCTTCCTCCCTGGTTCGACCGGCGTGCGTATCTACGGCATCTTCGCCCTTCTCGGCGTCGGTTTGTCGGCTCTGGTCGCCCACCGGACGATCAAGTCGGTGCTCGACTCCCTCGACCGGGTCGCCGGTTCTGCTCGCGACCTCGTGTCGGCGCAGGAGGCGCTGCTCGACGACGACCGCGACCTGATCGCGGCTTGGCGGGAGCTCGACGAGTCCTCACAGGACGAGCTCGGCTTCCTCGCTTCGGCCGTGAACGCGATGTACCGAAACACCTTGGAGATCGACCGGAATCAGAACGAGTCGATCAAGAAGGGCATCTCCAACATCGTGATCAACCTGGCACGACGGAGCCAGGCATTGCTCGACCGTCAAGTCGAGTACATCGACCAGCTGGAGAACACCGAGGAGGACCCCGACCGCCTCGAGCAGATGTTCAAGGTCGATCACCTCGCCACCCGCATGCGGCGCAACGCCGAGAGTCTTCTCGTCCTCGCCGAGGCCGATCCCGGCCGGCGTCGAGGCGGGCCGGTCGATGTCGCCGACGTGCTTCGAGTGGCGATGGGCGAGATCGAGAACTACCTGCACATCGAGCTGAGCACGGTTGAGCCCGGACAGGTGACCTCGGCCGCCGCGGTCGATCTGGCCCACATGGCGGCGGAACTCATGGAGAACGCGACGCAGTTCTCCCCGCCGGACACGCCGGTCGAGGTGTCCGGTCATCTCGTCGACGGACAATACGTTGTATCCATCGTCGACCATGGCATGGGCATGCCGGATGAGCAGCTGGCCAAGGCCAATGCGACGCTCACCAGCCCGCCCGAACTCGGGTTGGCCATGGGGCGGTCGTTGGGGTTTGTCGTGATAGGCCGGCTGGCCCAACGTGTCGGTGCCCACGTCGACCTGAGCAGGACGACGAGCAGCGGTATCACCGCTCGGATCGCGGTGCCGACATCGGTGTTCACCGAGGTTGGCGACAACACCGGTATCCGCCGCTCAGTCCTCGCTCCCGAGCCCACAGAGGCCCCAGAACCGGAAGCCGGGCAGGATCAAGCCCCGAGCAACTCACCTGCGCTCAGCAAGTTGTTGGGACTGGATCCCACCGCCCTGACCGGAAGTGGCGCACCCGACGATCAACCGGTCGAAACCGGGGCGGATTCCCCGGAGCCGGAGAGCGTCGAGGCCAAGGAGACCTGGACCCCTCCTCCAGTCACACCTGACGCTCCGATCTCCCTGCCGCCGGAGGTTGCCGGCCTCGCCGAGGTCATTTCCGAGGAAGGTGGTTGGAATCCCCCCGACGTCTCGCGCGATGCTGACGCCCCACCGCTCACGGATCGGTCTATGGCCGACACCCCGCTCGCCGTGCATTCGGAAGGCGAGCCCCAGGCCGACCAACAAGCCGAACTCACCGCGGACGGCGACCCGTTCGACGCGTTGTTCGACGATCAGGAGTTCACCGTCGCAGAGGCCCGGGAGGATTCGAACACGGGTGAGGTCGAGGCCGAGGCTGCAGCGCCGGTCGAGGACGAGGCGGAGACGCCGAACGAGGACGAGGCGGAGACGCCGAACGAGTTGACGGAAGCTCCGTGGCCGGTCGAGGACGTGGCGGAGACGCCAGACGAGGTGGAGACGCCGGAGGCGACGGAAGCTCC
>JBFHEP010000107.1:0-12176 GCA_041584095.1 Acidimicrobiales bacterium | reverse complement strand
GTCGAAAAGTGACGACGGATTCCAGTACACCGGATCTGCCAACTCCATGGCGGCACGAACCAGCACGAAAACGCCTCCAGCTACGAACCAGATGCCGGTGGACGTCAGGTTGCCGCGACCACGATGTTGCGCGCCGGAGTTCCTGCCGCCGAGGTCGCCCGTCGGCGCAGCCACTCGATCGACATGCTGATGAAGATCTGCGCCGGAGTGTTCGAGGACGAGCGCCAGCGAGCCAACGAGCTGATCGACGCGGAGTTCAGCCGATCGGGAGGTATTGATGTCCTTGGGCCTTAGTCACTGCACAGGGGCTCCTGCGGCGTACAACTCAGACGGGAAAGATGTCGGAGAAGAAGCCGGCAAAGCCGCCGAGGAGGATGAACCAGATCCCCACTGCGATCAGAATCCGTCCGCCCCAGGTCTTGATCGTGGGGGCGCCGTCCTTGATGGTGTCGACGAGGTGTTCCCGGGCGGTGGCGAGCAATATGGCGAGCGCGAACATGAGGGCGACGATGGCCAAGCCGGCTACCAGAAAGCTGAGTGCGGCGGCGTCGGTGCCTCCGGCGGTGAGGGATTGACTGGCCAGACCGGCCAGAATCGGCCCGGTTCAGCCGAACCCGGCGAGGAGGTAGACGAACCCGAAGAGCACGAACCCGGCGAGCGGACGTGTGCGGCGTAGTTCTGCCTGGTTCCGGAGCACACCGTGCAGTGCAGGCTCGAAGCGTCGAAGGTTCACCGAGAAATAGTTGGTTTGTATCAGACCGAACACGATCAGGGCCGCCCCTACGACGATGCGCAGCGTGCGTCCCGTCGTGCTGGTGAACGTGACGTTCTCAACCAGCGATCCGGCGCCGAGAGCGAGCGCACCGCCGGTCAGGCCAAGGAAACCGGCCGCGCCAACTGACAGCGCACCGGCGTAGGCGATGGCTCGTCCAAGTGGTCGACGGTCCTCTGGGTGATGCGAGGTGAGCGGTCGAGCCAGCATGGAGACAAGGAGCGGGAACGAACACGGTGAGAAGAACGAAGCGATGCCGGCCGCGGTAGCCAGCAGCAAGAGCCCTGCTCCGGCGCCGGCGGGGAGATCAAATCGGGGGTAGACCACGTAGCCCACGTAGCCGGCAAGTCCCAGAGCCAGTGCCGCTGCTGTCCAGGCGGCATAGAGGGTTCGTTGGCGGGTGAGCGTGGGATCGGCCATGCTGGAGACCGTAGAGGTTCCAGTGATGGGAAGGTCAAGGATGCTGATCAGCGAGGTGTCCGAGCTCGTCGGCTTGAGCGCCAAGGCGATCCGGTATCACGACGAAGCCGAGGGTGTGTTCTCTTCGGCCGATCGCCAGGCGAATCGATACCGGACCTACGGCGAGGCGGATGTGCGGCGTTGAGAATGGTGGCGGCTGCGCTGGCGCTGGATCTTCCGCTGGAGGACGTTCGCGACCTAAGCCAACTTGTATCGGCGGGTCGGCAGCCATGCGCCCGACTTCGCTCGATCGCCGAACAGCGTCGCGGCAAGCCGACGGACCATGACACGTCGTCGATCATTGGTACAGAGCTGGTACGGCGGATCGTTCGAATCGGTGCAGATCGTTCCGACTCGATGCTGGAAAGCTAGAAATCCCACTACTCAAGCGGGGCTGCGAGCAGTGGGACGGTGTGGCACCCCGTACGGGATTTGAACCCGTGCTACTGGCATGAGAAGCCAGCGTCCTAGGCCGCTAGACGAACGGGGCTGGAAGTGCTCAGCGGATGATAGCGGAGCAAATGATCCGCTCAACCGCTTTACCGCTGATCCAGCGGATTTCCGCCTCGGCGGAGGCAGTGCATCTGCGGATCACTTGCTCGGGGAGGAGGACTCGAACCCCCAATGACTGGACCAGAACCAGTTGTGTTGCCAATTACACCATCCCCGAAAGACGGCACCAGCACAGGTTAGCGTCCCACCTGCGGCTTTGACGACCGGTTCAGGCGCCACCCGGCGCATATTCGTCTGAGCCCTATCAGGTCGTCAGCCGTCCGGCCAAATAGGTGTCGACGCGGCGGAACGACGCGATCCGACCCACCGCAACCGCCAGCCCCTCGCGGAGGATCCGTTGAACCGACGGCGACTGGTCCGTCGGGTACACCTCGGCCTCCAGGCCGACCTCCTCGGCCACCAGTTGTGACCGGCGGGCATGGTAGGGGTCGGTGACCAGAATGACCTTGCCGATGCCCTCCCGGGTGAGGAAGCGGGCGGCGGCGGCCAGGGATTCGTAGGTCGACGAGCCCTGTACCTCGAGGCGGAGCTCCTCATCGGACATGCCGTGGGTTTCCCGCAGATAGTTGTAGCCCGACTTGGCCTCGGTGGTGACGTCGGCCTCCTGTCCCCCGCCCGTCACGACGATCAAGTCGACCCGACCACTGCTCCACAACTCGGCCGAGGTGTCGAGACGGGCCCGCAGCACCGCCGACGGCTCACCGTTGTATTGGGCGGCGCCGAGCACGATGGCGGCCGGGGCCGAGGCATCGGTCCGCCGTATCGAGGCCCAGGCAACGTCCACGATGCTGAAAAGCAGGTAGACAACACCCAGCGCAACGGCCCAGCGAACCACTCGTCGGGCCGACCAGCGCTTCCTCGGCCGTCTTTTCGGACGGCCGGCGATCGTTCGGCGGCGTCCCGCCCCGACGTCAATCGAGTCGGCCACGAGCCTTCCGTATCCGTTCCAGAACGATACTCCGATCGAGCTCCGCCATGGGTTCGAACAGGGGCAGTCCGGACCGGCGACCGGTGACGGCCATCCGGACCGGCAGTTGGGACTTCGTACCCAATGCTTCACCGGCTCCCAAGACTGTGTCGGCCAGGGCCTCGGGTTCCCAGGCGACGGTCACGAGCCGTTCGAGCACGAGGTCGAGCACCTTGGGCACGTCGTCGCGCCCCATCACCTTGCGCCAGTCCTTCTCGTCGGGCTCCGGCGGTTCGCCGACGACCCACGCGATCAGCGCCGGGATCTCGTCGTAGCGTCGAACCCGTTCCTGCACGAAAGGAGCGAGGCGCCGGTAGAGCTTGTCGTCGACGGGGCCGGCGAAGGGCCGCGATTCGTCGATGAATGCTTCGAGGTCGAGCATGCGAATGTACTCGCCGTTGAAATGATCGAGTTTCCTGATGTCGAAGAACGCCGGTGCCCTGTTGATGTCGGCAAGATCGAACCGCTCGATGATCTCGTCGATCGGCCGTATTTCAATGTCGTCCTTCGCTCCCCAACCCAGTGTCACCAGATAGTTGCGCATGGCCTCGGGAAGATAGCCGCGATCGGTGTAGTCACTGACCGAGACGTCGTCACGCCGTTTCGAGAGCTTCTTGCGTTGCTCGTTGACGATCAACGGCAGGTGGGCGTAGTGGGGCGGCTCGATGGCTCCGAGTGCGTCGAGCAGTAGCAGGACCCGGGGCACGGTGTTGACCAGATCCTCACCGCGAATGACATGGGTGATGCCCATGTCGAAATCGTCGTAGGCATTGGCCAGGTGGAACATCGGCACACCGTTGGACCGCACGATAACGAAGTCCTCGATGACCGAATTCTCGAACTCCACCCGACCTCTGATCAGGTCGTCCCAGCCGGTCACACCCTCGTGGGGGGTACGGAACCGCACGACCACGCGACCGTCCCCATCGGCCGGTTTGGAGACGTTCCGATCGCGGCAGTGACTGTCGTAGCCGGCGTTCTCGCCGACGCGGGCCCGCACCTGGTCCTGGCTGCAGTCGCAGTAGTAGGCCTGACCCCGTTCGAGGAAGCCCTCGACGACGGCCAGGTAGTGGTCGAAGCGTTCCGATTGGCGATACTCCTCGTCCCAGTCGAGGCCGAGCCATCGCAGGCTGTCACGGATGTTCTCGATCAGTTCCGGCCGTGACCGGTCCACATCGGTGTCCTCGATTCGGAGGATGAAGGTTCCGCTGGTCTTGCGGGCGTAGAGCCAGTTGAACAACGCCGAACGGGCGCTGCCGACATGGAGGAATCCCGTCGGCGCCGGGGAGAACCGAACCCGAACGGTCACGAACGATCGACCGCCTCGGCGACCTCATGACGATCGGCGCCCAGGAGTTGCCGCCAGTCGGACCGATACAGCTGCTCGATCTCACCGTGAG
Source organism: Acidimicrobiales bacterium (assembly GCA_041584095.1). GTDB lineage: Bacteria > Actinomycetota > Acidimicrobiia > Acidimicrobiales > SZUA-35 > JAHELU01. The sequence goes on along the minus strand of JBFHEP010000107.1, from coordinate 8,065 downwards.
GCTTACGCAGGAGGTCGTCGGGGACCTGGTCGACGAGTTCCCGCCGCTCGAGGTAGTGATGGTGACTGGCGATCTCGGCGAACGCCTCCCGCCGCCAGGCGGCCAGTTCGGCCGGAGGGTTGGCATCGAGGAAGCCGAAGATCGTGAAAGCGACCGTCAGATCGTGTACCACCGGGGCTCGTCCGAGCAACCCGGCTCGCTTCATGGCGAGGGCGACACTCCCGGCGACGGCGTCGTCGCGTTTCACATCGCCCAGGTGCATCCGGTCTTCGAGGTGGCGAACCAGTCTGTAGGCGTAGCCCTGGTCGGGACCGATCGTACCGAGGGCGGCACCCGTCGGCTGCAAACCGTCGATCTCGCCTGGACGACCGGCCTTCCATCCTCCCGGGCGCAGCGGGGGCGACGAGTAGACCCGGGTCCGTTGCGTCGGATCGGTCGGTACAAAGTCAGGTGCAGCCACCTCCAACAGGTTACTGTGCACACCAGGTCACGGGCACTCATGAGCGCCGCTTTCCCGGCCGTCGGCCCCCGATGCGAGGGTCCGGCCGTCAACGACCGAACATCCGCCGCCAACCGATCCTTTCAGGAGCGCCATGGAAACCACCGCCGTCATATACCGCATCATCCTGCTCGGACACATCGGGGCTGCGATAGTCGGGTTCGGAGCACTCATCACCCACGGTTCGTTCCACGCTGCAGCGGTGCGGTCTCCGTCGGCCGACGCTGCGTCCGTTTTGGGGACCACGGCCCGGGGCGCCCGAGTGGCCGAATATGGGCTCTACGCCGTGCTCGGCTTCGGTATCGTGCTCATCGCCCTGAGTGACGACGTCTATCGCTACAGCGAACCGTGGGTGTCCGCATCGTTCGTCGTCTGGATCTTGATCGTCGGCCTGGTACACGGTCTGATCCGGCCGGCCCGAGCCCAACTCCTGGAGCTGGCCTCGACCACCGAACCAGGAGGTGACGACAACGATTGCCTGGCCGACCTCACCGAGGCACAACCATCGCTGGCCCGTCTCGCCATCGGGGAAGCCGGAACCCAACTGCTCCTACTGGGGGCGCTGGTGCTGATGATCTGGAAGCCGGGTCACTGACCCCCGACGCGACGGGCACCGCGCGTCGCACCTAGACTGGCCGAGCGGATGACGGACACGACGGCAGCACGGACATCCACGGCCTGACGCCTGCCGAGTGGAGGGTGAGTTCGACGATGACTGCCAACATCAAGGCCGACACGCAGCGGTTGCCGTATCGAGAGGTCGTCGTTGTCGTCTTCCTGGCCGTCATCGCGGTGGCCGCCGTGACGGAGGCCCCCGGCTATGTCGGCGAACTGGTTCGGCGCCAGGTCCTCAGCTCGTTCGCATTCCTGACGTCGATCCAGTTGATCGCCGGCCTCATCGGCATCTTCATCCTCGAGCGGAAGTACCCGGCGCAGCCCAACGTTCCGCTGTTCAGCCCGGCCGTGGCCATGGACGCCCTGTACACCTTCATCGTGCAGCCGCTGACCGTCGTGCTGCTGGTGCTGGTGAGCGAGCCGGTCAGCAACTTCCTGGCCACGAGTGCGAGCTGGCTGGTCGTCGACACCACTCGTGACCTGCCGCTACCGGTGGTGCTGGTCTGCGGCCTGGTGATCACCGACTTCTTCGTCTGGCTCGCCCACGTCCTGAAACACAAGATCCCCCTGCTGTGGCGGTTCCACGTCATTCACCACTCGCAGGTCCAGATCAACATGTTCACGTCGAATCGGATTCATCCAATCGAGCACATCCAGGATCTGGCCATCCAGACGCTGCCGTACTTCATCCTGTTCCCGTCGCTGACGTCGAACTGGAAGTCGTTCATGATCCTGAACGTGCTCTACGCCTGGCAACAACGGTTCCAGCACTCCAACATCGCCACCAACCTCGGACCGCTTCGCTACATCATCGTCACCCCGCAGTCGCATCGGGTTCACCATTCGCTGATCGAGGAGCATTGGAACTCCAACTACGGCAGCGTCTTCACCTGGGATCGCTTGTTCGGCATGCAACACGACGACGTCGAGAGCTACCCCGTCACCGGTCTGAATGACAGTGAATTCCCCGAGCCAACGACCTGGTCGCCCCGCAACTTCCTCCGCTGCCTGGCGGATCAGTTCACCTATCCGTTCAAGCGCGACGTCATCACCCGGGTGAGCCAACCCCTCGACACCGACCAGATGGCCTCCCGGTATCGCTAGCACACAACGCCCGCCGCCGTTTCAACCACAACCGCTACAAGATCCGACTTGACCGCCACGGACGGCGAACGCTTCACTGTCGGTCATGTCCGACCCGTCGTTCGCCCAACGCATACGTGACCTGGCGGCGGAGCGGCCCGACGACCCCGCCATCACGATCGGCGCATCGACAACCACATTTGCCGAACTCGATCGATGGACCAACCGATTCGCCCGGCGAATGACCGGCCTCGGGGTCGGCGTCGGTGACTTCGTGACGGTGGCCGAACCGAACTCGGCCGAGTTCCTCCTCTCCACACTCGCCTGCTGGAAGATCGGCGCGGTACCGCAGCCGGTATCGGCCCGGCTACCAAGGCTCGAACTCCAGCAGATCGTCGATATGGCTGATTCATGCATCGTGGTCGGTGCCACGGTCGAGGGTCGACACTGCCTGCCGGCCGGAGCGGCCACCGATGACATCACCGCGTCACACGACGAGCGCGATCTTCCCGACACCGTTTCGCCGGCCTGGAAGGCACCAACATCCGGGGGCTCGACGGGGCGCCCAAAGCTGATCGTGTCGGGCGATCCGTCGATCCACACGGAGAGCCTCGTCAGCCTGGGGGCCAAGATCGGCGCCGCCGAGGGCGCAACCATGGTCATACCCGGTCCGCTGTATCACAACGGACCGTTCATCTGGAGCTGCCTGAGCATCCTGGCCGGAGGTCACGTGGCCCTCCTCCCCCGCTTCGACGCCGAGGAGACGCTCCGGCACGTGGAGGAGCATCGGGCGTCGGCCGTCTACCTGGTACCGACAATGATGCAGCGGATCTGGAAACTCGACGACGAGACCAAGTTCTCCTACGACCTTTCCTCGCTCCAGGTGGCCTTCCACCTGGCCGAGCCGTGCCCGAAGTGGCTGAAGGAGGAGTGGATCAAATGGGTCGGTCCAGACGTGCTGTTCGAACTCTACGGGGGCACCGAGGGTCAGATGTTCACGGTGATCAGTGGTCACGAGTGGCTGGAGCATCCCGGGTCCGTCGGCCGCCCGGTGATGGGTGAGATCAAGATCTGTGACTCCGACGGCAACGAGGTCGGGCCCGGCGTCGAGGGTGAGGTGTGGATGCGGAACCCGACTCGGGACACGCCGACCTACCGGTACATCGGCGACCGGTCCCACGACCGCGACGGCTGGGAGACGCTGGGTGACATGGGCTGGGTCGACGCCGATGGCTACCTCTATCTCGGCGATCGCCGCTCCGACATGATTCTCGTCGGCGGGGCCAATGTCTATCCGGCCGAGGTGGAGGCGGCCATCGGCGCGCATCCGGAGGTGTTGTCGTCGGCCGTCATCGGTCTTCCCGACGAGGACAAGGGCAACCGTGTCCACGCCATCGTGCAGCGGAGTCCGGACAACGAATTGGACGAAGACGGGCTGATGCGCTTTTTGGCCGAGCGCCTCGTGACCTACAAGCTGCCCCGCTCCATCGAGTGGACCACCGAGTCGTTGCGCGACGACGCAGGAAAGGTTCGCCGCTCGGCGCTCCAGACCGAGCGGCGAACCTCATCGAGCTGACGCGACCCGATCGGTATCAACGGGCAGGCGGCGCCCACTCGAGTGAGCGCCCGACCCAGGTCACGACCCGCTCCAGGTTCGACGCGTCGGCGGGGGCTTCGACCACCGGCCCGAAGGGGATGGCCGGGTCATCGCGCCCGTCGGCGGGGATGAAGCGCACCGCTTCGGCCGCACCGGCGAGGGCAGCATCGTCGATCTCGACCTCATTGCCTGTCGCCCGGCTCAAGTCCCAGGCGTGGGTGGCGAACTCACCGGTGTAGGCCAGCATGAGCGCCGCTCCCGGCACTTGGCCCCAGGGCACCTCATGGATCGCCTCCAGCTTGGCCGGGTCGGCCCAGGCCGCATGGATGGCCTCGGCCTCTCGGGCGAAGGCGAGTGGCCACCCGGTACCTACCCGATCGGCGGCCGTGTCGGCGAAGTGGCCGCCGTTGCCGATCGTGACCACCCGCCGGGCCACGAAGATGACGTGCTCGATCAGGTCTTCGACGGTGAACTCGGGGCACGGCGTCGGGTCGGCGAGATGATCCGACGACTTGTCGGTGGCTGACTCGATGGCTCGCAAGGCGGCCGCGAGGGCCACCGCCAGACCGTAGCGAGGATCGGACGGATCCAGCTCGGTCGCCGTCGAGGCTGCGGTGGTTGAGTGACGTGCTGTTCTTGAACTTGTTGTCATGGGGTCATCGTGCACAGCAAAAGTGGCCATCCTCTGGCCACTTTGAGCGGTTTCCTCTAATGTGGCTGTCATGCGGGCCGACCGTCTCGTGGCGCTCCTCCTCCTGCTCCAGCGAAAGGGCACCGTCACCGCCCGTGAGGCGGCCGACGAACTGGAGGTTTCGGTTCGCACCGCTCGCCGGGACTTCGAGGCACTGTCGGCCAGCGGCGTTCCGGTCTATGTCCAACCCGGCCGCGGTGGCGGCTGGCGACTTCTCGGCGGCGCATCCACGGACCTTTCAGGCCTCACGTCGAACGAGGCCCGAGCCCTGTTCGTGGCGGCCGGCCGGTCGCTCGACGCCCATCCCCACCTCCGTAGTGCCCTACGCAAGCTGGCCGCCGCTCTCCCCGAGCCGTTTCAGGACGAGGCGGAATCGGCCTCGGCGTCGATCCGCTTCGATGACGCCGACTGGAGCGATCCTTCGGGGCCGGACGCGCCACCGCTGCTCGATGCGGTCACGGATGCGGTCATCACCGGGCGTCGCCTCGACCTCGACTACTGGTCGCCTCGCACCGGTTCCTCGACACGGCAGGTGAGCCCGCTCGGGCTGGTCAGCAAACGCGGCGTCTGGTACCTCATGACCCTGACCGACGACGGCAAGCGCACGTTCCGGGTCGATCGAATCCGGGCAGCCCGACCGGTCGACGGTCCGGTCGAGCGGCCGCCATCGTTCGAACTCGACGCGGCTTGGCAGGAGGTGGTCGCCGACGTCCAGGCGCTGCGTCTGCAGTCGGTGGCGACCGCTGTCGTCGAGCCGGACGTGGTTCGCCCGCTCCAGTGGTACTTCGGTACCGGCATGGAGATCTTGGATCGAGGCGATGACGGTCGCCTGACAGTCCGCTTGGCGGCTCACGGCGACATCGCCCTGGCGGCCCAGATCGCCGGGTTCGGTCGGCGCGTCAACCTCGTCGACGCGGCGCCGGGCGTCGTCGAGCATCTCCGCCGAATCGGCGGCGAGCTGTCGGCCCTGTATTCGTCGGCGCCCGCTCCGAACGGCTGAGGTGCGGCGGCCGGGGCGATTTGGCTGTGTCGACGGTCACGGATTACAACGTTGACATTCCCACCATGCGCACTATACTTTGCAAAGTAGTAAGCAAACTTTGAGAGTCCACATCCCCCTTGAACTCTCACCCCGAAACCGAGAACAAAACACAGGAGAACCGAAATGATCGGATCCACCCTCATCGACGCCCAGCGCCAGAGCCTCGAAATGGTCACCGAAATCCAGGACCGCGTGCTCAAGGCGAACAAGGAGTTCGCCCAGTCCCTCAACGGCATGGTCGACACGCTCCCCGTCCCCGAGTTCAAGGCCCCTGTGATGGCCGACACCGACTTCGTGGGTCAGGCCTTCGACATGACCGCCGAGTGGCTCGAGAACACCCGCAAGTTCACCGAGGACATGCTGGCCGCCTGGATGCCCGAGGCTTCCAAGGCCAAGGCTTCGGCCTCGGCCTCCAAGAAGTAGCACCCCCGTCGATTTTCATCGACGAGATCCGAACCGATGCGGTGGCGAGGCTGAGCCCGCCACCGCATCGGTCGTTTTCACCCACTACCATCCGGTCATGAGCTCGAACGACGATCTCTGGCAAGCCAACCTGAAGCAGCTCGGCACCTACATTCGTTCACAGCGAAAACTGGCCGAGATGTCACAGCGGGAGCTTGCTGCGCTCGTGAACCTGTCGGACACCTACATGAGCCAACTCGAACGGGGGCTGCACGAGCCGTCCATCCGTGTTCTGCGATCGATCGCAACCGGCCTGAACATCGGCGTCGACAACCTGTTGCGGTTCATGGGGGCGGAAACGGATGACGATGTGGACGCCGGCGATCAGCCGCTCACGGCCGAAGCAGGCATCTTGGGCGACCCGGATCTGACCGAGACCCAGAAACGAGCGTTGCTCGAAGTGCTTCGCAATTTTCGCGGCTAGCCGGCTTCGTCGCCACCGCCTGCTTCGTCGTCGCCAGCGTCATCGCCTGCTTCACCGCCTGCTTCACCGTTGCCGCCTGCGTCACTGCCCGCGACACCGTCGCCCACAGCCGCAACCTGGTCCTGGGTCTGCTCAGCAGCCATCTCACCCTTGGTCTTCCTGATCATGCCGCCGACCTCGGTGCCAACGGCACTGAACGTCTCGTTCATCGCATCTCGGAGTAGCACGCCCAGATCCTTGAGATCGGCGCGAATGGCAGGATCTTTCGCGGCGTTGCCGAGACTGTTGACGGCATCCTGCAACTTCGCCCCCACCTCCTCGATGGCCGCCTGGGCCTGCCCGGCCGTCTCGCTCTCGGGGTCGCCTTCGTCGGCCTCCTGCTCGAGATGGAGCTTCAGTTTGAGTCCGAGACCTTCGACCTTCGCCTTCACTTCTTGCCAACGGTCCTGTGACATGTTCTGTCCTCCTCAGTTTCAGGGTTGACTGGGTTTTCCATCTGACACGGTTTTTCAAACCGATGCTGCATCGATCATCGAGCATGCCTTCCTTGCCGCCCACTCGGCTTGGACCCGGTCGACACCGAACCGCGTGGACTCGCTCCGTCGATGCCGTTCTCGGCGACTACGGAGATGGCAGCCGCCGGCGCGTCCGCTGCCGCTTTCCGGTGTACTGCGAGCTTCCCGTGCCCGACGCGACGGCCCCGTCGGGTTTGCCTGAATGGACCACGTCAGCGTTCATCATCTCACCGCACACACTAGCCGCCGATCCATCTGTTCTCAAGATACGTTGTGATCTACGGATCGAATTTGACAATCAGTGTCAAATTTACTTTAGTGATTCAAACGGGGGAACGTTTCCCTTGACGAGACGGAGACAGCACCCAGTATGAACAGCAAGCGTTCCGACACCCCGATCACCGAATCAGACGAACCGGTTCAGTCGGATGAAGAGATCTTCGACGCTGCATTCGAGGCCATCAGAACGTTCAATCCGTTCTTCGGGCCCGCCCCGCTGGCCGAGGTCGAATCCGAGCCAAGCGCCTTCCAGCAGATCGGCGTCGCCGTGGTCACCAAGCCGGCGGTGGCGCTGCGTCGCCTGGCCGGTCTGGCCACCGAGTCGGCAAAGATCATGCTCGGTGCCAGCAGCATCGAACCGACTCAAGACCGGCGGTTCGACCACGAACAGTACGAGTCGAATCCCCTTCTTCGACGCCTCGGCCAGCAGTACCTTGCCTGGCGGGAGACCGTGCACGGCTATATCGACGACCTCGACCTCGATCAAGGCACCACCAAGCAGGGTCATTTCATCGCCGACCTGGTCACCGAGACCGTGGCGCCGTCGAACAGCCTTCTCGGCAACCCGAAAGCCATGGAAGAGGCCATCGCCACCCGGGGTAAGAGCCTGCAGCAGGGTTTCCGCAACTGGCTCAACGATCAAGCAAACAATGGCGGCATGCCGTCCATGGTCGACACCGAGCCGTTCACGATCGGCGAGACCATCGCCGCCACCCCCGGCGAGGTCGTTTTCCGCAACGAGGTCCTCGAACTGCTTCGCTACGCGCCGACCACGGCCAAGGTCCGCAAACGGCCGTTGATGATGGTGCCACCGCAGATCAACAAGTACTACGTGCTGGACCTGGCTCCCGGTCGCAG
>JBFHEP010000106.1:0-12286 GCA_041584095.1 Acidimicrobiales bacterium | reverse complement strand
GCACGCGCTCAACAACACCCTGCAGGACGTCCTCATCCGGTATAACCGGATGAGAGGCGCCGCCACCCTGTGGATGCCGGGAACCGATCACGCCGGTATCGCCACCCAGACCGTCGTCGAGAAACGCCTCCTGGCCGACGGAGTCAAGCGCCTGGAGATGGGGCGTGAGGCGTTCGTGGCCAAAACCCAGGAGTGGAAGGACGAATACGAGGCCGTCATCATCGATCAGCTCATGGCGATGGGTGCGTCGTGTGACTGGGACCGGACCCGGTTCACGATGGACGAGATGTGTGCCACGGCCGTTCGACACGCCTTCTACCAGTTGTTCGCCGATGGGCTCATCTATCGGGGTAAGCGTCTCGTCAACTGGGATCCGGCGACCCGTACCGCCCTGTCCGACGACGAGGTCGAGATGGAGGACGTCGACGGCCACATGTGGTACCTGCGGTACCCACTGGCCGACGGCTCGGGTCATGTCGTCGTGGCCACCACCCGTCCGGAAACGATACTCGGCGACACGGCGGTCGCCATAAACCCGGCCGACCCCCGGGCGGTCGAGCTGGTCGGCGTCCAGGTTCGCCTCCCGATCGTCGATCGCTTGATCCCGATCGTCGAAGACGACTACGTCGTGATGGCCGATCCGAACTCGACCGACGCCAAAGCCCAGTACGCCAGCGGATTCCTCAAGGTCACGCCGGCGCATGATCCCAACGACTGGGACATCGGTCAGCGCCACGATCTGCCCATTGTCAACGTCCTGGGCCCCGACGGATCGATCAGCGCCGACCACGGATGGGACGACATTTCCGACGAGGCTCGCAAGCTCGTCGGCCTCAGCCGGGAGGACGCCCGCGCCGTCGTCGTCGAGTGGTTCGAGGCCAACGATCTCCTCGAGGCCGTCCGCCCCTACAACCACTCCGTCGGCCACTCCTACCGCAGCCACGTTCCCATCGAACCGTGGCTGTCGGATCAGTGGTTCGTAGCCGTCACCGACGATCGGCTGCGAGGTTCCGCACTGCGGGCCCTCGACGCCGAACAGAGCCCGCCGTTGCCCGACGACGTCGCTCCCCGAGGAGGCCGTCAGGGTGACGGCGACATGACGTTCCACCCGGACCGGTACGCCCGCACCTACCACGCCTGGCATGCCACGATCCGTGACTGGTGCATCTCCCGCCAACTGTGGTGGGGGCATCAGATACCGGTCTGGCTCCGCACCCTCCCTATCGACGATCTGGCGCCCGAAACAGCGGCGGCGATCGATGGGGCCGGTGTCGACGAACCCGTGGTCGTCGCCAGCCGATGGACCGCTACCGGGGCCGTCCACCACGCGCGCAAGACCACCGAGTTCGAGGTCGAGGAGGCGGTCTGCGTTCCGCCCGAGGCCACGCTTCGGCGGCTGGCCGACGGCGGAGCCGACGCGGGTGTCACCGAGCCGATGACCGAATCCGAGCTCGTCGCCGTTCTGGAAGCCGAAGGCTTCGAACGCGATCCCGACGTTCTCGACACCTGGTTCTCGTCGGGACTCTGGCCGATGTCGACGATGGGCTGGCCCTACCCGGAGGACTACCCGGACTCCGTCGGCCTGCTCGAGTCCTACAACCCCACCTCGGTGCTCATGACGGCCCGGGAGATCATCACGTTGTGGGTCAGCCGGATGACGATGTTCAACCGCTACTTCCTCGACGGGCGGTTGCCGTTCGACGATGTGTTCATCCACGCGATGATCCAGGACGGCCACGGCCAGAAGATGTCGAAGAGCCTGGGCAATGGGCTCGACCCCCGCGACATCATTCACAGTCACGGGGCCGATGCCCTCCGCTACACGCTGGTCCAGATGACCACGGAGACCCAGGACGTCCGCATGCCGGTTGAGATCGTCAGCCCTCAGACCGGTGAGAGTTTCGTACCCGAGTTCATCACCACCAAGGCCGGTCACGTCGTGGCCGCGCCGATCCAGGCGACACCGTCGGATCCCTCGAAGAAGATGGTTTCCGGCTACGGCCAGGCCTCAGGTGAATTCGAGCCGACGGCGGAGATGCCGCTGGCTCGCAACACGTCGTCGAAATTCGATCTCGGACGCAACTTCGCCAACAAGGTGTGGAACGCCACCCGATTCGCGCTGGGTCGGATCAAACCGGGCCTCGACGTCGGCGAGATCGACATCACGGCCGTTGGCGGCGCCACCACCTTCGCCGATCGGTGGGTCCTGGCCCGCTTGGCCCAGACGATCGAGAGCGTCGATCAGGCGCTCGCCCGATACCAGTTCAATCTCTATGCGGACGCGCTCTACGACTTCATCTGGCGTGATGTGTGCGACCGCTACCTCGAAGTGGTCAAGCCGACCGTCGACGACAACCCGAATCAGCAGGTCGTGCTGGGGGCGGTACTCGACTCGGTGCTGCGACTGCTGCACCCGGTCTCGCCGTTCGTCACCGAAGCACTCTGGCCCCACGTCAGCGCAGTCCGGGGCGGGACGTTGCAGGGGATTGCGCTGCCTCCCTCGGACCTGTGTGCAACGGCGGCCTGGCCGTCGGTCGATCCGTCGGTCGTCGACTTTTCGATCGTCGAGACGTTCGATCGCGCCGATCAGCTCGTCGGGGGGATTCGCAACATCCGGTCGTCACGCGGCGTCAAGCCCAAGCAGTCGGTCACACTGCATGCCCCCAAGGCCGTTCGCCGTCTGATCGAGCAGAGTCAGGGCATGGTCGAAACCCTCGCCGGTGTCGGCGAGGTCGTGGCATCCGAGGACCGGGAACGTCCGCCCGGCTCCAGCCCCCTCGCCTTCGAGGGCTCCGAGGTCCTGGTGTCCGGTCTGGTCGACGAACTGGATGTCGAGGCCGAGCGCGCCCGGCTGCAGAAGCTGATCGACGCCAAGACCAACCAGATCGCCGGCTTCGAGAAGCGCCTGGCCAACCCCGGCTACGTCAACAACGCCAAACCCGAGCTGGTCGCCGAAACCCGCGAGCTGCTGGAGGTGGCCCGAAGCGACCTGGCCGCGGCGGAAGCGGCCATGGCCGCCCTCGGCTGACGGGCAACGGCAGGCGAGGCCGAACTGGGCGCGTCGGGCTACAGCCCGCTCTGGTAGGCCGTGCCGACCTTGGGGGTGTCGTCGTAGTTCCCCACGAAGCACAGCACCTCCCGATCGTCGACCGCGTTCCAGCTGCCCTCGGTCGGGGTCAATGAGGAGATGCCGAAAATCGATTCCTCGTACGACAGGCCAACCCACGGCTGGAACGCCGCATAGCAGCCGTCGTCGGCCAGCTCGCTGACCGCTGCGTCACCGGGGTACGGGCCGTCGGGTAGGTTGAAGGCGTGATAGGTCTCGAGCATGTGGGGCCCCTCGCAGGGTACGCCCTGGACGGATTCGACCTCTCCATCGAACCCGGCTTCGACGCAGTCGCCGAGCCGGATGCGGAACGCTCCCAACTCACCTTCCTCCGTGATGGCTCCGTCGTTGCTTCTGGTTGTTTCGTCCTGGCCGGCGATGCCGGCGTATCCCATCCCGACCAGGCCCAATCCGGCGACGACTCCCGCTGCTGCTCTTCCAATTCCCATATATGGCCCTTCGGACTGCTGTTCGACGACCTTGAGCGCGTTGCCCCGCGTCCCATCGCGCCGAGGCGACAAAGACCGGATCGAGCAGCCGGGCGACTATGTTGTCGCCATGAACGTTGGAGACACGGTTGAGAACTTCACACTCGACGATCAGCACGGCAATCCCGTCAGCTTCGACTCGCTCGTCGAGTCCGGGCCAGTGGTGGTCTATTTCTACATCAAGGCCATGACGTCGGGTTGAACGATCGAGAGCAAGCACTTCCGTGACCTGCAGGCCGAGTTCGCCGAACTCGACGCCAGCATCGTGGGGGTGTCGCCCGATCGGTCCGATCGGCAGAAGCAGTTCGACGAGGCCAACGATCTCGGATTCCCCTTGTTGGCCGACACCGACAAGAAGGTGGCCAAGCAGTTCGGGGTGGCACGGTTCGGTCCGTTGCCGGTGAAGCGGGTCACCTTTGTGATCGGCAGCGATCGCCGGGTCAAGACCATCATCAAGAGCGAGGCCAACATGACCCAACACGCGGACGAGGCGCTCGCCGCGGTCCGCGAGCTCGTCTCGACCTGACCGGCAACAATGTCACTCCGGCGGACGTGACGCATGTCCCATACATTTGCCCACAAATGTATGGCGCATCCTGCCGCGCGCGGCTAGCGTGTGAGGCTAATCCTGACTAAACAGATCAGGTTTATCCGAATTGCCCGTTTCGGGCCGTGCACACAAGGGTCACGACATGTCCGGTCTCACGATGACACCGTCCACCGCTCCAGCCGACACCGCCACCGCCGTTGCGCTCATGCCGGCGGGGGAAACGGCGTGGATGGAGACGGCGGGGGCGACCGAGATCATCGAGTGGGCGCTCGATCGTTTCGGGTCGCGGTTGTGTCTCGCCACGTCGTTCACCGACACGGTGCTCGTCGACGTCGCCGTTTCGGTCGAGCCCGACATCCCGGTATTTTTCGCCGACACCGGATTCCACTTCGCCGAGACGTTGGCCACCATGCGCGAGGCCCAGGTCCGATACCGGCTCGACCTCCGGGTCGTGCGACCCGAACCGGCAGCGGCATCCGTGTGGGCCGACGGGGCCGATGCGTGCTGCGGGGCCCGAAAGGTGGCACCGCTGCTGCGAGCGATGGCCGAACAGGGATTCACGGCGTGGTTGACCGGGCTCCGGCGGGCCGAGTCCGCGTCCCGGTTTGCCGCTCCGATCGTCGGCGCGGACACGAGCGGTCTCACCAAGATCGCTCCGCTGGCCAACTGGAGCGACGCCGACGTGGAGCGGCGCATAGCCGAGCGAGGTCTGCTCGCCAACCCTCTGACGGAGCAGGGTTATCCGTCGATCGGCTGCTGGCCGTGCACGGAACCGGCGATCGACGGCGACCCTCGCTCCGGTCGGTGGATCGCCTCTCGGAAGACCGAGTGCGGACTGCACGGTAACACGGCGGCCGATCGGATCACGAGGGCGGTTGGGGAGGGGCGGCCATGACCATCGTCGAACCCGTCACACACCCCGAACAGCAGGTTCATCACCTGCCGGCGGGCACCTACCCGGTCAATCTCGATCTCAGCCGAAGGCCGTGCCTCGTCGTAGGGGGCGGAGCCGTAGCGGCCCGGAAGATCGCCCGACTGGCCGCCGCCGGTGCGGCCGTCACCGTTGTCGCTCCGGACATCCGCCCGTCGATCCCGGCTGTCGCCGGTGATCTGCCGATCACCATCCATCGGCGACCCTACCGGCGAGGCGAGGCCGCATCGTATCGTCTCGTCATCACCGCCACCGATGATCCGTCGGTGAACCGGCGGGTCTACCTCGATTGCGAATCGGCGGGCGTCTGGTGCAACTCGGCCGACGACCTCGACAACTGCTCGTTCATCCTTCCCGCCGTCGTTCGCCGCGACGACGTGCTCGTCACCGTGTCGACAACCGGTCGCAGCCCCGCCGTTGCCTCCTGGCTCAGGCGACGGATCGACGACGTGCTCAGCCCCCACATCGGCAGACTGGTCGATGCCGCGGCCCAGGCCAGAGAGCGCATTCGAAGGACTCACGGCACCACCGAGGCCGTCGACTGGGCCGCAACGCTCGACCGCCACGGTGGCCACCTGCTCGAACTCGTCGCCGGCGGGCGCGCCGACGAGGCCGTGGCGCTCCTGCTTGGAGACCTCCAGCCGGTGGCTCCCCGAGACGGCACGGCCGTCGGAACGGTCGCCAACGGCAAGGCCGTCAACGACACGGTCGCACCCACATCCGAGGAGGTCGGCCGATGACCGTGTACCTCCTCGGTGCCGGTCCCGGTGATCCGGAACTGCTCACCGTCAAGGCTTCCCGGCTGCTCGCAACCGCCGACGTCGTCGTGCACGACCGGTTGGTGAGCCCGGAGATCGTCGGTCTGGCACCGCCGTGGGCCGAGCTGATCCCCGTCGGAAAGGATCCCGACGGTCAAAGCGTGAGCCAGGAGCAGATCAACTCGATCCTCGTCGATCGGGGCCGGAGGGCTGGGGTGGTCGTCCGCCTGAAGGGAGGTGACCCGTTCGTGTTCGGTCGCGGTGGTGAGGAGTGCCTCGCGCTCCAGGCCGGCGGGGGTGCCCACGAGGTCGTGCCCGGTATCAGCTCGGCCATGGCCGGACCTGCGGTGGCCGGCATCCCGGTGACCCACCGGTCGCTGAGCTCCGGCTTCACCGTCGTCACCGGACACTCGGCCACCACCGGTACCGACGTCGACTGGGTTTCGCTCGCTCGATCCGGCACGACGCTGGTGATCCTGATGGGGGCCCGCCGAGCCGCCCGTATTCGCGATCGTCTGCTCGCAGCCGGACTCGCACCCCAAACGCCGGTGGCCACCGTCACCTGGGCCACGACGACCCGCCAGTCGACAAGCCGCATGACACTGGTCGAACTGGGCGAACAGCCAGTGATCAACCCGGCGATCATCGTCATCGGCGCCGTCGCCGCCCTCGACCTCGCGTCAATCGCGAACCCCGCTACCACCACTGCCGTTCAACGAAGCCTCGTCTCGACCCGCTGAGGAAAACCATGACACTACTCGACACCAATCCCACGACGACCGAGCCGGTCGTCTCCGATCCCGACATCGCCGCCGACATCGCCAAGTTCGAGACCATGCTCGACCGCTACCTCGGCGGCGACGTGGAGGAGGACGTCTTCCGCTCGTTCCGGCTGGCCAACGGCGTGTACGGTCAGCGCCAGGGCGGCCACAACCAGATGCTCCGGGTCCGCATCCCCTATGGGTGGATCACGCCGGCCCAGCTTCGGATGCTCGGTGACGTCGTCACCGACCACTCCCGGGGCTGGGGGCACATCACGACCCGCCAGAACATCCAGATGCACTTCGTACAGCTGACCGACGTGATTCATGTCCTGAAACGACTGGGTTCGGTCGGCCTCAGCACCCGCGAGGCGTGCGGCGACACGGTCCGCAACATCCAGGGCTGTCACCTGGCCGGTGCGTGCCCGCTGGAGGTGATCGACATCAGCCCGTGGGCCGACGCCGCCAACAACCACTTCATCCGCAACCCGCTCGGCCAGCGGCTGCCCCGCAAGTTCAAGATCAACTTCTCCGGCTGCTCGGTCGACTGCGGGCAGGCCATGTTCAACGATGCCGGCATTGTCGCAGTCAATCGCCGCCACCAGGACGGGTCTGTCGAACAAGGCTTCCGCGTCTACGTCGCCGGTGGGCTCGGTGCCTCGCCCCATGCCGCGCTCGCGGTGGAGGAGTTCACGGCCAAGGAGGATCTGCTGCCCACGATGGAGGCCGTCCTGCGGGTCTTCGATCAGGCCGGGAATCGGGAGAACAAGCTCCGGGCCAGGATGAAATGGCTGGTCGATCAGCTCGGTTGGGACGAGACCCAACGACGGATCCTGGCCACTCGCCGACTGCTGCCGGCATCGGCCACCTGGCCCGGTGGGATCCCACCCGAGGTGATCGAACACGGTGACACGCCGGCCGGCGGTAACCCGACAGCGGCACCCCGGAACGGCGGCGCCGCCGTTCGGTCGACTGTCGGCCAGGGCGTCGCCGTCGTCATGGGCGACACCGCCGGTTTCGCCCGGTGGTCGACAGCCAATGTGGTACGAGGTGCAGCTAATGGCACGGTGTCGGCCTACGCATGGTGTGAACTCGGGGACATCACCACGGCCCAGTTTCACGGCCTTGCCGATGTCGCCGAGGACTTCGATGCCGAGGTTCGGGTCACCAACCGTCAGAATTTCGTGTTGCGGGGCCTGACCGAGGACCGGCTGCCCGACCTGCATCGACGCCTCGACGAACTGGGCATGGCGCAGCCGGGTGCGGAGCTCAGCCGTGACATCGTCTCGTGCCCGGGCGCCGACACCTGCAATCTCGCCGTCACCCAGTCCCGCGGTCTGGCCAAGGCCATCGGCGAGGCGCTCGAGGTCGAGGGCCTGGCCGAGGTCGGCGGGGTTCGCCTCAACATCTCGGGTTGCATGAACTCCTGCGGTCAACACCACGTCGCCGACATCGGGTTCTTCGGTGTCGAACGGCGGGGCCACGGTCTTTCACTGCCCGGCTATCAGATGCTCCTCGGTGGCCACCTCGGCCAGGAGAAGGTGCAATTCGGTGACAAGGCGCTCCGGCTGCCGGCCAAAGCCGTGCCGGAGGCGACGGTCCGAGTGTTGCGGCGGTTCACTGCCGAGCGGGCAGCCGGCGAGCCGTTCCGAGCCTGGTTGGAACGGGTGGGCGGAGCCCGGGCCGTGGCCGCTGAACTCGGTGACCTCGACCACGTCCCGACACCGGACGACGATCCCAGCTACTTCATCGACTTCGACGAGGCCGAGCCGTTCAAGAAGGAGATCGGCGCCTCCGAGTGCATGTAGGGCCTTCCCATGACCCACGCTCGTTCTGTGCGCTGCCGACCCTGGATCTCGGGTGTCGGCCGCACACTATGTGTGGGGGAGGTGGTCCGGGCTCGTTCTGTGCGTTGCCGACCCGGGATCTCGGGTGTGGGCCGCACAGATGTGAAGGGGGGCTGCCGTCAGCCGTGGACGGCGGCCGGCAGATGCTTGACGCCGTGGATGAAGCTCGAGAACAGGAGGTCCGGTGGGCCCGACGCTCGGATATCGGGCACCCGGTTGAACAGCTCCCGGAACATGACGGTGATCTCCCGGCGGGCGAGATGGGCGCCAAGGCAGTAGTGGGGCCCGGGTCCGCCGAATCCGACGTGGGGCTTCTGCTCCCGCATGATGTCGAACCGGTGGGGATCGCTGAAAACACTGGGATCGCGATTGGCCAGGAGATAGAACATGGCGACCTTCTGGCCTTCACCGATCTCCCGCTCTCCGATCATCGTGTCACGGGTGACTGTTCGCCGCATGTACGTTACCGGACTCGACAGCCTGACGATCTCCTCGACGGCCTGCGGTGCGAGGCTCTCGAAATCGCTCTGCCACAGCCGCCGCTGGTCCGGGTTGTCGGTGAGAAACGTGAGCGCCCAGCTGATGGCGTTGCGGGTGGTCTCGTTGCCGGCCACGACGAGCAGGATGAAGAAACTGGCCAGATCAGCAGGAGAAAGAACGTCGTCTTCCAACTCGGCGTTCATCAACACGCTGGTCAGGTCGGTTCCTTCTCCACCCCGCTTGGTATCGGCCACCTCGTTCATGAGATCGGCCAAACCCTGTCCGGCCAGCAGGATCGAGGTGACGATGTCGTCGGACTCCGCCACGTACTCGGGATCGCCGGCGCCAAGAATGATGTTGGTCTGCTCGAGCACGAAGTCGTAACTCGAATCGGGGATCCCCATGAGATCGCACACGATCTTGAGTGGCAGGGCCGCGGCCACGTCGGTGACGAAATCGATCTCGTCGGCGTCGATGATGCGGTCGACGATGGTCGACGCCACCTCCTGAACGTTGCCGTCGAGCTTGGCCAGCATTCGAGGTGTGAACCCGGCCGATACCAGGCGGCGGAGGCGGGCGTGGCGGGGGTCGTCCATCCCGATCATCGAGTTGAAGAACTCGACGAACTCGGGTGGCAGGTCCGGCAGCACGATGCCCTGGGCGGAGCTGAAGATCGCCGGATTCTTCGACACATGGAGGATGTCGGCGAAGTTGGCGAGGGCCCAGGCTCCCGGTCCCTGCGGCAGGAGGTAGCCGTCGGGAATCGTCGGCTCGGGGTGGAACGTCACGCCTCCCGCTCCCCGCAGTCTGTCGATGTCGGCGTTGATGGCGTCAGCCGGGCGGATCCAGAATTCGCCGAGGAGCGGATTGGGGAGCGAGTCGTGGACGTCGTCCACGCTAGAGGTCCTCGACCCCGGCGACGGTGAAGACCCGGACCGAACTTCCGGTGATGAGGCCCGCACTCGCTTGTCGCCATTCGGCGATGTGCGGTGTCCGGAGATGGGCCTCGAGCTGATCCCGTCCGTCCCACAGCTCATAGAGACGGATCAGGTTCGGATCGTCGACGTCGGGTGAGAACACGTACTCCTGACAACCCTCCTCCCTACGGGTTTCGGCCACCACGTCGCGAGCGAGGTCGATGACCCGGTCGCGTTCGCCGGGTGCGGTCGTGAAGGTGCCGGCCACGATGATCATTCAAATGACCTCCAGTTCGCGTCCATCGAACAGCGGCGTGATGCCGAACTCCTCGGAATCGGCGGCCAGCTCCTCGGAGGAGGGGGCCCCCGGATTGCGCGCCCAGCTCCCGGCGGCGTCGTACACCAACTGATGGAGCCGGGCGTCGCTGGTCGTATTGAGGAAGAAATCGTCCTCGCTCAGCACGAATCGAACCGCACGTTCGATCGCGGCCGGATCGGTCAAGGGCTCATACCAGCTGTAGTGGGGGGAGGAGTCGTCGGACCACCGCCGCCGGGCGATCGATTTGATGGTCTGGATCGCCACGTTCCGGTCGGCACAAACGGCCCTCAGCTGCTCGCAGTCCGACCGGTACTGGTCGATTGTCAACATCGACGGGTTGTAGGGGAACAGCACCGAGTCGAAATCGAACTCGCTCAGGCTGCGGAGGTGCATGGCGCAGATCCTCGTGCCATGGCCGGTCACCCCGATGAATCGGCAGAGGCCTTCGTCGCGTGCCCCGACCAAGGCTTCGAGCGCCCCTCCGGCGCCGAGAGCGGTTCGCCACTCGTCCTCTTCGACGAGGTTGTGCAGCTGGATCAAGTCGACCTGGTCGACTCCCATGCGTTCGAGACTGCGTTCGAGGCCGGCCCGGGCCTCGTCGGCAACCCGTTCACCGGTCTTGGTGGCGAGGAAGACCCGGGAGCGGTGTTCGGCGAGAAACGGGGCGAGACGCAGCTCCGAATCGCCGTAGTCGGCTGCCGTATCGATGTGGTTCACCCCGGCGTCGAGGGCCATCCGGAGGGTTGCATCGGCCCGGTCCTGGTCCATCGATCCAAGTGCCGCCGCCCCGAAGATGATCCGACTGGAGAGGTGGGAGGTGGACCCGAACGGGGAAAAGGGCATGTCGACCATCGGCTGCTCCTGACGCACGCGTGTTGTTGCGACCGATCGTAGCCCACCGGCATCCGTCGACTCGAAAGCGGGGGCAGGAGCAAGGGCCCGCAGCGGCGGTGACATGTGTCAACAGTCGCACGGGGTACTTTTACCCAAAACGTCATCTGGACGAACACCTCGATCCCTTGACGAGAGGCCAAAATGGTACAACCTCGTCACAACCGGTCATTTGTCTCGAAAATCGCTCTACCCTGGATGGTCGCCTGCCAGGGCGCGTTCCCTGGCAGATGTGACGACTACTTGAGGAGCTCGCCATGGCCAAACAACGATCGAGCTTCGCGAAGTTGCAGCGGGACAAAGCCAAGAAAGAACGGGCGTCCCGAACGCGCGCCGCGCGGCGCAACCGCAACTCCTCCGACGAAGACTCAGTAGCGAACGACGAGCCCAGGGATGTTGTATCACTGGTTTCCGGCGATGGAGAGCCGTCGCCCGAGGAACTTTTGACGCTGGTGGAGGATCTTCACCAGCGCCGTCAGGCGGGTGTCATCTCTGAGGAGGATTTCGAGGAGGCGAAGGTCGAACTCTTCGCCCGCCTCCAAAGCTGATCCAGACGTCGGGCCCCGCGCCCGTCGCAACGTCAAAGCTGGTCGCCGTGGACCATTTCCCTTTCAGTGAACGGTGGCGCCGATGGCGCCAGCAGACCGATCTCGACGAGTATGAAGCTCGGTGGGACCGGTTGGAATCACAAGGGGAGAAGGTTCACGGCGAAGCTGATTTTGTGGATCGCTACGCCGTCGCCCGCGTCCTCGACGCCGGCTGCGGCATGGGCCGGGTCGGTCGGGAGCTGGCTCGTCGAGGCCACGAGGTCGTCGGCGTCGACAACGACTGCGACATGCTCGAGCGGGCCCGGGCCAGGAGAACCGACGCCACCTGGCTGTTGGGTGATCTCACATCGATGCGATTCGACCGTCCGTTCGACACGATCGTGTTGGCCGGAAACGTACTGTTGTTCGTCGAACCGTCACGGCGCCACCTGGTCGTGCCCAACCTGGCCGAGGCGCTCGTCGAGGGCGGCCATCTGATCTGGGGATCGTCGTACTCGTCAGCCGACGACCTGCGGCGCTACGACGAGTGGTGCCATCACGCCGACCTCGAACTGATCGAACGCTACGGAACCTGGGAGCGTGACCCCTACCGCGACGATGGGAATTACGCCGTGTCGGTCCACCGACTGTCGTCCGCCGACTAAGCCAGTGGAAGACGTGACGGCCATCCGTCGCAGCGGGCCCCTCATC
>JBFHEP010000105.1:0-12357 GCA_041584095.1 Acidimicrobiales bacterium | reverse complement strand
CTTCCCGACGGCAGGGTTCTCACCGCCGGCGGCGGCGCGCCCGGTCCCATCACCAACACCGACGCCGAACTGTACCACCCCGACTACCTCACGCAGGCCGACGGGAGGCCGATGCCTCGACCGACGATCGAGCGGATCTCCGACGACACGTTGACCGCCGGCCAGGGCCTCACGATCACGGTCCCGGACGGGGCCGACATTGCTCGGGTGACACTCGTCAAGTCCGGGTCGGTCACCCATTCGTTCAACATGGACCAGCGGTTCGTCGAGCTCGACTTCCGAATGGATCGTGGCACTGCCGGCGGCGATCGTATCATCACGCATCTGCCCGACAACGACGCCGTGATCACGCCCGGTGTCTACCTCCTCTCGGTGCTCGACGGCAACGGCATCCCGTCGACGTCGGAGCTGATCAAGGTCGAGGTTCCCGATCCGACCCGACCGACGAGTTCGCTCGATGGTCAGATCGTGCGGTTGTATCGAGCGGCCTTCCAGCGGATGCCGGACGAGAAGGCGTTCGTCTACTGGCGACGTCAGGTGATCAACGGCGCACCGCCGGCCACGGTCGCCGCCGCCTTCGCCGCAAGCAGTGAGTTCGGGTCGCGCTACGGACAGCTGGGCGCAGCCGGCTTCGTCGACCGGCTCTACCAGAACGTACTGGGACGCACGCCTTCGGCAGCCGAGCGGAGCTACTGGATGGGCCAACTCGCAGTCGGGGCTACTCGAGCCGAACTGCTCCTGACGTTCGCCGACTCGCCCGAGTTCCAACGAAGGACCGGAACCGACGGTCTGCGACCGACGGACTTCGGTGTCGGGCCCGCCCCGGCGTCGGCACCGCCCGGCACGGCGGCCCCCGCCGAAGCCTACGAAGGCGAGGTCCGCCGCCTCTACCGCGGCGCCTTCGGCCGTGAGCCCGACGCCGCCGGGCTCGCCTATTGGGCCGGCATCCGAGCCGCTGGTGTGACCCTGGTGTCGGTGGCCGACGAGTTCGCCATATCAGCGGAAGTGCGGGCACGCTATGGGGCAACGTCGGACGGCGAGTACGTCGACCTCGTCTATCGCAACGTGCTGGGCCGTCCACCCGATCCTGAGGGGCGCCGATACTGGCTCGGTCAGTTGGGCACCGGTGTGTCCCGTGGAGTCCTCATGGTGGCCTTCACGGAATCGCCGGAGAACATCGCCGCGGTCGGCTGACGAAATAGTCTCAGGCGTACATCGAATCGAGGACGTCCATATTGCGTTCTTCGACAACCTTCCGCTTGACCTTCATCGACGGTGTCAACTCCCCGGTCTCCACCGCAAACTCCTCGGGAAGGATCGACACCTTCTTGATGGTCTCGTAGGAGGCCAGATTCGCGTTGACCTCGTCGACCGCCCCGTTGATCGTGGCGATCATGTCCGGGTGTCGGGCAATCGTGGCCACGTCGTTTTCGACCTCGTGCTCAGTGGCCCAATGGGCGACCGCGTCGGGGTCGAGGGTCACCAGAGCCACACAGTACTTACGGCGATCACCGTGGACGAGCGCATTCGAAATATAGGGTGACGCCGCCTTCAGCAGGCCCTCGATCTTGGCCGGCGCCACATACTTGCCGCCCGAAGTCTTGATCAACTCCTTCTTGCGGCCGGTGATGCGCAGGTAGCCGTCGTCGTCGACCTCACCCAGATCGCCCGTGTAGAGCCAGCCGTCGCGGAGCGTGGCGTCGGTCTCCTCGGGGAGCCCGTGGTAGCCCCGCATGATGCCCCGGCTCTTGATCAGGACCTCGCCGTCGTCGGCGATCTTCAGCTCCGTGCCGTCGAGGGGTGGCCCGACGGTGCCGAACTTCGGCTTGTTGGGAAGGTTGACGAACGTCGACGCGGCGGACTCGGTCAGACCGTAGCCCTCGAGCACGGTGAGCCCGGCGGCGTCGAAGAACTCGCACAGCTCCTCGGCCAGTGGCGCCGAGCCGGATATGAAGTAGCGGACGCGACCTCCGAACCGATCACGCACCTTGGAGAACACGAGCTTGTCGGCCAGGTTGGCCTGCAGCTGCAGCAGCCGGCCCGGGTCTTCGCCGGCCCGCTTCTTCCGGGTGGTCTCGGTGCCGACGTTGACGGCCCAGTCGAAGATCTTGGCTTTCGCCCCGCCCTCGGCCTGCACCGTCGAAACGGCGACGTTGTGGACCTTCTCGAAAATTCGAGGCGCCGCAGCCATGAGCGTCGGGCGGATCTCGGCCAGGTTCTCGACGATCTTGTCGACTCGGCCGTCGATCGCCGTCTCGACACCGGCGTCGATCATCAGGATCTCCAACACCTTGCCCATCGAGTGCGACAGCGGGAGCCACAGGAAATGCACGTCGTCGGGTTCGAGGATGCCGAGCCGTGACGACGCCTCCGAGGCGTAGAGCCAGTTGTCGTGGGTCAACTCGACGCCCTTCGGCCGCCCGGTGGTTCCCGACGTGTAGATGAGGGTGGCCAGGTCGTTGCGGTCGATGGAGTCGATGACGTCATCGATCGTGCTGAGGTCGCCCTTGGTGGCGAGGTCGTCGAGCTTGATGACGCCGTCGAGCTGGTCGTCGGGCGGAGAGCCCTCGATCAGCACGATGGTCCGTGGACCGGTCAGTTGGTCGGCGACCTCTCCGATTTTGGCCAGTTGATCCTCGTCCTCGACGATGATCACCTGCGAGTCGGAATCGTTGATGATGAAGGCACATTCATCGGCGGTGTTCGACGGGTAGATCGTGGTTGTGGCCCCACCCGCGGTCAGGATCCCGAGGTCGGCGATCACCCAGTCGACCCGGGTCGAACACATCAGAGCCACTCGGTCTTGCGGTTGGACTCCGATGCTGCGGAGCCCGGCCGCCAACCGGCGGGCCTTGTCGTTGAGTTCGCTCCAGGTCAATGTGCCCCAGCCGGACCCGTCGGGAAAGCGGAACGCCGTCTTGTGCGGCGTCTGCTCGGCTCGGAGCCTCAGTAGTTCGGGGATCGAGCGGACCTCCCGCTCCTGAAGAATATGGTTCATACGCTCATACCTCGCGCGACGTTTGTCCGTCCACCTGGATCGGTCGACAGGTTGCTCCGGTCAACTGTAACCGTTCTGTCGGTCGGCCCGAGAAGCCGGAGCGAGTACGAAGCGACGGCCTGTCGAACCACCGGAGCGCCCTGAGGTGGCCGGTCGTTGCCCATCAGACACATTTTGGACACATTTCAGACGAGCTTGGACCTCTTTTGAGCGCCATGGGACAATTCGTTCCGAGGAGGAGCCACGATGGGTGAGAGACCACCAGCCGAAACAAGCCGTCTATCTCCGTCAGCCCATTTGTCCTCATTTCGAGCACAGCTACTAGCTGTCGGAACAGACGGGAACAGCGATTTCGGCCTGATTCAGCAACTGTACCGCAAGGAAGCACTGGTCTATGACCGAGCAATCAACGAGGTCGCCCGCAGAATCGGGCAAACCGACAGCCAGTCCGCACGGGCCGAGGAAATCGTGACCAAGTCTCGTGCCGCACTGGGATTGACTCTGTATCCGTGGGTGGCCGGCTTCTACAAATCCAGTGGTACGAAGGTGCGGGACGACGATGAAAGCACGTTCCGAATCTACGCCCAGGCCTGGGCGATCAAACAACTGAAAAGCTGTGTCGCGGCCATCGCAGCGTTGATCATCGGTGACTATCACCGATACCTCGCTTCCGAGCTCCTCACCGACATGGAAGCGGTCAAGCTGAAGGAAGTGCAGGATCAGATCGACCAGTTCGCGCAACGGCCCGAGGCCCAACGACTGGTCGAGAAACTCCGCCGCCAATACGAGGAGATCCTGTGGGTCATCGAATCGAGGATGTCCGTCGATCCGGTGACCGCACGCTGCCTCAGCTATTTGATGAATTGTGTTTCGGAGGGATTCTTGACCGATGCGGCGACGGCCGCCCTGATCATGCGGGGCAACGACTCCGCGGGATCACGGGCGGTTCGCAATCCGCTGCAAGTTCTGGATGTCGCCGATGTGGCGTCCGTCTTCAATCAATCCCCCCGAAAGATAACGAGCATGGTTTCCAAGATTCGTCGGGCTGCCCTCGAGCACTCCGAGATCGGTTACTTCGCCGACCCGTGTGACGCCGCAATGATGTGGATCCGAGTCGTGCCGTCCGACGGACTTGCGAACGACGATGAGCTGGGAGGCGCATCATCATGAGCAGTGACACGTGCAGCGACGACGACCAGTCGCTCAAGTACGGATTGTCCCCGGAGGACGTCGAGGAGCTCCAGCGCGAGCGGCGCGACCTGGTGGAGTGGCTCGTCCGCACGCCGGACGGTCGCTCGATGATCAAGGAGTCGTGTCCCGACATCGACAGCCTCGGCCGGGTCCTCACCGAAGAGATCGCCGACCTCGGTCGAGTAGCCCGAGGCGACGATGTACTGCGGGCACGAGCGGCTTCGGTCCTGCTGAACGAGATCGTCCAACGTGGCTACATGGAAGCCACCAACGATCTGTATTCCCACCGCTCCATGCTGTATCGCTGGGCTCAGGACGCCCACCTGTGGCTCGACCGGAAGATCCGTTCCCGCACATCGGGCAAGGAATCCCGTCGGCGTCGGGCGATGGCCAAGCGATGGGGTTGGTATGGCAACGCCCTGACCTTCCTGGCCGCCGTGGTGCTGGCTCTCAACGGATCGTTCACGATTGCCGCCGTCCTGATTTCGGTCCGAATCATGATCACCGCCGTCATCTGGTCGGTGGCCTCGTTCCCCGCCGATGATTCACCCGACAAGCCGGTGCTCGACAGCGACCCCCGCATTTGCGTGTTGGGTCACAGCGGCGATCTGATGCTGTTCGCCGCCTTCGGCTATGCCATGGTCCAGGCCGGCCACCCCGCCGCCGGTTTTCTGGTCGTGATGGCCGGTTGGATCATGATTCTGGGCACGATATTCCGCATCGGGGCCAGTGCCTCGGGCTACCGGGTGCCCCGGCTTCACCTGGAGCGGATGGTCCGGGGTTTCTCGACCTGCGCCGCAGTTGCTCTGGCAGCTGTCCCGTCGATCACCTGGTGGTGGTCGGCCGTGGCCCTGATCACCTTGCCGACGTTCTTCGCCTGGATCGAGGGCCGAGAGGCCTGGCGGGCCATGAAGCTGAGGGTTGCCGCCCCGTTCGATCCCATCGTCCCCTCGGCGCAGATGTTGTCGATGGAGGACGGGGCCAAAGCCCACGGCGTCGTCTGATCCGTAGTCCGCACGTCGGCGGGTCGTCGCACGGGCCACCTTCCACAGGTCGCCCGTGCGACTGACGGCCCGGGTGATGTTTCGGCGACAAATCGGATCGTTTCGAGGCACTATTCGGAGACGGAAGCTCGATCTTTCGGGCGTCTTCATCGCACCATACGGGTAGCTTTTCCGTGAACTATTTACGGTAACAGATCGTTCGATCAGACTCCCTACATGAGCCCGACGCGACTTGTGTGGTGGAGATACCTGATGGACCTTCGGCCCCTGGTCCGCTATGTTGCCGAGCGCTCGTGGCCGCTGCGGCAGCAGGCGGTGCGAGCTCGTGTCGTCGTCCATCTCCTGGCCGGTAATCCACACCAACTGATCATTGCGTCCTATGGCCTTGCGATCTGGGATGCATACGGTTCGTTCCTCGCCGGCATTCTGGCATGGGCGTCGATGGCCGTTGCCGCCGAACTCGTCCTGCAGTTCGTGCGGATGAGGGGCAACAGCCCCATACTGCTGATGCTCGTCGGGTGGCGGGAGGCGTGGCGGGTCCGACGTCGTTGGCCCAGTGACTGGGCGGTCGTGGCGGCCAAGACCATCAACGTCCAGGCCGAGGTCGGCACCAGCGAGGAGCCGAAGGCGCCGCCGTTCCGTCCGATCTGCGACCATCCGAAGATGTCGTGGATCCCCCACATCGAGTGGCCGGTGATCACCTGGTGGGTCGGCCCCCCGCCGGGACGATCCTTCCATGCGCTGGAGGCCACGACGTCGATCCTGGCTGCAAACATCTCACACTGCCAGCAGATCAAGGTGGAGTTCGCCCGTGCCTCCGACTCGTTCGGCCGTCTGATCATGGTTTTCGACGAGATCATCGGCCGGCCCGATTGGCTGCCCCCGTTCGGCGACAGCCCCCGAACCGACCACGGTACCGGTGGACCCGACACAGGCGGACCGCAAACCGATTGGTCCGGGCCCGATCCGGCCGATGCATCGCCTCCGCTGCGGTTGGTGCCCGAGGAGGCGATCCCCACGGTGCCATCGCCTGTCGCCGCACCGTCGGATCGACATGATCCGCCCGGTCTCGACCCGTTCCCACAGCCGATTCCGATGCCTCGAACCGTCACCGCCAAACGATGCACCTCGAGGAGGAGCATGTCATGAGCCCAGCGCCTGAACCCACCCGACCACTACACCGACCCTCGCCTGTCACCGGGCCCGAGCACCGGTCGGTCCCGCATCCCGGATCGATGATCGCCAATCGCGGACCGACGAGCGTCGATCACGTCGGCCTCGATCCGCTTCTGGCGTACCCGCAGGTGAACTGCCGGGAGCCCTACTACTCGACGCCGCCCCCGCCTCGGGTGCCGCAGAGGGGCTTGCTGTTGTCGTCGATCGTGGTCGCCGGCGGTGGCGTCCTGGCCGTGATGATCGCCGGTGAGTTCGGCGATGTGCCGCTCGTAGCGACGGTTGCGCTGCTGGCCACCGTTCTCTGCGGAGCGATACTGGTGGCGGCTCAGCTCACCGAGGAGGTGCGACGGGCAAGGAGCCGGCGACAGCATCGCAGCGTGACGCCGTCCGACGTGCTGCGTTAGCGACCGCTCGATCCTCCCGGATCGGGCTCGCCCGGGCCCGGTCCGCAGTGGTCGAGCGTCACTGAACCGCCGGGTCGACGAACCTCGGTGTTCGCTTCTCGAAGAAGGCCATGACCTGCTCGACCTGGTTGGGGGAGCCGATGAGTTCAGCGATCTCGGCTCGTTCCCGGGCAAAGCCTTCAGCCACCGACAGCTTGGGTGCTTCGTTGAACAATCGCTTGGCGGCGCGGATGGCGTGCGGCGACTTGGCCGCGATCTCCGTCGCCATTTCGATCGCCGCGCTCCGTGGGTCGTCGCTGAGCTTGGTGGCGAGGCCGAGTTCGTGGGCCTCGGCGCCGGAGATCATCCGTCCGGTGAACGTCAGTTCCTTGGCCACATCGATCCCGACCAGGTTGACGAGCGCCTGCGTTCCGGTCATATCGGGTATGAGGCCCCACCGGATCTCCAGAACCGACATCGTGGCGTCCGGTGCGACGATGCGGATGTCGGCGCCGAGCGCCAGCTGGATCCCGCCGCCGACGGCATGACCGTGTACGGCGGCGATGACCGGGACCGGCAGCGACGTCCAGCCGTACACCGCCTGTTGAGCCCGATGCGTGATGCGGCCCGCCATGGGTTTCGTGATGTCCCGTGCGTCCCGCTCACCGCCCTCGCCGTCGCCGATCGCCTCCCCGCCCTCCATCTGCTGGAAGCTGACGAAATCGAGCCCGGCGCAGAACGACTTGCCTTCGCCCGACAGCACGACGCATCGCAGCGTCGGATCGGCGGCCAGCTCATCGGCGGTGGCGATGAGCGCGGCGAACATCGCCGGATCGAGTGCGTTCATCTTGTCGGCGCGATTGAGGCGAACGTCGGCCACCCCACCGTCTCGGTCCACCGTGATCCGATCGCTCATGGCCGTCCCCTTCCTTCCGGACTCGATGCGCCCGCGTCGGACCGAATGTTAGTCCAGCCACCGCCAAACCGAGACAGCAGAGGCGCTGCGCTCGCCGAACGGCGTGCCGTCCCAGTCGGCAACCCGACGCACCAGCTTCATGCCGGCTATCCGAGCCATGAGGTCGAGCTCGGCCGGCCAGATGTAGCGGTGCTCCGAGGCCGTCCTGATCCACGTGTCATCGTCTCGCCGGCGGATGTGGTGCGAGGTGAGTCGTTGGGTCACGGTGTCGATGGTGTCGAAGCCGACATGGTCGTCGGACAGATCGAACGGCACGGCGCTCTGTCCCGGCGGCAGGCGCCGCAGGTCGGGCACGAAATTCTCGATCACGAGAGCGCCTCCCGATGCGAGATGGCGGGCGGCATTGACGAAGCAGTCCACCTGGGCGTCCTGGGTCAACAGGTTCGTGATCGTGTTGTAGACGAGGTACACGAGGTGGTAGGCGCCGGGGCCGGGTGGGGGAGCAGCGGCAGTCGACATGTCACCGATGACGACGGGGATCTCGTCGGCGGGGGCCTTCTCCCGGAGCTTGGCCACCATCGGCTCCGACAGCTCGATGCCGGCCACTGCAATACCCTGTTGGCGGAGCGGCGTGGCCACCCGCCCGGTGCCAATGGCCAACTCGAGTGCCTGCGGTTCCTGCCCGCGGGCCGCCTCGGCGGCCACGGCGGCGAGGAAGTCGACCGTGGGTCCGAGCACATCCGGATCGAACTTGTCACGGTGTCGGTCGTCGTAGTGGCGGGCGTGGTCCTCGGTCCAGAGCTGGGATCGCATGAACCCAAGTGTGGCCGACCGGGCCTCGATCCAACCCGGTTGTTGCCTACGGGCCGAACAGGTCGAGCACGATCACTTCGACGTCGCCGCTGGTGTTGCGGAAGAGGCTGACGGCGTACCAGGCGATGCAGCTGTCGATACCGACCGGCTCGATATTCACCTGCGACAGCGCGTCCCATTCGCTCGGCCAGTCACGGGGTGGTCCGGCGCAGTATGGGATGGGGCCGGTGCTGAACTTCACCTGACCATCGTCGAGAAATCCGAGCAGATCGAATGGACCGGCGAAGCCCTCGAAGTCTTCGACGTCGAACACCCAGTTGGCACGATCGGCCAGTTCGGCCCGGGTGAACGTCTCCTGGTTGGCAACGCCGAGGCTCAGGGTCACCTCATCGGCCAGGTCGAGTTCTGCCGACGAACCACCCTGGGCGAACCGAACGAGCGCCTGGGCGGCGGCCTGATTGTCGGTATCGGGTTCGCCCGCCGAGGTCGTCGGGGGTTCGGTGATCGTGAACGGCACGGCCGTGCGGCTTGGCGTCTCGACGCCGCCCTCGCCATCGAGCAGCATCGTGTAGGAGCCGGGCTGCAGATCGGAGGCCGTGACGGCGAACCGGCCCCAGGCCTCGGTCCAGTCGTTGGTCTGGACTCCGTACTCGGTGCCTCGGAGTGTTCCGAGGGAGGCACTGCCGCTGTAGAGGGCGGCGACCGGCTGCCCATCGCCGTCGACGATCGACACGCCCAGGTTCGCCTCGAACGGGCGGGCGAGGCCGGTGACGGTGACGGTTCCCGGGCCCACGGCCGGATCGTCGGTGAGGGCCACGAACCGACCGGTCTGCGGAGCCTCGCCGGCCACCTCCATGTCGATCACGAGAATGCCGCTCCTCGCCAGTGGCGTGATGCCGACCCGGCCGACGGGAACCGTGATGACGAGGTCGACGGTGCCGTCGGTGCTCCTGGCGATGTAGACGTCATCGTCGGTGTCGGTGGCGGAGGTCCAGGCCGAGGCGATGTTGTCACCCAGTTCGACGGTGACACCCATGCCGCCGCTCGAGCTGACGAACGAATTGGGCAGGGAAGCGGCCGGTCCGGTTCCGGCCGGCACCTCCTCCCAGAGGAAGGGATTGGACCCGGCGGCGAGCGTCACCACGACCCGCAGGCAATCGGCGCCAAGGCGCCGGCTCTCGAGGCCGTACACATAGCCGGTCGATGAGAGCCCGCCGAAGGCTCCGCGCTGCTCGGGTCCGAAGGCGCACGCCGGGACCTCGTCGGTACCGACGGCGATGCCGTCGTCGAGTGGAATGAGGAAGGCGGCGTTGACCCAGCCGACCGGCAGGCCGCCGTGCAGTGGTTCGCCGAGGTCGACCTGCACCGGATCGATCAATTGGACCTCAAACCAGGTGGCGCCGTCGTCGGCGGTCGCCGACTCACCGGTCAGGACGATGCCCCGATACGTCGGCGGTAGTTTCGCCATGAGCTCGCCTCGGGCATTGGGCGTCAAGCGAACGTTGAGGAACGGATCGTTGGTGTCGGCCGCAACCTTGGCGGTGTCGACCCGATATCGGGCACCGGCCTCCCCGACGACTGGGACGGCGTCGCCGTTGTTGTCGTCGGTTGTGTCGGTGCTGTCAGTGCCGTCGTCGGTGGTGATCGCGCCGTCGGAATCGCCGTTGTTGTCGGCGGTGCCGTCGTCGGTCAGGCTGCCGTCGGTGGCGATGTCGGTGGAGCCGGAGTCCTCGTCGGGCAGGAGTTGCCAGGCGCCGAAGCCGGCGACGGCGGCCATGACGGTGAAAGCCAGTGCCGGGATCAGACGGTTGTCGCCGACTCGGCCGCCTCGATTGCCGAACGGATTGGTTCGCCGGCCGCCGGCCGCCCGAATGTGGGGGCCGTTGTCGACCCGTACGGTACCGGCGCGCCGGCTGAGGTCACGGAATGCCTCGGTGATGTGGGCTTCGGTCATCTGGCTGGTGGGCGTGCCGTCGTTGTTCATCGGAGTGTTCGGGCTCATGCGGAGACTCCTTCCAGGAGTGAGGCCAGAGAGTTGCGGCCCCGGTGAAGGTGAACTCGGGCGGTCGATTCGGAACAGTCGAGGATGTGGGCGATGTCGGCCACCGGTCGGTCCTCCAGGTAGTGCAGGGCCACAGCTGCCCGCTGGTGGCCGGGCAGCTTGGCCACCGCCGACCACACGTCGTCGAACCGAGGGGGGTGGGGTTCGACGGTGTGGCCGGCGGTGCGGTCACGGCTGCCGAGACGGAGTCTGGCTTTGAGTTCGGCCCCGACCCGTTTGCGATTGCTGAGCGCCAGGTTGATCGTGACCCGTCGTACCCAGGCCCCCGGTTTGTCGTAGGCGCCTATCTCGTCCCAGCGGTTGTAGGCCCGCAGCAGCGCTTCCTGGGCCAGATCCTCGGCCGCGATCGTGCTGCCGGTGATGGCCCCCGCCAAGGCGACCATGGCGGGGAGTTCCCGCCGATAGAAGGCGTCGAAATCCTGGTGCTGAACGTCATGGAGCCGATCATGGACCGGCGGTTCGGTCATGTCGTCGATTGTCGCATACACACCCCTCACACCATCGGCGGACCGCGCGACGTTTACCCTCTGTGACCAAGGTCACTCGGGATGCGTGCGTTCACCCCTCCATTCCTCTTCTGTGCCCAAAATTGCTCGAAAATCGGCAATTACGGGCACAGAACGGCCCGAGAGGTGGCTCAGCCAGTCTTTGCCTGGTCCGGCGATCGTCGCCGCGCGGCGATCGTCGCGGCCAGGTGCTCCGCCGTCATGGTGGGTTCGTCGATGATGTCGCTCCACGTCACTCCCAGCACCTGCCATCCCACGGCGGCGGCTCGACGATCCCGCCGCCTGTCGTCAGTGTGAGCTTGGGTGGTCGAATGCCACCGCCGTCCGTCGACTTCGACGATCAGGCGCAGCTCCGGATCGGCGAAATCGACGATGCCACGTCGGCCGTCGAACCAGGGCGGGCGCACCAGGCGTCGAAGAGGCGCGATCTCATGCTCGACCAGGAACTTGGCAAAGCGACGCTCCAGCATCGAATCGGCGATCGGCTCGTCGTCGATCTCGGACTCGACGATGGCTCGAAGCCGAGCGGCGCCGGCCACGCCTCGCAATCCCGGCCGCTCCAGCATGGTCATTACCTCGTCCGGGTCGAGCAAGCGGGCAGTCAATTGGGTCTCGACGATGTGGGCGAGTCGACGATCGGTGATTGACGTGACGCCTGCCAGATCGAGCATGGTGCGGGCCGGCGACAGAGTTGGGAGCCCGGGCACCGGATACCGGATGTCCTCCACGATCGGTCGCCGTGTGCGATGCAGGACGACGCCGGGCATCGTCGTCCGCGGTCCCCGGTAGGAGGCAATGATATGGACGGGTTCGTCGCCATCGGGCGACGGAAGGGGAGCGCCGTAGACCCGACCCGCTGATACCCCCGAGATGGCCGAGTCGGGGACGGACTTGACGGCTCGGAAGAGTGGTGTGGTCTTGTTGGTCAGCTCCGGCACCTCGTAGAGACCGGCCCACACCGTCATCAAGAAACCACGTTTGACCCGCTGGCCAATCGTGGATGATGAGACCCCGGACTCGAGGAGATCTGATCTGGTTACCACCCCCGCCGATCGGGAGGCGAGCGTGAGCATGATCACATCGGACTTGGTTGACATGCGTCCAGTGTGTAAGCGCTCAGTGACATCGGACGCGTCCACCCGGCTCGCCCTCACCTTCTGTGCCCGCAGTTGCCCAAAAACCGGCAAAAACGGGCACAGAAGGAGAGGGAGGGCGCCACCCGGGTCAGGCGGTTGGCGGCAGGAGGTTTGTTTGGACGCGAGCCGAGGAGCGGAATGGGTTGCGGTAGAGACCGCGGAAGTGGCTGCG
>JBFHEP010000104.1:0-12392 GCA_041584095.1 Acidimicrobiales bacterium | reverse complement strand
TGAAGAACAGCTGTTCGGCGGCCTGTGAGGCGATTGCGATCTGCATCCACGGCACCTGGGCGGTCTCGGTGAACAGCAGCCCCGAGAAGCCGGTGTCCTGGGTGGTCCTGGCCAGCGTCGCCGTCTCAGCCCAGTCGTTGGGTCCGGTCATGATGTCGATGTTCATCCTCAACCTCGTCGGTTCGAGCGGTGAATCAGAAGGTCGCTTCCAGCGCGGTGCGAAGGACTGTGCGGTCGACCTCCACATCGGCCCACAGCCGGATGTTTTCGGCTGCCTGGTTGACCAGCATGCCGGTGCCGTCGAGGACCACGGCCCCGGCCGACTCGGCCTCATCCAGGAATCGGGTTCGGGGCGGATTGATGACGACGTCGGCGGCGATGGTATCGGATCCGGCGCTGCTCCAGTCAACCGGCACCGTTGCGCTCACGTTGGGCGTCATGCCCACCGGCGTGGCCTGCACCACCACATCGATGTCGCCGGGGATGACGATCGGATCGGTGCCCGGGGGCCAATCGACCAGGTACCCCGTGCCGTCTGCGACCCGGTTGACGAGCCCCACCAACGACGCTCCGGTGCGGGCGTTGCGCGAGGTGACGCCCACCGATCCGGCACCGGCCAATGCCAACTCGGCGGCGATGGCGTGTGCCGCTCCGCCGCTGCCGATCAGCAACACATGGCAGCCCGCCGGGTCGATCTTCTCGATCAGTGAGTCGAGAAAGCCCCGGCCGTCGGTGTTGTGCCCGATCTTGCGCCCGTCGGGTTCGCTGACGACACAGTTGACGGCCTGGCACACGTCCGCCGCGGGAGCCAGCGCATCGAGGCAGGAGATCACGGTCTGCTTGTGGGGGATCGAGCAGTTGAAGCCCCGCCAACCCATGGCATCGGCACCGGCGACGGCCGCCTCCAGTGCGTCCGGTGGAACCTCACAGTTGACGTACCGCCAGTTCAGGCCCTCGTGGGCGAACGACGCGTCCATCATGGCCACGGTCGGATTGCCGTCGGCCCCGGTGCTGAACGAGCCGACGATCTGGTCCAGAAATCCCACAGCGGTACCGTAGTCCTCGCCTGCCACGATGATGAAGTCCGGAATTCGCTTGCAAGCCGAGGGTTGGATGGCAGACTGCGGTGATGCCAACGCCTCGGACGACATCAGTGCCTCCAGCGGTCCCCGGTGCGGCTCGACCCAAAGCACCACCGGCCCCGGCGACCGAGGATCCCTTCAACGGCATCGACTGGGCGCTCTTCTTCGGTATTTCCGTCATCTGGGGCGCCTCGTTTCTGCTGATAGCGATGGGACTCGAGGGTTTGACACCCGGTATGGTCACCTTCTTCCGGGTATCCGGCGGAGCGGTGACATTGTGGTTCATCCGGCTGGCAAGGCGTCGTCGTTCGTCGGGTTCCTCGCACGGTGGTCCGATCGAGCGGACCGATTGGCCGATGGTCACACTGCTGTCGTTCCTCTGGGTGGCGTTGCCGTTCACGTTGTTCCCGTTGGCCCAGCAGCACATCAACTCCGCGGTAACCGGGTTGCTGAACGGGGCCACCCCGGTGTTCGTCGGTGTGATCTCGGTCGTCCTCCACCGGCGCCTGCCCAGCGGTCAGCAGATGATCGGCATCGCCGTCGGCCTCGCCGGCCTCATCATGTTGAGCCTGCCCTCGATTCGGGACGGCCAGTCCCAGGCCGTTGGCGTCCTCATGGTGCTGGTGGCCACCGTCTGCTACGGCTTCTCGATCAACCTCGCCGCCCCGTTGCAGCTCCGCTACGGCGGCATCACGCTGATGAGCTGGGTGTTGGGGCTGGCCTCGGTGTGGCTGCTACCCGTCGGGCTGCGTGATCTCGGGTCCAACGATTGGCGGCCGGGCGTCATCGTGCCGGTGGCCATCCTCGGTGTCGTCGGAACCGGCCTCGCCTACTGGATCATGGCAACACTCGTCGGGCGGGTCGGCTCGATCCGGTCCTCGCTGATCACCTACCTGATTCCCGTGGTGTCGCTGATCCTGGGCGTTGCGATCCGCGATGACGAGGTGGCCCCGCTGGCCCTGGCCGGTGCTGCGTTGATCACCGCTGGTGCGCTGCTGGCGTCCCGACGGCGAGCCGAATCCGTCCCGAACGCTCCTCCCAGTGGCTCTCAAACCGAGATGCAGTAGGGGAGGAGGCGCTCGTACATCGGCTCGACCTCGTCGAGCACCGACTGCAGGTGGGGGAGAAGGGTGGCGTCCTTCGGGCGCCACGGCGCCCAACCGGTCGAGCTGTGCACGGTGTGGTACCAGTACCGGGCCCAGACCCCGTCCTCCGGTTTCGGTCCGGCCGGCCAGCTCATCATGGCGTTGTCGAAGTCCAGGCCGAGCCGCTCGCACAGCCGGCGAAGCACCGGCTCGGGGTTCTGCAACAACAGCTTGGAATCCAGCACGATCGGTTCGCCGCCGCTGGCGAGAATGTGATCGAGGATCGCCAGCAACTCGACGAATCCGGTTTCGGAGACCGTGGCATCCGGTACGTTGACCTGGAACGACGTCAACATGTCGAACGGGTCCCGGGTGAGAATGACGTTGTCGCACCTGCTGAAGAACACGTCGGTGGCCACGTCGGGGTCGATCCCGATCAGATGCTTTGCCATCTGCTTGAAGAAGACGACGGGTGTTGGGTAGTCGGCCAGGATGACGCCGTCGACCAGCCCGCCGATGTCGGTCGACTGGGTGGCCAACACCTCGTCTCGACCGGGATGGTCCCGACCGGTGGTGGCGAGATAGTGGGCGTAGAGCGGTTCGTCGACCACCGTGGTATCGGAACGCTGGCGGAACGAGTACATCATCGCCGTCGACACGTTTCGAGGGCTGGACCACAGGTTGATCCGCTGGGTGGCGGCATCGGCGCCCGGTCCCGTCACGACGTCGGTCCCGATGCGGCGGTGATCTGACGGTCGATATCGGCGTCGACGGCGGCGACATACAGGTTGCGAAGCCGGTCGATCATGGTCGTGTCGCCGTTCCCGATCGTGCGGCCGTCAACGGTGCGAACCGGGGTCAGGCCACCGAAGGTCCCGGTGGCGAAGGCCTCGTCGGCCGAATAGACGTCGGTGAGCGAGAACGAGGTCTGACGGGCGGTGATGCCGTCGGCCTCCGCCGCTTCCAGGACAACGGCTCGGGTGATGCCGTGCAGGTTGTAGTGGCCGGTCGACGTCCACAGCTCGCCCCTCGTTGCAATGAAGAAGTTGGTGGCGTTGCAGGTGGCCACCGCGCCGGTCGGGTCGAGCATGAGCGCTTCGTCGGCCCCGGCGTTCACCGCCTGGATCAGCGCAATGACCTCGTGCAGTTTCGAGTGGCAGTTCAAACGTTGATCGAGTGTGTCCGGCGGGGGGCGGCGGACCGTCGCCGTGAACAGGTCGAGTCCGGCGTCGATCACCGACGGATCGGCCTTTTTGTGTTCGGCGATGATCACCATGTTGGGCCCGCCGACGACGTTGGAGGGGTGTTGCGATGGCGTCTTCTTGTCCCCCCGGGTGATCATGAGGCGAACGTGGACGTCGTCGACCATACGGTTGCGTTCGACGGTGGCGTACAGGGCATCGACGATCGCCGAACGGGGACCGATGTCGATGCTGGTCGCCGCCGCCCCGGCGAAGAGGCGATCGAGGTGCCGGTCGAGGAAAGCGAAGTGGCCATCGTGAAGGCGAAGCCCCTCCCAGATTGCGTCTCCGACCAGAAAGCCGCTGTCGAACACGGAGATCTTGGCCTCGGGCCGAGTGAAGAACTCGCCGTTGACGAAGATCTCGACCTCGGCGTTGCGAGGGTCGGGAACTGCGGCATGGGTGCTGCGTGCCGGGTCGGTGCGACTTTCGGTCATGGTTCGAAAGCTATCCGTCCTTTGTTGCGTCCCGATCGATTCCATCGGTCGGCCGAATCCGATTCGGTGCATTGGCCGCATTCGTCGCGACCTTTCGTCTAGGTTCGACGTCAGCACACCATCGATCAAGCAAAGGGAGTACGGGCATGGCGACGTTGGAAAGCATCGAAGGCATCGGGCCGGCAAACGCCAAGAAGCTTCGGGCTTCGGGCGTCAGGTCGACCGACTCGCTGCTGAAGACCGGCGGCACGAAGAAGGGTCGCAAGGAGATCGCGGCGTCCAGCGGGATCGCCGAGCGCTCAATCCTCGAATGGGTGAACCGGGCCGACCTGATGCGGGTAAAGGGCATCGCCACGCAATACAGTGACCTGCTCGAAGCGGCCGGTGTCGACACCGTGAAGGAACTCGCGAAGCGCCGACCGGACAACCTGACGGCCAAGATGAAGCAGGTCAACGACGCAGCCGTGACCAAAGGCCGGAGTATCGTCCGCCGGCCCCCGTCACAGGTCGAGGTCGAGAAGTGGGTGGCGCAGGCGAAGAAGATGAAGCCCGCCGTCAGCCACTGAACCCCCGTGTTCGGCCGGGAGCCGACCCCGACGCGCCGGGCGTCGACCCTCACGATGACGACCGCCGTGCCGATGGGACGGGGTGGTTTCCACCTCCAACGACCAAGCGACGGCGATGGTGTCCCGGTACCGGCGGGTCGGCCTCCGCATGAGCTGTGCCCCGTGTGAAGTAGCGTGGACCGGATCGGTCGAATCGCGCTGCTGGGTCTGTGACGCCCCCGGCGTTCCCGGCCCCCCGCCGTCGATCTACCCCACGCTCGACTAGCACGCCCATATTCAGGGTGTGAAAATCGAGGGGAGGGCATAGCCTCGATCGACCCGTATGCTGTCGACCGTCATGAACGACTCTGCGACGGCTGGGCGGGCCGCTTCTTGCCACCTACGTGTTAGGGGAACTACACCGTGATGAGGTTCGATCTCGCCTGGGCCGGCCGACATGCACGGCGGTTGGGGTTTGATGCCGGCTTGCTGGTCGTCGCGCTGATCGTGAGCGGGTGCGGGCTGCTGGGCGGAGGAGATCCACAGGGTGACGAAACCACCCGGAACGAGACCGGTCAGATCATCGAGGCCGGCGAGGTGGGAGTCAACGCCCTCAAACTCGGCGACTGCTTCAACGACAATCCGGTCGACCCTGAAACAGAAGTGGTGGACGTCCTCACAGTCCAGGCCGTTCCCTGCTCCGAGCCCCACGACAACGAGGTCTACTATCTCGGCGCGTTGCCGGAGACGCCGTATCCCGGCGAGGACCTGGTCGACGAGGTGGTACTCGACCAATGTCTCACCGTCTTCGAAGCATTCGCCGGAGTATCCTACGAGGATTCACGTCTCGACATCGGAAGGATCTTCCCCTCCGAAGCCAACTGGGCCGATGAGGACCGCGGCTACATTTGTCTCGTCTATGACGTTGACCTGCAGAAACTCGAAGGATCGATGCGAGGTCGTGGCTACTGACGGTCCCGGTGTCTAGGATTGCTCTGGTCATTGCCGGCGGCGACCCGCCGCCGCTCGATCTCTTCACCATTCTGCCGCAGCCCGTGTACACCGTCGCCGCCGACTCCGGAATCAACCATGCCCGAGCTCTCGACCTGGGAGTGGACATGCTCGTCGGCGATCTGGATTCGGCCGACGAGCTATCCCTTCGGTGGGCCTCCGAACAGGGTGTCACCATGGATGTTCACCCGGCGACCAAAGACCAGACCGACCTCGAGCTCGCGCTCGATCAGGCGGTTCGGGTCGTCGCCGAGCTGGATCTCGACGAGCTGGTCGTCACCGGGCTCAGCGGTGGTCGACTGGATCACTGGCTGGCGAACCTGCTCGCACTGGCCGGTTCGCGGACGGCATTGGTCGATGTGACCGCATACGTCGATCGAAGTCGCGTCTCCGTCGTACGTGGTCACCGATCGTTGAGCGGGCGCCCGGGCGAACTGATCTCCCTGCTGCCGGTCGGCGGGCCGGCGCACGGCGTCACCACGACCGGTCTCGAGTATCCGCTCCGGGGCGAAACATTGGATGCGGGGAGCTCCCGCGGAGTCAGCAATGTCTTCGACCGAGCAGCGGAGGCAACCGACGACGGCCATGACGGCAACACGAGACTCCTTGCGACGGCCGTGATCGACGTGGCCTCGGGCACCCTCCTGGCAGTACAGCCGGAACATCTGGTGGCGGCCGACCCAGTCGACGACAGGCCGGACGGCCCGCGCCCGACGCCCACCCCCCGATGACGGTGGGCCGGGCGCGGGACCGGCGTCGGCGGCGGTCCTGGATCCAACGCCTGATACTTCTCACCAACGTGTTCCTCATCGCCGCCAGCCTGGCCGCCGCCGCCCTGCTGCGGTACGCCTCTGACCGGGCGTCGGACATCCAGCGGGTCGAACTCGGCCGCAGCCTGACCGCGGTGCCCGAGGAAGTGGCGGCCGGTGAACGGGTGCTGAACATCCTGCTCGTAGGGTCCGACTCGTCGGCCGGTCTCGACCCGTCGGATCCAGTTCAGGTCGGCCGCCAGGGCGAGCGGTTCGGTGACGTCATCATCGTGGCCCACATCGATGAGCGCAGTGGTCAGATCGCACTATTGTCGTTCCCGCGCGACCTGTGGCTCCCCCTGGCCGGCGTCAATCGAAGCGACCGGATAAACCGGGCCTTCGAGGTCGGCGGCCCGGCCATGCTCATCGACACGATCGAGCAGAACTTCGACCTGCCGATCCATCACTACGTCAACGTCGATTTCGCCGGCTTTCAGGGTCTGGTCGAGGCCGTCGACTCGGTTGAGGTCTACTTCGAGACGCCCGCCCGTGACTGGAACGTCAACGCCAAACCCGAGCCGCGCAGCCAGACGGGCTTCATCGTCACCGAGGCGGGCTGCCATGCGCTCGACCCGCCGACCGCCCTGGCCTACGTGCGATCCCGCTACTACCAGACCCAGACGCCCGACGGTACCTGGGTCACGGATCCGACCTCGGACTTCGGTCGGATCAGCCGGCAGCAGGACTTCCTCAAGCGGTTGATGTATCGGGCCATCGATCTCGGCGCCCGCAATCCGTTCGTCCTGGCCGACATGGTCGACACCGGGCTCGAGAACGTGGCGATCGACGAGTCGCTCACCCCCCAGCTGCTCGTCGACCTCGGCAGTGCCTACCGCGGCTTCGACCCGGAAACACTGCAGACCTACAGCTTCCCGGTCGTCGACGCACAGATCGACGGTAACCAGGTGCTCGAACCCGTTCTCGACAAGGCGGAACCCTTGCTGGCGTTCCTGCGAGGCGCGCCCAACGACGACCCGGCGACCATCGATCTGTCGGTCGTCACCGAGGTTGACGCCCCGACTGCGCGGGTGGCAACGTCGGGAGCCATAGCCCGAGGTCTGTCCGGCGCCGGCTTCGACATCGAGCGACTCGACCGCAGCGGTTTGGGCAACGGCATCACCATCAACCACGGCCCGAACGGCGCAGCCGCCGCTCGTGTCGTGGCCAACGCGCTGAGTGCGGTCCTGGACGACCTCGAACCCGTTGAAGCAGCCTCGATTCCCGATGTGAGCGTTGTTCCCGTGGAGGATCTTGATGGACGGTCGGTTCGGGTCGTCGTCGGTGCGCTCGACGACGGCGACAGCGAATCCGTCGCAACGAGTGTGTCAACCGTGGTGGGTAATTCAACTCAAGCCGGACCGGCCGAGTCCTCCGGCCGGAACCAGTCGCCGCACGGAACAGCCGATCCCGCAGCTGAACTTGGCGCACCGTCGACAACAATGGACAACATCGCTACCACTGATGATCCGATGGGGAACGGCTCGACATCGCCTACCCTGAGTGCCGGGAACCGGGATGAAGATGATTCCGGTAGTCATCCCCTAGACTCGAACGAGACAGCCTGTCGGACGACATGACGAAGGCGACGAAGCTGTTGCGTGACGGAGGGGCCACGCTCACTTGTTCCAGGGAAACTCGGGTGGCAGCGATTGCACCAGTCATCGGAAACGGTTTCTCCAGAGCAGGACTCGTTGAAGGAACAACTTTGTAGCGGAGGATGCTGGTGGCCTCGATTGCCATTATTGGTACCGGTTATGTCGGACTGACCACGGGGGCCTGCTTCTCCCACCTCGGTCACGACGTCGTCTGTGCCGACATCGATGAAGCGAAAGTCGCCGGCCTCCGTGCGGGCGAGATCCCGATCGTCGAGAAGGGACTCGACCGTTTGGTCGACGAGGGGCTCCGCTCGGGCAAGCTCAGCTTCGTGGTCGGGGCTGCGGAGGCGTCGAAGGATGCCGAGTTTCACTACCTGTGTGTGCCGACCCCGCAAGGTCCCGACGGATCAGCCGATCTCTCATACCTCGAGACCGCAGCGGCCGAGATCAGCCAGGTTCTACCGCACGGCAGCGTGGTGGTCAACAAATCGACGGTTCCCGTCGGGTCGACGCGAGTGGTGGCCAAGGTCCTCGATCGGTCCGACGTTGCCGTCGTCTCCAATCCAGAGTTTCTGCGGGAAGGCACAGCCGTCAACGACTTCCTTCAGCCCGACCGTGTGGTCATCGGCTCCCAGGATCAGGAGGCGGCCATCCGGGTGGCCGCCCTGTACTCGCGCATAGCGGCCCCGATCATGGTGACCGACCCGGTGTCGGCCGAGACGATCAAGTACGCATCGAACGCATTCCTGGCGTCCAAACTCTCTTTCGTCAACGCAATCGCCACGCTCTGCGAGGCCGTGGGCGCCGATGTCAACGACGTCGTGCTCGGCATGGGCTACGACCGTCGCATCGGCCGTGAGTTCCTACGCCCCGGTCCCGGGTGGGGTGGAAGTTGCTTCCCGAAGGACACCAAGGCGCTGGCCCGGATCGCCGAGAACGCCGGCTACGACTTCCACTTCCTCAATGAAGTCCTGCGGGTCAACGAGGATCAGTTCGGCCGCACTGCGCAGAAGCTGATCGAGGCCGTGTCGGTCGACCTGGCCGATCACCACATCGCGGCCCTCGGCCTGACCTTCAAGGCGGGCACCGACGACCTGCGCGATTCACCGGCCATCGAGGTCCTGCAGCGGGTCACGGCGGCCGGGGTCAAGGTGAAGGCCTACGACCCGGCGGTCACCCCCGAGCGGAATCGCCTGTCGGAGATGTACCCCGATCTCGACATCGAGATCGTGTCCGATCCGTACGCCGCGGCCGAGGATGCGGCCGCGCTCACGATCCTCACGGAGTGGGACGAGTTCACCTGGCTCGACTTCGACAAGCTCGCCGAGATCATGGTCGGTAACAACATCGTCGACGCCCGCAATCTGCTGGACCCGACGATCCCCCGTCGCCGTGGCTTCAACTACCGAGGCGTGGGTCGCTGACATGGCCAGAGTCGTGGTGTCCGGCGGGGCGGGATTTCTCGGCTCACATCTGTGTGACAGGTTGATCGAGCGGGGTGACGACGTCGTCTGCGTCGACAACCTCATCACCGGCAGTACCGACAACATCGAACATCTTTTCGGCAATCAGCAGTTCACGTTCGTCCGCCACGACGTGTCGCAGCACGTCTGGGTTCCCGGTGCGGTCGACCAGGTCATGCACCTCGGGTCGCCTGCGTCACCGATCGACTTCACCCGGATTCCGATACAGATCCTGAAGGTCGGCGGCAACGGGACCCACAACCTGTTGGGGTTGGCCCGCCAGAAGGAGGCCCGCTTCTTCCTGGCCTCGACCAGCGAGGTCTACGGCGACCCGCTGGTGCATCCCCAACCGGAATCGTATTGGGGCAACGTCAATCCCATCGGCCCCCGTGGCGTCTACGACGAGGCCAAACGATTCGCCGAAGCCATGACCATGGCCTACCAGCGGGTGCACGACATCGAGGTTCGCATCGTACGGATCTTCAACACCTACGGGCCTCGCATGCGGCCTGACGACGGCCGGGTGGTGTCCAACTTCATCACGCAGGCGCTGGCGAATCAACCGCTCACCATCTACGGCGACGGCTCCCAGACCCGGAGCTTCTGCTACGTCGACGACCAGATCCGCGGTCAACTGGCCCTGCTCGACAGTGACCACACCGGGCCGATCAACATCGGCAACGACGTCGAGTTCACCATGCTCGAATTGGCCGAGGTGGTGATCAACGTCACCAACAGCAGCAGCGACATCACGTTCGTGCCGCTGCCCCAGGACGATCCGTCCCGCCGGAAACCGGATCTGACCGAGGCCACGTCGAAGTTGTCGTGGAAACCCGAGGTCGACCTCGAGACGGGTATCGCTCGCACCGCCGAGTACTTCACCAACGTCCTCGGGGCTCGCTGACCTCCCTAGGCACCTTTCCTCCCGTCCTGTCGAGCCTCCAGCGGGTTTCCGCTCCGAAAGCCAAGGATCGACGTTGCCGGGGTGACAGAATGGTGGCCGATGCCGCACGTCTTGACCCTGGTCGAGCAGTTCTGGCACAAGGTTCCTGGCGGCACCGCGCAAGCGACTGAGCGAACTCTGGCCGCCCTCCTCGATCGCAACGAGTTCACCATCACCGGTTTGGTCGCCGCTCACCGAACCACCGCCCGTCGTGGAGGTGGAGACCGTGACGGTCGTTCCCGGGTTCCGGACGGCTGTCGTGTGGTCCACCATCGCCTGCCTCGGGCGGTGCTCTACGAGTCGTGGCTTCGGCTCGGATTACCACGGGTGGACGATCTCCTGGGGCCGGAGTCGCTGTTCTGGGCATCCAGTCTCATAGTCGCCCCGTGCGGGCGGCCGATCGTGTCGACCGTGCACGACCTCGACTTCCTCGACCATCCCGAGTTCCTGACGCCCCGAGGCCGGCGCTTCTTCCCGTTGATGTGGGACGTGGCCCGGCGCCGATCCAATCACTTCGTCTGCCCCTCTCGAACCGTCGCCGACCAGTGTCGGGCCCACGGCGTGCCTGACGACCGGATCTCGGTTGTCCCATGGGGTGTCGATCGACCGATGGTCGAAGCAGAAGCGGCTGACGACGTGGTGGTCCGTTCGAAGTTGGCGTTGCCTGACGACTTCGCGCTGCTGGTGGCTCCCGACGGTCCTCGCAAGAACCCCGAAGGTTGCGCCGCGGCGTTGGCGGCCACCGGATGCGCTGCGGTGATCGTCGGTTCGATGCCGGCCGATGGGGCGCACGATCCCTTTGCAGCGCTCGGATCCCGGGTCGTCCGACTCGGT
The DNA here is from genome assembly GCA_041584095.1 of Acidimicrobiales bacterium. Taxonomy (GTDB): domain Bacteria; phylum Actinomycetota; class Acidimicrobiia; order Acidimicrobiales; family SZUA-35; genus JAHELU01. Next base: position 1,347 of record JBFHEP010000104.1, on the reverse strand, counting down.
GCGGTTGACGCCCGGGTGCTCAGCGCCCTCTACCATCGGGCCGCGGTCCTCCTGTTTCCCTCGCACCGGGAGGGATTCGGACTACCGGTCATCGAGGCGATGGCCCACGGCCTACCGGTCATCACCTCCCGCGGAACCGCCACCGAGGAGGTGGCCGCCGGTGCCGCCGGGCTGGTCGATCCGTCCGACCACACCGACATCGCCGACGTGCTGGAACGGTTGCTCGGCGACGAGAACATGCGTCGGTCTCTGGTGGCTGGTGGGCTGGACCGGGCCGCCGAGCTGACCTGGGAACGGACCGCCAAGGCCTACGGCGAGATTTTCTCGCTGGTGCTGTGAACGGAGTGTGGTTGTGACGACTTCCGAGGAGAGACCGTCGATCGGCCTGAACCTCACCTGGCTGGTTCCCGGCGTGGTCGGCGGATCGGAGGAGTACTCGATCAGGCTTCTCGCAGGCGTCGGCCGGCTTGCCGAGTCGAAGGCCGCGCTGCGGATCTACGGGCGGCAGGACCTGTTCGAACGGTACCCGGAGCTGACGGATCCCTTCTTGCCGGTGGTGATGCCAGGGCGTCGGATCTCGCGACCGCAGCGGATCGCGTTGGAGCGGACATGGCTGGCCAGGGTCAGTGCGTCCGACGTCGTCGTCCACCACATGGGCGGCACCGTGCCGTTCGTCCGCCGTCGCGGCGCGAGCCGTCAGCTGGTGGCGGTCACGATCCATGATCTGCAGCCGGTCGATCTGGCCCACAACTTCTCGACGGTCAAAAGAACCTGGCTGGGCCGCCTCATCCCCTTCGCCGTCGACCACGCCGATCTGGTCGTCTGCCCCAGTCGGTTCACGGCCGATCGTATCATCGACCGATATGGCACCGATCCCTCCAAACTGCGAGTGGTGCCGCAGGGCTATGACATCGACCGGGAAACCGATCCCGGCCGGCCGTCACCGGAACTCATCGACCGCCTCGACGCCCGTCGCTTCGTGCTCTACCCGGCGATCGCCTATCGACACAAGCGCCATCGGGACCTGATCGACGCACTCGAACGCCTGCCCGGCCGCCTGGCCGACGTCGACGTCGTGTTCTGCGGTCGACCGGGACCGGAATCGGCACGGCTGAGCACGCAGGCAACACGAGCCGGTCTGACGGAGCGGGTTCACGTCCTCGGTCGGGTGCCCGAGGCTGACCTGCACTGGCTGTACGACCACGCCCTCGCCCTGACGTTCCCCTCCGAGTACGAGGGATTCGGCAACCCGTGCCTGGAGGCGATGTCCCGCGGCTGCCCCGTCCTGGCCTCGAACGCCGCTGCCCTGCCGGAGGTGGTCGGCGCGGCCGGTCGCCTGCTCCCGAC
>JBFHEP010000103.1:0-12402 GCA_041584095.1 Acidimicrobiales bacterium | reverse complement strand
TGATGGACCGCAAGGGCTTTCCGGAGAGCTACGACCGGCGACGGCTGCTGCGGTTTCTGGCCGAGGTGAAGTCGGGTGAGGCCGAGGTCAAGGCCCCGGTCTACAACCACCTGATCTACGACGTGGTTCCGGGCGCCGAGGTTGTGGTCCGTCAACCCGACATCCTGATCGTCGAGGGGTTGACGGTGCTCCAGGCCGGTCCGACCGATCACGACACGTCGATCTTCGTCTCGGACTTCTTCGACTTCTCCATCTATGTCGACGCGTCGATCGACGACATCCGAAACTGGTACGTCGAGCGGTTCTTCACGCTCCGGGAAACGGCGTTCAAGGATCCACGATCCTACTTCCACCGCTACAGCGATCTGAGCGACACCGACGCGAGGGAGATCGCCACCGACATCTGGACCCGCATCAACGAGAAGAACCTCGTGGAGAACATCCTTCCGACCCGGGAGCGGGCCGATCTGATCGTGATGAAGGGCGCCGATCACGCCGTCACCGAGGTCAAGCTCCGTCGACTGTAGGAGTTCCTCGGTTCGCAGCGTCCATGATCCGGGTTCGCTTCCACTTGGGTGACTCGTCGGCAACGACGCGACGCTGTTAGCCCGGGTGCCGCGAACAGCGATGATGCCAACGGCCCATTGTCGTATGGGTGGAACCGCCCTACCTTGGCTACTGCGGGTAGTTGGAAGCCAACCCGTCGACTTCCCTGGCGGGTGGAGTCGAACAGGTTCATGGCTTCCGGTACGGGCCGGAGGCGACCATTCACGGTCGCCTCCGGCTCGTTCAAAGAATTCGGGTCAGCCGACCTCGGCCCGAACCGCCGGCATGACGACCTCCTGGTAGGCCTCGAGTGCTTCGGTGTCGAACGGGAGCCGCAGGGCGATGTTGACCATGTTGGCACCGGCCTCGACGTAAGCCGCCACTTGTTCGACCGCCCGCTCCGGCGTGCCCACCAAGGCGCCGCCCATGACCCGCTCGGCCATCGCCCCCCATGATTGATAGACGGTCTCCTCGGCGGCCTTCGCCCGCTGTTCGTCGGCGCCCATGGCGAAGAGCAGGTTGATCGAGCGCTCGAGCTCGCCGGGATCGCGGTCGATGTCGACGCACAGACTGTCGAGATGCCTGTTGAGATCACGGAAGTCGTCGGCGGAGACATAGGCTGCGTTCCAGCCGTCGGCCCAGCGGGCGGTCATCGGCAGTGTCCGGTTGCGGCCGACACCGCCGATCCAGACCGGCATCGATCCATAGACCGGCGGAGGAAGGCACGAGGCATTCGTTGTCCGGAAGTGCTCCCCCTGGAACGAGAGGCGCGCTGGTCCGCCGCTCCGATCGCCCTGCCGATCCGGATCGTCGGGCCCGGCGTTGACGAGCCCGATGATGAGCTCGACGGCTTCCTCGAGCATGTCGAGTCGGACGCCGTCGCGGGGAAAGTCGTAGCCGTAGGCCTCGGCCTCCCACTTGTGCCAGCCCGCACCGAGTCCGAGCTCGAAGCGGCCACCCGCCAGATGATCGATGGTGATCGCCGCCTTGGCCAGCAAGCCCGGATTCCGGTAGCCGACGTAGAAGACGAGGCATCCGAGTCGGGCGTTCGAGGTGTCGCAGGCCAGGCCGGCCAACGTCGCCACCGCCTCGAAATGATCACGGATACCGCCCTCGTTCGGGGCTTCGTAGAGATGGTCCCAGGCCGAGATCCAGTCGAACCCGTTCTCGTCGAGCCAGCGCCACAGTGCCCGCATCTCGTCCATCGAGTAGGCCTGCTGGCCCACGTGGGCCCCGAGAGATAGTGTCACGCCTCGAACGTAGCCCAACGAGGGCGGCAAACTGCAACCTGACCGCTCCCCAGGCGGGCGGCGGAGATCGGGGATGGATAGGGTGCAGGAATGATGAAGCCGTCGGCTCGCAGCGATGTCGCACCCTTCTACGTGATGGAGGTCAGGCGGGCCGCCGAGCAACAGGAGCAGGCTGGACATGAGGTGTTGCACCTCGAGGTCGGTCAGCCGTCGACCGGAGCACCGGCCGGGGCGCTGGCGGCCGTCGCCGATGCCATGGCGTCCGGCAACCTGGGTTACACGGGGGCCGCCGGCATGCCCCGGCTTCGGGATCGTATCGCCGCCTGGTACGGCGATCGCCACGATGTCGACGTCGCCGCAGACCGGGTCGTGGTGACCACCGGCGCGTCGGGGAGCTGTGTGCTGACATTTCTGGCGGCGTTCGACGTCGGGCAGCGGGTGGGGGTGTTGGAGCCCGGCTATCCCTGCTACCGCAACGACCTGCAGGCACTGGGAGCCGAGGTGGTGGCGATCCCCGTCGGCCACGACTCCGACTTTCGTCCGACCATCACCCAACTCGACGCAGCGCTACCACTCGATGGTCTGGTGATCGCATCGCCCAGCAACCCGACCGGAACCATGCTCCCGCCGGCCGGCCTCTCCGCAGTGGTGAGGTGGGCGGCCGAACACGAGGTGACGCTCATCGTCGACGAGATCTATCATGGCATCACATACGACGTCGAGTGTCACTCGGCGCTGCAGTACGGGGAGAACCTGATCGTCTTCAACAGCTTCTCCAAGTACTTCTCCATGACCGGCTGGCGACTGGGCTGGGTGGTGGCCCCGTCTGACATGGCGGCCGCCATCGAACGACTTTCCCAGAGTCTGACCATCGCCCCGCCCACCGTGAGCCAGGTGGCCGGACTCGCGGCCTTCGACTGCCTCGATGAACTCGACGCCAACGTCGATCGGTATCGGCGGAACCGAACCGTTGTGCTCGACGGCCTGAGCCGGGCCGGCTTGGCCCGACATGCACCCGCCGACGGTGCCTTCTACGTGTGGGCCGACGTCTCCGAGTTGGTGCCGGTCGTCGGCTCGTCGTCCCAGGATCTGGCCCAGGCATGGCTCGACGAGCTCGGCGTCGCGGCGACGCCCGGGATCGATTTCGACCAGCGGCGTGGGCACGACTTCATCCGCTTTTCCTACGCATCGTCGACCGAGGACATCACGGAGGCCATGGACCGGATCGTAACGTGGGCCCGGCGGATCGGTTCCTAGCGGGATGGTCCCGCCGGCTTCCCAGCCGATCAAAGTGCCTTCGAACTCGAGCCTCTTGTGGCGCGGCCTGACCGGGCGCTGCCCGGCGTGCGGCGCCGGCGGGCAGCACCGATGGTTGGTGGTGATACAGCCTTCCTGCAAACGATGCGGCCTGCGATTCGAGCGCATCGAAGGTCATTTCATCGGCGCCGTCGGAATGAACACGATGATGAGCCTCGGAATGCTGCTGGTGACGCTGGTGGTTAGCCTCGTGGTGACCTTCCCCGACTTCCCGGTGGTGCGACTTGTGTTGATCAACGTGGCGGTGGCGATCCTCGCTCCGATTCTGTTCTACCCTCTCAGCCGGATGCTGTGGACCGCCATCGACATCGCCATGCGTCCGTTGGAGCCCGATGAAGTCGATTGGAGAGTGGTGTATGAGCACGCCCGTGGCCAAGCACCCATCATCGACGACCGACCGACCGATTCCGCCGACTGATCTGCACCCCTAATCCAGGCAACCGCGAGGAACCAAAGACAGGCATGGACCACTTCGATCTCATCATCATCGGGAGCGGCTCGGGCAACGCGATCCCGCCCGAACTGGCCGATGAATGGCGGATCGCCATCATCGAGCGCGGAACCTTCGGCGGAACCTGCCTGAACGTCGGCTGTATTCCGTCGAAAATGCTGGTCCTGCCCGCCGACCGGGCGGTCTCTGCCAAGCGCTCGCCGAGGCTGGGCGTCAACACCGAATTCCACGGGGTGGACTGGCCCGCTGTTCGCGATCGTGTCTTCGGCCGTATCGATCCCATCGCCGAGGGCGGCAGGCAGTACCGCCGCACCGGTCACCCCAACATCACATTGATCGAGGGCACGGCACGTTTCACCGGTGAACGAACGGTCAGGGTCGGCAGCCGGACACTGACCGCCGACCGTATCCTCGTGGCGACCGGTGCCCGGCCGTCGATCCCACCGATTGCCGGTCTGTCCGAGGTGCCATATCACACGTCGGACACGATCATGCGGCTCGATGAGCTGCCTTCTCGACTCGGGGTGATCGGCGGCGGCTTCATCGCAACCGAGTTGGGACACGTCTTCTCGGCGTTCGGCTCCGAGGTCACGATGTTCAATCGCTCGGATCGACTTCTGCGTTCCCATGACCACGAGGTCAGCGAGCGCTTCACCCAGTTGTTCGGCGATCGGGTCGATCTTCGACTCGGTGAGCTGCCGCACCTCATCAGGACCAGGGGATCGCAGATCGAGTTGGTGCTTGGCGAAGCCGTCGACGGAGACGAGAGGGTCGAGGTGTTCGACGAGCTGCTGGTCGCCACCGGTCGGAGCCCGAACAGCGAGGATCTACACCCTCCTGCGGCCGGCATCTCGGTTCACCCCGACGGCCGGATCGAGATCGACGACACGATGGCCACCACGGCACCCGGGGTCTGGGCGATCGGCGATGTTGCCAATCCCCACCAACTCAAGCACCTCGCCAACCGTGAAGCCGAGATCGCATTCTGGAACATGGCCAATCCCGACAAGCCCCGGCGGGGCGACACGACGGCGCTCCCTCACGCCGTGTTCAGCGACCCTCAGGTCGCCTCGGTGGGCTACACCGAGGCCGTGGTACAGGCCCACGGGTTCGACTATGTCGTCGGGCGTCGGGACTACGGCGGAACCGCATACGGATGGGCGCTCGAAGACGAGTCGTCGTTCGCCAAGGTGATCATCGAGATGCCGACGAAACGGATCCTCGGCGCTCATATTCTCGGACCGCAGGCGGCGACGCTCATCCAACTCGTCGCCCAGGCCATGACATTCGGGCAGCTGGCCGATGAGTTGGCCATGGCCCCGTACTACGTCCACCCGGCCCTTACCGAGGTGGTGGAGAACGCTCTCATCGACGGTCTCGACAAGATCCCCACTTGACGGCTCCGTAGGTTGGCGGCCCTACCGTTGTGGGTGACGTCGCTCTCACGGAGAGTGACTCTTTCGGGGTACAACGGAAGCATGAGGTGTTGCCATGCCGCCTGATTTCGATGCGCTGACAGATCTGCTCCATGTGGTTCCCATCGGCTGTCTCCTGCTCGACGAGGGCGTAATCGTGGCCGGCAACGACCAGGCCGTGGCGACGATGGCGATCCCGCTGGATCGCATGGTGGGGGTGCCGCTGGCCGAGCTGCTCGTGCCTGAGTTCGAGGGGGCCTACGACGAGATGCTGTCGGGCCTGGGAGTCGAGCCGGCGACTGTGCCGGTTCGTCTGGCCGCGGGCCTGGCCCCGATCGAACTGTCGGCTCGGGCCTTGCAGAACGGTCGGACGATCATCGGCGTGCGCTCGATGGCCACCGAACATCATTATTCCGCTCAGTCGGGAGGGGCGTTGACCCACGATCTGGTCACCGGGCTGCCCGACCACTTCCACGTTCTCAGTCAGCTCCATCATCGCTTGTCGGCTTCCAAACGTCTGCCGATGGCCATCATGTGCTTGTGGGTCGACGACCTGGGCCAGCTGGCCGAGCTGCATGGACATCGGGCCGTCGAGCGCATCATCAAGGAGGTGTCGGGGCGGATCCAGCACAAACTGCGGGCCCCGGACATGATCGGCCGATTCGAGGAGGCCGGATTCCTGGTGCTCATGACAACCGACTCGCAGGCCGAACAGCTGACCGAAGTGGCCGAGCGGCTCCGAGACGAGGTGGCATTCCCGATCGAGATCGACGGGAAGCTGCTGTCGTTCACCGCCAGCGTCGTCATGGCCTCGATCTCCCGTCACCGACCCTCGATCGAGCGGATTCTCGCCCTGCTCGAGGCGGCCGCCAACCGAGCGGTGGTGAGTGGCGGCAACCGCACCGACGTGCTCGTCATCTGACAGACCGCCGAACAGCGGCAACTCGCCCTCGCTTGTCGCCGGTTGTATTGTCGGTTGTGCATGAGTTACAGCGAGGGTTTGTTCGAGATTGGGGAGGGCCTGCACGCCTACCTTCAGCCGGACGGAGGTTGGGGCTGGAGCAACGCCGGATTGATCGTCGGCGAAGCGCAATCACTGCTGATCGACACGCTCTTCGACCTCAAGCTGACGGCCACCATGTTGGACCGTATGGCAGCGTTGACCGAGTCCCGGCCGATTCGCACGCTGGTCAACACGCACGCCAACGGCGACCACTGTTACGGCAACCAGTTGGTCGAGGGCGCCGAGGTCATCGCGTCCGCTGCGTCGGCCGCCGAGATGGAAGACCTGCCCCCGGCGGCGCTGGCGGCGCTCACGGCGGGCGATTTCGGGGAGACCACCAACGCCTACCTGGCCGAGGCCTTCGGTTCATTCGAGTTCGACGGCATCAAACCACCCCGGCCCACGACGACCTTCACATCCTCGCTGTCGCTCGACGTCGACGGACGGCCGGTTGAGCTGATCGAGGTCGGTCCGGCCCACACCGCAGGTGACGTACTCGTCCACGTTCCGGACGCCAAGGCGATCTTCACCGGCGACATCCTGTTCATCGGTGGAACCCCGCTCATCTGGAAGGGCCCGGTGGAGAATTGGATCAAAGCCTGCCAGTTGATCACCGAGTTGGACTGTGATGTGATCGTGCCCGGCCACGGACCGCTCACCGACCGTACCGGTGTCACGGCGGTCGCCGATTACCTTCGGTACGTGTACTCCGAGGCCGTGGCCCGACACGAGGCCGGCTTCACGGTCTTCGACGCCGCCCGCGACATCGAGTTGGGACATTATGAAGACTGGCTCGACTGGGAGCGCATCGTCATCAATGTCGACTCGATCTACCGTGAACTCCACCCTGGTCGTGAACCGACCCACCTCGTCGATCTGTTCCGGCAGATGGCCGAACTGAAACTGCACAAGTAGGAGCCATCCACCGGTTCGGGGGGTCTGATCGGAACGCGCCCGTGCTTAGTACAGCTAGCGGTCGAGCAGCGGGGCGTAGGTGTCGAGCGCGGCGAGGACTTCGTCGCGTGGGCCCTGCGGCAACTCCAGCAATGCCCGCTGCGCACCCTGTTCGGCCAGGTTGTCGAGCGCCTCGGCATCGGGGCGGGCCCGAAACACGCCGAGATGCACCGACTTCGGATCACGGCCCCTCGCGTCGCAGGCCTCTTCGATGAGGTCGAGACCCTTGAAGTTCGACGCCCCGATCGGCATCCAACCGTCGCAGAATTCGGCGATGTTGCTCGCCGTCTTCGGTCCGACGGAACCGCCGAGAATGATCGGGGGATGGGGGTCCTGAAGCGGTTTTGGCCACGACCAGCTCGGTGACAACGAAACGTGCTCACCGTTGAACGACGCTTCATCCGCCGTCCACAGCTCCTTCATCGCCAGCACGCATTCCCGGATCCGGTCCCGGCGCTGCGAGAAGACGAATCCATGGTCCTCGTACTCCTCGACGTTCCAGCCGTAGCCGATACCGAACACGAAGCGCCCGCCGGAGATCATGTCGAGCGACGCCACCTCCTTGGCGGTCCAGATCGGATCACGCTGAGCCAGCAGGCAGATCCCGGTACCGACCTTGAGTGTGGTTGTCGTTGCCGCCACCGCGGACAGCGCCACGAACTGATCGTGGGTCCGCCAGTAGTAGTCGGGCAGGGGAGGGGCGCCCTGGCGGCCACCCCACGGTGTGACCCGTGACGTCGGGATGTGGGAGTGCTCCGGGAACCAGAGCGACTCGAAACCTCGCTCCTCGACTGCCTGGCCGAGTTCCACGGGCTGCATGGTCTGGTCGGTGGGGAAGATGAAGACGCCGATGTCCACGAACGATTGCTCCTCGTATCGAAAATGTTATGCCCGGCCGACCTTAGCCGGTGTCGTTGCGCCGCACCGCCTTGGCCACACCGGGGTTGCCACCAAGGGCAATGGTCAGGGGAGTGGGCAGTTCGTGGGCGAGAACATCCCACATCCGGTCGAGCAGCTCAGCCTGCATCAGCAGCTCCCTTGTCACGGCCAAGGAGGCCTGGCGCCGGATCGAGTCGGCCGCCGAGCGGATGCCGACCAGGGTGGCGGCGACTCCCAGGTCCAGTGGCGCCGCTCCGGCGGCGCGGGCGGCTCGAACCCGGGACTCCGCGTCCGCCGACAGGAGATAAACGAGACCATCGACGACGACCTCGTAGTCCGATCGCGGACCGCGGGGGTTGCGGATCAGCAGCGTCTGGGTGGCGCTCCGTCCGGCCTGTCGGGCCAGCCGGGCCATTTGGGCCTGCATCCCGGCCACCCAAGCCTCGCGTCGTCGGGCCCCGCTGCCCGGCGCCGATGGGCGACGTTGGGGCCGCACGAACACGTCGCCCGTTGGAGCCGGACGCCAGATGACCGACCGATCGTACTCCTCGCGCCGTTTACTGTCGGACAGCACGCGCCACGCTTCGTTGACTCTGGCCATCGCCAGTGGGACGGCATCGGAGGCCACGTCGGGGTGACGCTCCCAGGCCAGACGCCGGTAGGCCTTGCGCAGCTCGCTGAACGAGCAGTCCGGAGCCACTCCCAGAATCTCGTAGTATGTGGGGGGACGGCCCTGGGCCATCTCTCCATTGTGGCAACTCCGGCGGCGAAAGCGAGTGGGGATTTCCGCCACCGCAGCCCGAATCGCCGGCTTGTCATCGATTCGTCGAGACACCCCCCTCCGATGTTTCGGGACGAGCCGGGCAACCGATCTGATCAGCGGCGCAGAATCGGATAGCCGTCGAGTTCGGTGAGGAGATCGGACCGTGGCGCTTCCGGCAGGGCGTGGCCGAGGTCCCGGCTGCGGACCTCGCCGATCCAGGTGGCGTGCTGGTATTCGTGATTGACGATGGCCGTCAGCATGGTCTCGGCGATCGAGCGGAGTTGAGTCGGCGCGCCGACCTCGCCGCGGTCGATGACATCGACCCGGTAGCGCACCCGATCGGCAACCGCCGACCGGAAGTCGGCGATAGCGGCCACCGACGGCAGGTCGCCCCGTTGGCGTTCCTCAGTGGCCGAGTCCATCAGGGCATCGATTGCCGGATTCAATGACGGCTCGGCCGCGGTCAGGTTGCGCATCATGTAGTGGGCGACGGCCGCCTGATGACCGAGATGCCAGCCGATGGCGCTGGAGTCGGGCACCGGACGCCAGTGGACCTCATCGGCCGTGAGGTCCCGCCACAACTGATCGGTGTAGTCGAGAGCTCGATCGTACTCGATCAGCAGCGCGGCAAGTGATGGTCGCTCCGACATCTCCTATCGATCCGGCCGGCGTTCGCGGAGCAGGATCTCCTGGGCGACGGTGGCGAGCTGCGAGCCGTCGGGGCCGAACAGGTTGCCGACGGTCATGCCCCTGGCGCCGATGAGACCGTGGCAGTCCCAGTGGTAGAGGTGCCAGTGATCGGCCCGAAACGGGCGGTGGAACCAGATTGCATGGTCGAGACTGGCGCCCATGAAACGTTCGACGTGTTGCTCAGGCGGCACCTGGAGCGGATGGATGCTCCGGGCCGCCGAGAACTGAAACGTGTCGGATGTGAACGCCAGCCCGCAGTAGTGGATCCGAGGATCGTCGGGCAGATCGTCGATGATTCGGGCCCAGCCGATGGCCTGCCCGGAACCGGCGTAGCTGGGCAGTTGGCGGCGGGCCATGATCCAGGGCCACTCCCGCGGTCCCGTCGGCAGACTCTCGGCGTCGGGCACGAGCGGCATGCGAGCGGTCTGGACCTCGGCTTCGTCCTCTTCGACCTGGAACGACGTCGAAAGGTGGAGGATCGCCCCGCCGCTCTGGCGGGCGACGACGGCCCGGGTGCAGAAACTGCGTCCGTCCCGGAGCCGGTCGACCTCGAACCGAACGGGTTCGCGGCTGTCGCCGGGGCGGATGAAGTAGGCGTGCAGTGAGTGGGGACGATACCGCTCGTCGACGGTCTGCAGGGCCGCCCACAGGGCCTGGGCAACGACCTGTCCGCCGTAGATGCGGTCGCCCCACGGGTAGCGGGGACTCTGGCCGATCCAGGTGTCGGGGCCGTGACCCTCCAGGTTCAGAACGTCGACGAGACCGACGGGGGAGTGGCCGACCGCTCGTGCCTCGGACGCCTCAGTCATGGTGTTCCGCACTCCGGTCGTCGAACATCGCCTTCAAACGGTCGTAGTCGGCGTTGATGTTCCGCTCGACCATCTTCTGGGCCAGCCCCTCGAACAGCTTCATCGGGCCTCCAGGCTCACCTCGGATGACGGCCGACAGGGTGGTTCCGCCGTCGGAGCGGGGGATGACCTCACGGGTGATGTCGAGGGGGAGTGTGCTCTTGGTCGTCTTGATACGGAGCTTGCGACCGGGTTCGTACTCGACAACCTCGAACGACGAGATGATCGGCCGTCCCAGGAAGCGGGCGGCCTGATCGTACGTGGAACCGATTCGAAGGGGAGGCTCGCTCGTCCACGTGCAGCTCTCCATGCCCTTCTGCCACGTCGGATTGTTGGTCCAGTCGGCCCAGTAGGCGAATACCTTTTCAGGCGATTGGTCGACGTCACGCTCGACCCTGACCTCGATCACGTCATTGTCCCCACAGGTGCCCCAAGCTTGCCGTCAGCGCCCGAGGATGCGTTGAAGCCAGGAACCCGATGGCGTGGCCTTCACGACGCTGGCGCCGCAGGCACAACGCTGATCCTCGGGCACGTGGGCGAGTACCTGGTCGACGTGGCGGCCGCAACCGGTCCATCCCGGTCGGCCGCAGGTCGGGCACGAAACTTCTCTGCACATACCGCTCGCATGCTAGCTCGAGACGGGAACGGAGCGACGTGTCGCGTCAGCCGGCGCCCAACATGTCCGCCGGGCCGAACTCGAATTCCACCCGACGGTTCTGGGCTCGGCCCTCCGGCGTCGAGTTGTCGGCGATCGGCTGGGATTCGCCGGCACCGACCGACAACAGACGGGACCCGTCGATGCCTGCGGCAACGAAATAGTCGATGACCGACTGGGATCGGGCCGCGCTGAGGCGGTCGTTGTACTCCTCCGGACCTTGACTGTCGGTGTGGCCGATCACCAGCATCCCGATCGAGAGATCACGTGCCAGCACCGCCACGCCGATGTCGAGAGCCTGCGCGGCCTGAGGCGTTATCTCGGTCGAATCGGTGGGGAAGTTGACGCCGCCCTGAATGTTTCCAGAGAACCGACCTTCCTGGACGGTGAACTCATAGGACGGGAAAATTTGGAACAGCTGGAAGATCCCGGGGATGGTCTGCATCCAGAACGAGCGGTAGGTCGTCTCGTCGACCGTCAGGTTGTTCGTAACCTGCTCGGCTCCGTAGGCGGCCTCGGCGCCGCCCGCGAGCAGCGCAATGATCTCCTCCGACGGCACGAAGCCCTCGAGTGTCATCGTCCCGTTCTCGACGCGAGCGGTGAACAGCGGCGGCGTCAGATCGGTGACGCGGGTCTGGACGATGTCGACCGGCGTGCCTTGCCCGAGGAGGTTCAGTGCGCCCTCCAGGCTGGCCAGATACTCGGGGTTGGGGGAGCGGGCGGCGACATGGATCTGCCCGTCGGCCACCATGATCGTTCCGTCGGTCACGCTCGGAATCAACCCGATGACCTGCGGGGCAACAGCAAGCCAGGGGGCGGGATCGAGTGACTCGTCGATCTCCAGGTTCGATTCGACGAACGGAGCGTACGAAATCTCAGCCGCCTGGGTGACCGCCGCCGCGATCTCCTCGTTGGGTACTCGGCCGGACAACACCATCAGCCCGTTTCCGGGGACGGCGTCGAGGTTCAACGTGGCCGACACCCACGGCCCGTTCGAGGGCGGGGGAAGGGGGGCGAGCGGTCCATCGGCCTCGCTGTCGCCGGAATCGCCGCCGGCCGCATCGCCGGCCGCATCGCCGCCCTCGGATGTGTCGCTGGTCTCAGAATCGCCACTGTCGGCAGTATCGTCGGTGGCAACGGCGTCGGCGTCGGTGTCGCTCGACTCGCTTTCGATGCTGGCGTCCTCCGCGGCGACATCGGTGACGGGTCCGCTCGACGATCGATAGGCGAGGAACAGCAGCCCGGCGATCGCGGCCAGAAGGACCACCAGGACAGCCGGATGGCTTGCCGCGCTGCGTCGTTGTTCGAATTCAGTTGTGTCTGAGAAGGAGTCGCTTCCGCCGCGTCCATCGCCCATGTAATCCACCGTTGATCTCTATATCGGGCCTAGCTACCACCGACTTTCGAGGATACACGAATCCGGATCGCAGCGGAACACTTGGGACTTTCGCCCAGCGCACGTCATTCTCCGGCGGCGCCGGCGCAGTGCAGAAGTCGACCGGCGGAGGAGTACAGGAGCAGACAGGACTGCTGCATAATGACGCTTATGTCTGAAACTGATCGGTAGGTCGGCTTGATCAGCCGAGGTTGACCGGTACGGCGGCGACTGTCCAAGCGGTTCCATCGTCGCC
>JBFHEP010000102.1:0-12486 GCA_041584095.1 Acidimicrobiales bacterium | reverse complement strand
CCTGCGGAGCAGGTACCCACCGAGTTTGGCCGTTGGCCAAACTCCTGGCTTCAGCCGATCACCTGGAGATCTGTCGACGTCGCCGCACCGGAATCCGTCGCACCTGCGGAGCAGGTGCTTACAGAGTTTTGGCTATGCGGCCAAAACTCGTGGCTCCGACCGATCACCTGGAGATCAGTCGAGTCCGGCCATGACGTCGCACCTGCGGAGCAGGTACTCACCGAGTTTGGCCGTTGGCCAAACTCCTGGCTTCAGCCGATCACCTGGAGATCTGTCGACGTCGCCGCACCGGAATCCGTCGCACCTGCGGAGCAGGTGCTCACCGAGTCGCCCGGCAATGAAACACCGTCCGCTGGAATCCTGGGTCTGGGATCGGAAGATCGACCAGTGAGGCACCCGGTCGATGGGCTGATCCTGTTCCACGGTGCAGGAGGAGACCGAAACCACCATCTGTTCCTGGCGCTCGAGGCTGCGTTGGATGTGCCGGTGGCCCGGGTCAACTTCCCTTATCGGGAGAAGGGACCCGGGCGACGGCCGCCGGACCGTATGCCCAAACTGATCGAGGCCGTCAACCAAGCGGTCTCGGATCACCAGGTCGCGTGGAACGCGTCGGCCGACCGTCTGGTCGTCGGCGGTCGCTCCATGGGCGGACGAGCCGCCTCGATGGCCGTCGCCGAGGGGCTCGAACCCGCCGGTTTGTTGCTCCTGAGCTATCCGTTGCATCCACCCGGCAAACCCGACAAGCTCCGTGTCGACCATTTCGGTGCCATCGACTGCCCGACACTGCTCGTTCAGGGCCGTAGCGACCCGTTCGGCAAACCGGATGAGTTCGCCCACCATCTTCCGTCGATCACCGGGCCGCTCACCGAGCACTGGATCGACGCCAACCACAGCCCGGCCGAGAAGCTCGACGGCGCCATCGTCGCCGCGGTCACGAGCTGGTTGGCCGACCTCTGACGGCTTCGCTCTCGGGGCGATCCTCCGGCGTGACGGTGACGGGCGAGGTTGCCAGCCCGTCGTCCGGCGGAATGTCGCCCGGATTGAAAACCTCCAACTCCTGATCGGCGGTTTCGGGGAACAACGTCAGGATCAACAGCACGACCAGTAGCGGCCCGAACACCATCACTCCGATGGCGGAGCCGAGATCATCCCAGCGAACCGCCAGTTGGCCGACGACCACCAGGCCGATGGCACTGCCGGTCACGGTGATGGCGTCGATCAGTCCGCCGACCCGCCCCCGGGCCTTCGTCGGGAACAGCTCGGTTTGGTAGCCGCGTAGTGCGGGGACGGCCGCCGCCGAACTCGACATGGCGATCGTCGACAGGATCCACAGCGAGGTTCCCGACGACTGATACGACAGCGCCGACGCCACGACACCGAGCCCCAGGGCGGAGGCCCCCACCAGCTTCCGTCCAAAACGGTCGGCAAGGTAGCCGCCCAGCGGGACCGCCATCGTGGCCGGGGTGGAAATGAGGAGCTGGAACATCGACACATCGAAGGCGGCGAAGCCGAGATCGTCGCGGAGGAACTCGTTGCGGAGCTGCGACGCCGGCGACAGGTAGACGGCTCCGGCGAACGCGGCGAAGGCGATCAGGGCGAAGCGGCGCCAGTTGATGTCGGCGGCCGTGTCGTGACGGCTGGCCACCGTGAACCGGCGGGTCTCCGGCAGCTGACGGCTCAACCAGACGAGCAACGGTGCAAACAGGATCGGCACGGCGTAGGCCACCCGCCAACCGCCGTCGATCACATCGGCCACCGGGATGATCCAGACGACCAGCGCCGCCCCGAATCCGGTGGCCAGGGTGGCGAACCCGACAGCGATCGCCCGGGCTGACGCGGGCGCCTCCTCCGTGGCTGCCAGCGTGACCAACGTGAGCAACCCGGTCGTCAAACCCCGGGACAGGGTCTGCGTGGCGCCGAGCACGGCCATGTTCGGCGCGATGGCACCCAGGCTCGTGAAGAACACGGCGGCGCCGGCGAACCCGAGGGTCAGGGGGCGGCGCCCGATTCGGTCGGCCCGACCGAGGAGCACCATCGACAGCAGGACCCCGATCCTGGTTGCGGCCAGCGTATTGGCCTGACCGCTGTCGTCGACCCCGAAATCCTCGGCGGCGAAGGTGATCGTCTGACCGATCAGGACCCCCATGTAGCCGGCCATCGCCCCGATCGTGCCGACGGCTCCCATGAGGCGCGAGGTGTCGGCGTCGACCACCTCTCGTGGCCACCAGAATCTCTTCCGGGGCCGGCGATCAAGATCGGCCAGCGCCTGGCGGAAAAGCAGGATGAGGTAGACCCACCAAAGCGGGATCGCCAGCTTGAATTCCGTCGTCTCGGTGACGATACGACCGTCGGCTGATGCAGGGTCGATGCCGGTGTCGTCGTCGGGCTCGGTGAACGTCAGGCGGCGCGTGTACAGCGAGAACGGCCCCTTGACCATGACCCAGCGGTCGTCGCCGGCCGGTTCCTCGAGCACGATGTCGGTCCGTGCGGTGCGGAGGATTTCCAGTACCGAAGGATCGGCCGAATACCGTCGTTCAATCCTGGCCATGGTCCCCGGAGGGTCGCCGGTTCGTCTTGGTCTCGGCGACGGTTGAATCGCCGGCCTCGGAGCCGTTCCCTCCGGTCTGGAGCTCATTCTCGAGCTGGGCGGTCACCCTCCGATTGGCCAACCACAGCAGCCCGCCGATTACCGCCAGCGGGGCGACGACGAGGAGAATCTCGTCCCAACCGCCCTGGTGGGCCACGACCGGCGACATGCCGATCGGTGCGCCCCCGGCGACGCCGAAGAGGGCCGGTCGGCTGGGGAATACGGCGTAAGGGGCCGAGTGTTTCACGGTTCCAAGGGTATTCACCGGTCGGGCTAACCGTCACACACTCGAACCGAGTGGCCGGAGTTGATACGGAATACGCTGGAGATCGTGCCCGAAACGTCACCAATCGCCGAAACCGAGCTGGAGGAGAGCGATTCGCCTGTCAAGGCGTCGATCGCCACCGATCCGCGTGCCCTCTACGATGCGGTGGCCGACGTGGTCAAGATCATCCGGCCCGCCGTCCAGGCCGACAACGGCGACATCTTCCTTCGTGCGGTCGACGAGGAGACCGGTGTCGTCTCGGTCGAGCTGGTCGGCGCCTGCGTCACCTGCCCGGCTTCGACCCAAACGCTGAAACAGGGCCTGGAGCGCATTCTGAAGCAGCGGGTTGAGGGAGTGACCTCCGTCCAACACGTCGGCGAAACGCTGGTCGGCTACGACGAGGGCACACCCGTTTCGCTCTGAGCTTCGCTCGAGGCGACGGTCGAAAAGCGGGCGACGACCCCCGGCGGAACCGGAGGTCGTCGAATTCGGATCCGGCAACGGTCGAGCGGGCGAAGATGACCGTGGCGGATCGAGCGAACCGTCGTTGCGGTCGGCTACTGCCGGACTCGGAGCAGATCGCGGATCTCGGTGAGCAGCACCTCTTCGGCGGACGGGCCGGCGTCGGCCTCCGTCTTCGCGCCGGCACGGGTCAGACTCTTGACGATCAGGAACACCACGTAGGCCATGATCAGGAAGCTGATCACGGCGGCGATGAACGCCCCCAACGGGATGTCGGATGGGGTCCAAGCCTCGAACGTCGACCCGTCCGGTACGAAGCCGGCCTTCCCGATGATCGAGAGGATGACGTTGACCACCGATTCGACCACCGGAGCAAACGCCAGGGCCAGCACCAGGCCGACGGCAACCGGGATCACATTGAACTTCTCGAGAAACTCCCGAAATTCCTTCAGCATTGACATGCCTCCTAGTTGAGCAGGAGCCCGTGACCCCTCCGTCAACGAGCTGATTGATGATGGCCATCAGTATGACCGATCGGGAACGGCCAATCGATGATCCCCGTGGATCACAGGATGGCCGGGCGGAACTTCAGTGAAGGTCGATGACGAGGCTGAGGTTCCACGTCGGCAACGCCCCAACCCTACGGGAATGCACCGAGCGAAGGGTTCGGGGCGTAGACCGAGATCGATGTGGGGTCGGCTTCACCGAACGGTTCGGACTGCCACGATCCAAACCGCTCGACGGCGCAGAGACCGTGGTTGACAACTCGTTCGTCGAGCTCGTCGAGGCCGATCAGAACGAGCAGCCACGGACGACTGACCACCCCTTCGTCGGTGATCTCGAGGTGGCGCCCGACCATCCGCCGATTCGGGACATCGGCGCTCGTGGCCGAGACCACGATGCCGCCATTCGCCGCATACGGCGCGATGTCTGTGGAGTGAATCGGCTCGGTGGGGAGCAGGTCGATGTTCATGATCTCGACGATGAGGGTGGCCCGCAGGGCGGCGACAGCGGCCAACAGGTGGTCGAGACCCTCGGTCGACCCCAGATTGAACAAGGTGTTGGATCCGCACAGGAAGGTGGGGGCGACGGGGTCGGGTGACCGGGCTGCACGGAAGGGGAGACGGGCCATGTCGGCCGCCACCCGGTCAATCGACGGAGGGCAGCGACGCAACATGGGCCGTGAAGCGTCGATGCCGATGACCCGGAGGCCGTGCCGGGACAGCGGGACGGCCAACCGTCCACTACCGACTCCCAACTCGACGACGACCCCCGACGGGCAGCGATCCGAGACAAATCGCACCATGGCGTCGAGGCCATCGCCTGGTCCATTCCCGTCAACAGCGGTTCCGGCCGATCGATACGAGCCGTACCAGGCGTCGTAGACCTCGTCGAACGCCCTACCGTACGCGTCGGGTCGCGTCAGGTCGAGCTGATTCGCCCCGGTCGATTCTGCGCCGTCGGTTTCACGGCCCCCAGGTCCATCCGAGCCCACGCTTGTAGGATGGCAGGTGATGAGTATTCGAGTCGACACGGCCGAACTTCCCCACCACATGGTTCGCCGCGGTGGTGGCTTTCTGCTGACGTCGATCATGGACAGCAGGCCCCATGTGGCCCATCTTCCCTTCGAGGTGGCGGCGGCCGACGGGCAGGTCCAGCTTCGGGCCCGGGTCGGTCGAACCAGCTATGGCAACTGCGGCCAGCAGCCGGCGGTCACCGTCTTGTGGCCGGCGACCGCCACCACGCCGGCGACCGCTGACCCTGCCGACGGCGCCGATCCCGACCTCGACCGTTACAGCCTCATCGTCGACGGCGAAGCCCGTCTCGACGGACCGGAGCACGTGATCATCGCCGTGACCGGTGCCGTGTTCCACCGACCTGTGCCGGCCACCTCATCGCCGTGACCCACTATCTCGACTACGCCGCCACCACGCCCGTCCGACCCGAGGCCGTCGAGGCGATGTTGCCGATTCTGAGCGAGAACTTCGGCAACCCGTCCGGCGCCCATCGTATGGCTCGGGCCGCCAACCAGGTGCTCGACGAGGCCCGCGAGCAGCTGGCCGACGCGCTCGGCTGTAAACCGGGCGAGATCGTGTTCACCGCCGGTGGAACCGAGGCCGACAACTTGGCCATCACCGGCACGGTGTCGGCCGTCGGGGGCCGCCCGGCCTGCTCGGCCATCGAGCACCACGCCGTGCTCGACCCCGTTGAGTACCACGACGGCATCATCGTCACGGTTCGGGCCGACGGGATCGTCGACCTCGACGCGCTGGCCGCTGTCGTCGCCGAACACGGCGAGTCGCTGAGTGTTGTGTCGGTGATGCTGGCCAACAACGAAACCGGTGTGGTCCAGCCGCTGGCCGAGATTGCGGCCACGGTTCGAGCTGCGGCGCCGCAGGCGCTGATCCACACCGACGCCGTGCAGGCACTGTGCTGGCTCGACGTGGCCAAACTGACCGCCGTGGCCGACCTGGTCTCGATCAGCGGTCACAAGTTCGGTGCGCCCAAGGGTGTCGGTGCGCTGGTCGTGCGGGACGGCCACCCGTCAACCGCCAAGCTGACGCCGATCTTGAAGGGTGGTGGTCAGGAGCGGGGCCGCCGGGGCGGTACCCACAACGTGGCCGGTATCGCCGCGCTGGCGGTGGCTGCGGAGCTGACTGTGGCCGAGCGCTCGACGCAGGTCGTCCGCGTACGACGTCTGCGCGACCGGCTGGCCGACGGGATTCTCGAGGCCGTGCCGGGGGCGATGGAGACCGGTGATCGAGCAGCCAAGACGGCCAATATCTGCCACATCTGTTTCGAGGGGATCGAGAGCGAGGCGCTGCTGTTCCTCCTGGAGAAGGCCGACATCATGGCCTCAGCCGCCTCATCGTGCGCCAGCGGGGCCATGGAACCGAGCCATGTGCTCGCCGCCATGGGTTTCGATCGGGCGCTGGCCTTTGGGTCGCTTCGCCTGTCACTCGGCTATGCGAGCACCGACGTCGATGTCGACGCTGTGCTCGCTTCGCTGCCTCCCGCCGTCGAGCGTTTGCGGGAGCGGGGCTGATGGTCGCAGAGCGAGGCGACGTTCTGGTCGCGATGTCGGGTGGTGTCGACTCGTCGGTTGCCGCCGCGCTCCTCGTCCGTGACGGCTACAACGTCGTCGGCGTGACGCTGAAGCTGTGGGGTGGCGCCAGCGACTCGGGATGCTGCTCGGTGTCCGACGTCGACGACGCCCGCCGAGTGGCCCAGCAGCTGGGGATCGACCACCACGTCTTCAACTTCGGCGACGACTTCAACCGTCACGTCGTCGACCCGTACGTGGCCGATCACCAGCTCGGACGCACCCCGAACCCGTGCGTCGAGTGCAACCGCCATATCAAGTTCGACAAACTGTTCCGACGAGCCGATGCCCTCGGCTTTGATCAGGTGGCCACCGGCCATCACGCCCGCGTCGTCACCGGCGCCGACGGTTCGCTCCGCATCGGGCGGGGGGCGGACGCGGCCAAGGACCAGTCGTACGTGCTCCACATGCTCGACCAGGCCCAGCTGGCCCGCCTGCGCTTCCCGGTGGGCCACCTCACAAAGGACGAGGTGCGGGGGCTGGCCGCCGAACTCGGTCTCCGAACCGCCGACAAGCCCGACAGCCAGGACGTGTGTTTCATTCACTCCGTTGGAGGGCGGCAGGTTTTCCTCGGCGATCGTATTCCTCTCCGACCGGCGGTGCTGGTGGACGGGAGCGGTGCCGAAGTCGGTCGGGTCGATTCGATCGAGATGGTCACACTCGGGCAGCGCCGCGGTCTCGACCTCGGAGGCGACCAGCAGCGCCGCTACGTGGTCGACATCGACCACGACGCGGGCGTCGTCACGGTCGGGCCGCGCGACGGTCTGCTGGTGGCGGCCCAGTGGGTCGACGCCGTCGAATGGACCGACGGCCCGGCGACCGGGTCGTGCCTGGTTCAGTGTTCCGCTCATGGTGCTGTCCGGTCGGCGGATCTACGCCTCGACGACCACGCCGAACGAGTCCTGGTCGTCTGGGACGAACCCCAGCCGCGGGTGGCCGTGGGCCAGTCGATCGTTTTCTACCTCGGCGGAGAGGTGGTCGGGGGAGGGGTGGCCGACGCGGCCGAGCAGCGCCTCACATCGACCGCCATCGGCGGCGATGGTTGAGATCCCCCACGCCGCCAGGTCCGAGATCGAGAACGCGGCCCGGATCCTGGCCGACGGCGGTCTGGTGGCGTTTCCAACCGAGACCGTGTACGGGCTCGGGGCCGACGCCACCAACCCCGAGGCGGTGGCCCGCATCTACGCCGCCAAGGGGCGGCCGACCGATCACCCGTTGATCGTTCACATCGGCCGCCGTAGCGACCTCGAACGTTTCGGGGCCGACGTGGCACCGGATGCGGCCAAACTGGCCGACGCCTTCTGGCCCGGACCGTTGACCGTGATCGTGGGTCGTGGGGCGGAGATCGTGCCTTCGACCACGGGTGGGCGCGACACGGTCGGACTGCGTATGCCCGATCATCCCGTGGCCCTCGAACTCCTGGAAGCCTTTGGAGCCGTCGGCTCGGGTGCGGTCGCCGCACCGTCGGCCAATCGGTTCGGTGGAGTGAGCCCCACCACCGCCGCTCACGTCGTTGTGGATCTCGGAGCGGTGGTCGACGCCGTGCTCGACGGCGGGCCGTCGAGAGTCGGTGTCGAGTCGACCATCGTCGAACTGACGGGCCCCGAACCCATGCTCCTCCGTCCGGGTGGCATCTCGGTTGTGGAACTGGAAGCGGTACTGGGCCGCACGGTGCTCGACGGCCGTTCCGGTCGATCGCGGGCGTCCGGAATGCTCGACTCCCACTACGCCCCCGTCGCTGAGGTCATCCTGCTCGACAGCGAGAAACCTGGAGTCCCAGAGCTCGGCCCCGACGACGGGTTGATCAGCGCCGGTACCCGCCCCGCAGGTGCTCCGGCCGTCGACGGTCGCCGACACTGGAACCTGCCCGGTGAGGCGGCCGGCTATGCAGCCGGTCTCTACGCCACCCTGAGGGCCGCCGACGGCGCCGGGGTCAAGCGGCTGTACGTCGTTGCTCCGAGCCATGGTGACCTGCTGAACGCGGTGATGGACCGCCTCGCCAAGGCCGCCGCCGCACGAAGCTGAGTCAGCCCCTGCTACGTCGGCCCCGGCGGCCCGAGCGGCCGCCGCGAGGCTTCGCCACCAGCGTGGTGGTTGCGGCGACGACCTCCACCTCGGGCACCGGCTCGTCGCCGTCGAGTACCGCACGCATCAGGGCGATGTGCTCGGGTGTGCTGCCGCAGCAGGCACCGATGAGCTGAGCGCCGACATCGCGGGCTCGCGCCGCGTAAGCCGCCATCACCTCGGGGGTGCCGTCGTAGTGAAGTTCCGTGCCCCGCCATTCGGGGATACCGGCGTTGCCTTTCGAGACGATCAGGATGTCGGGGTCGACCTCCCGCATCTGCGTGATCGCCGCCTCGGTGTCGGCCAGATTGTTGCCGCAGTTGGCACCGACGGCGTCGACGCCGAGCCTGGTGGCCAGTTCGGCGGCAGCCGTGCCGGTCACGCCCATCATCGTGCGACCCGCCGTGTCGAAGCTCATGGTGAGACAGATCGGGAGGTCGGAGGCACTGCGCGCACCGGCAACCGCAGCCTCGCCCTCCTCCAGCGAGCTGATGGTCTCGATCCACAGCACATCGGCCCCACCGGCCACGAGCCCCTCGGCCTGCTCGGCGAAGGCCGCAGCGCAGGCCTCGGCGGACATCGATCCCATCGGTTCCATCAGCTCACCGGTCGGACCCATCGACCCGGCGACGAGCACGGTGCGTCCGGTGGAGGCCTTCACCTCGTCGGCCACCGCTCGGGCCAGGCGGGCTGCCTCGGCATTCAACTCGACGACCCGCTCCTCCAACTTGTGAAGAGCGAGCCGATACCGGGTGCCACCGAATGTATTGGTCAGGATCAGGTCCGAGCCGGCGTCGGCGTAGGCCCGGTAGGCCTCGGTGATCACCTCGGGCCGGTCGACGTTCCACGCCTCGGGCGGGTCGCCCGACTGCAGGCCCCGGCGGAACAACTCTGTGCCGGTGGCTCCGTCGAGAACCAGAAAGCCCTTCTCGGCCACGAGATCATGAAGCACAGTCATGGAGCTATTGTGGCAGGCGATAGGCGTGATCCAGCAACCTCGACCGAACTAGTCGAGCGATGGTCGCCCGCAGCGGGACCCGCGAACCGGCGAGTGGTTCGTAGCCGGCGATATCGATCTCCATACCTCGGGTCAGTTCCAGCCACACGGTGTCGGCCATCAGATCGATACGGAGATCGAAGGCGATGATCGCCGCATCGGATCCGCCGTTCGGTGTGTCGACCTGGGCGAGGCGACGGTCATGGGAGCGGCGAAGGGACCACGACAACAGGGCGGCGGAATCATCACATCCCATCTCGTTGCCGTCGACGATCAGGGTCTCGTTGTCGACGAGGACTTCCATGTGTGGGTCTTTCGGTTTCGGCGGACGGCGCCGAGTCACTACACGGCGCCCGACGACTCCTCGATCTTAATACCTCGGATTCGGGCTTCGGAGAGAAGGGCCCCCGGAAGGCTGGGCGAAAACACCAGTTTTTTCGACTTTGTCGTCTCGACGTTCCGGTTTCGTAACACGCCGTACGTCATCGGTTCGGAGGTTTCCACCTCGAGCGCCAAACCGAGTGATCCGGCAGAGAGGTCGAGCCCGTCGAGTTCGGACCCGACCTCCGCCGGCCCGAGGCGGTTGATCGACCGTCGGGGAAGGAGCACCGGTTCCGCCAGCTGGAACGGGTCGTGGACGACGAACCCGGCCGGGACGAATACGATCCAGCGCCTCGCCAGCTGATACAGCAAGCGGCTTCCGAACCACACCAGTGCCGCGCCGACGATGGCGGCGACGAGCCCGGCGACGGGGTGCACGCCGTTGAAGAGGAGCGCCCAGCCGGTGAGCCCGATGAAAATCGCCGACCAGGCGACGGGAATCGGGCCCAGGTAGGCCACGGCCGGCGTCCGTAGTGCCATGCGTCGCTCGGAACCGTAGGCGGAGCCGTTGACCATGACGTCGCCGATCGTCGGCAGTAGCGAGACCGCCGTGAGGAGCCCGCCGTAGCCGATGGCCGTGACCAGACCCGACGTCCAGCCGACGGAGACCCCGAGAAGCACGCCGACCCCGGCCACCGTCGGTGCCAGGGAGCGGATGATGGTGAGACTCACGGGATGGGGCGTGAGAGTGGCCACCGAGCCGACGAACCAGCCCAGCCACAGTACGCCCTCCATCAGCCACCGGCCCGGACTGTCCAGCCGATCGAGCGAACTTCGCAGCTGGATGCCGGCCGCCAGGGGAGCGAGGAACCACAGCACCCTGAGAGCCCACAACTGCGCCTCGTCTCGATTCACGCCACACAGTGTGCCCGAATCCCGGCGGGGTGAGGTTGCTCCTGGCGGTCCGGGTCTTCCCGACCGAGCGTCTGAGGCACTCGCTACCATCGGGACATGGCTGCTGGCACGACTGATCAGGGCGTCGAGTCGCCGGAGGATCCGGCTGCTCGGATCGAGGCGCTTCGGGCCGAGATTCGCTACCACAACGATCGCTACTACCGCCAGGACGATCCCGAGATCCCCGACATCGACTACGACATGCTGGTCCGGGAGCTGGAGCAGCTCGAGGCCGAGCACCCGGAGCTGGTCACCGAGGATTCACCGACCCGCACCGTTGGTGACGCCCCCAGCACAGCCTTCGCCCCGGTAACCCACACCGTGCCGATGATGAGCCTCGACAACGCGTTCGACCGCCAGGAGCTGCAGGGTTGGGCCGACCGGGTGGCCCGTGGTCTCGACCTCGATTCCGCGGCTGCTCCCGTCGGCTACAGCTGCGAGTTGAAGATCGACGGCGTCGCCTGCTCGCTGCGCTACGAAGACGGCCGGCTCGTGCAGGCCGCAACCCGGGGCAACGGTCGGGTCGGCGAAGACATCACCGCCAACGTCGCCGGGATCGCCGTCATTCCCAACACCCTGTCGGGAACACCGCCGTCGGTGGTCGAGGTCCGGGGTGAGATCTACATGCCGATCCCCACCTTCGAAGCCCTCAACGAGGCCCAGACCGAAGCCGGGTTGCCCCGATACGCCAATCCCCGCAACACCGCGGCCGGCAGCCTTCGGCAGAAGGATCCATCGATCACCGCCGGTCGTGGGTTGGCGTTCTGGGCCTACCAGCTCGGAGCCGTCATCGGGGGTCCGAGCCTGGCCGCCCACTCCGAGGCACTCGACTGGCTCGACGAGCTCGGTGTACCAGTCAATCCCGAGCGTCGGAAAGCGGCCACGATCGATGACGTCATCGCATTCGCCGACCACTGGTTCGAGCATCGCCATGATCTCGACTATGAGATCGACGGCGCCGTGGTCAAAGTCGACGGGCTGACCCGCCAGAACGCGCTCGGCTCAACGGCGAAAGCACCCCGCTGGGCCATCGCCTACAAGTTCCCGCCCGAGGAGCGCACCACGAAACTGAAGGCCATCGAGGTCTCCATCGGCCGGACCGGCAAGGCCACCCCGTTCGCGGTGCTCGAGCCGGTGTTCGTCGGCGGTTCGACGGTGCAGATGGCCACACTCCACAACGACGATCAGGTCAGACTGAAAGACGTGCGTCCCGGCGACACGGTGATCGTCCGCAAGGCCGGCGACGTGATTCCCGAAGTCCTCGGTCCGGTCCTGTCGGAACGGCCCAAGGGACTGCGCCGCTGGAAGTTTCCGACCCGCTGCCCGACGTGCAGCACGGAGCTGGTTCGGCCGGCCGACGAAGCTCACACCTTCTGCGTCAATCCGGCCTGCCCCGCCCAGCGCCACGCCAGGATCAGCCATTTCGCCTCACGCGGTGGAATGGATATCGAAGGACTGGGGGAGAGCCGGGTGGCGCTGTTCCTCGAGCACGGGTTCATCGCCGACCCCGGCGACATCTACGACCTGCCGTGGGACGAGATCGCCGCGCTCGACGGCTTCGGCCAGACGTCGATCGACAACCTGGCCGCCGCCATCGAGGCCTCGAAGGAGCGTCCGCTGGCCAACCTGCTCGTCGGCCTCGGCATCCGTCATCTCGGCCCGACCGGCGCCCAGCTGCTGGCGGGCCATTTCGGGCACATCGATGCGATCATGGCCGCCACGGCCGACGAGAT
>JBFHEP010000101.1:0-12735 GCA_041584095.1 Acidimicrobiales bacterium | reverse complement strand
GCCATGTCGGTGTCGCGGATCCGTGATTCGGAGGCGACCAGGTTCTCGGTGGTGACCTGGAGGTTGGCCACGGCCGACTCGAGCCGGTTCTGGACCGCACCGAGACTACCCCGGGTTGTCGAGACGGCGGCGATGGCGGTGTCGACGGCCTCGATCGTCGTCCGGGCGTTGGCTGCCGAGTCGACTGCGGTCGACGCCGGGTTGGTCACGGTGCCGATCGTCACCGAGATCTGGCCGTTGGTGCCGGATCCCTCCGATCCGACCTGCAGGTTGACCGTGGCCCCGAACAGCGCCGCGCCACCGAAGGTGGTGTCAGCGCCGATGCGGGTGATCTCGGCGTTCAGTGCGGTGATTTCGGCGCCGATGGCGGTGCGGGCTGCGGCGTCGTTGGTGTCGTTGGCGGCCTGCACGGCCAGGTCGCGGATACGGCCCAGCATGTTGTGGACCTCGTTGAGCGCACCCTCGGCCGTCTGCAGCATGCTGATGCCGTCCTGGGCGTTGCGGGTGGCCTGCTTGAGGCCGCCGATTTCGGCCCGGAGTTTCTGGGAGATGACGAGGCCGGCGGCGTCGTCGGCGGCCCGGTTGATCCGGAAGCCCGAGGAGAGCTTTTCGAGGCTCTTGCCGATTCGCATCGACGTGCCCGACAGGTTGCGGCTGGCGTTGAACGCCATCACGTTGTTGTTGATTCGCATTATCCCTTTGAGTCCTTCCGTGTGGGATGTGGTCGCGTCCCGGTCCATCCGTGGTCCGGTCCAGTAAGAGCATCGACATCCCAGCGCCGATCATGAGAAAAATCTCGGGTGGTCGTCATGACGAACGTTGAGTTGTCGCCGTCACGAGGAAACGTTGAGTTGTCGCCGTCACGAGGAGTGTCTGACTCACTGCATGACCAACGCGGTGAACAGCACGCGGACCACCCGGTCCTCCCCGTAGGCCTCGACCATCAGCTCGCTCAGCTCTTCCTTGGTCTGCTGGCGGGAGTCACCCGGGGCAAGCTCGGCTGCTGTTCTCGAGCCGAGATAGTCGACGATCACGTCCTTGGCGATGGCCTGATCGGCCTCGAACAGTGCGGGATCCTCGGTGTCGGTCAGCACGACCGCCACACCGACCCGTAGGTAATTTGCGTTCTCGTCCTCGAGGTTCAACACCATCTCCTCGAGTTCGACGATGGCACCCTCCACCGGTTCCGGATCCGGATCGACCATCTCGGTCTCAGGTGGGGCCTTCAGCGCGAACTGGTACACCAGGGCGGCGATGACGATCCCGCCGATCCCGAGAATCTTCGGGTCCTTGACCTTGCTCTTCTTCTTCGGTTCTTCACCGTCTTTGTTACCGTCACCGTCAGACTTGTCAGCCATTGTCACTTCCCGCTGATTGGGCCGCGGTGTCTTCGTCACCGCTGTCGTCCTCGTCCTGTCGGCCGAACTCCTCGTCGAACAAGTCAACCGGTTCGATCAGCTGCAGTTCGGGAGCGACGAAACCGTCGACGCGAAGGACGACCTCGACCCGCCGGTTCTCGGCCCGGCCCGACTCGTTGTCGTTGCTCCGGCGGGGTCGGGTGTCGGCCATGCCGACCGCCGCCAGCCTGCTCGGTGCGAGCGGTGCGGCATCGAGCAGATAGCGCACGACCGTGGAGGCCCGGGCGCCGCTCAGCTCCCAGTTGCTGGGAAACCGGGCGAAGGCGTTGAGTGGTACATCATCGGTGTGGCCCTCGACGTCAACGCCGTTGTCGACCTCGGCGATCACCTCTGCGGTGGCGTCGAGGACGATCGGGGCGTTCACGTTGAGTTCGGCCGATCCCGACTCGAAGAGGATGCGGCTGTCGAATCGGATGACGACACCTCGCTCGTCGAGTTCGACCGAGACGTACTCCGACGCGCCCAGCGCGTCGAACTCCTGCTCGATGGCGTTTCGCACGTCCTCGGCGTTCTCCGGTGTGATCGTGCCGTCCGCCTCGCCCGGGACCGTGGTGTCGTCGGCCAGGTCGTCGGCCGGAATCATGTTGTCGCCCAGCGTGGGAGCGATGCCCGAACCGTCGAGCAGGATGGATTCGGCGTGCTCGGTCACCGGGCTCGGGATGCCGAGGGCGGTGACCATGCCGACCTTGAAGTCGAAGAACTTGGTCTCGTCGACCAGGGCGAAGGCGAACATCATGATGAAGAACGCCAGAAGGAGGGTCATCGCATCGGCGTAGGATTCCATCCACGCCTTCGACGGGCCCTCATCTTCCTCGATGGCGGGGGGTTCCCTCCTAGGCACCCCGTTGCTCCAGGACATCACCCCGTTTGCTCGGCGGGAGGAACGCCACCAGCTTGCCGGCGAGTGCTCTCGGGTTGGCGCCGGATTGCACCGCCAGAACCCCTTCGATCACCAGTTCCCGATATGTGACCTCGTCGGCCGACAGCTTCTTCAGCCGGTTCGCCAGCGGTTGGAAGAAGAAGTTGGCCAGGAACGCCCCCCACAGGGTGGTGATGAAGGCCACGGCCATCGACGGGCCGAGGGTCGACGGATCGTCGAGCTTGCCCAGCATGTCGATGAGTCCGAGCACGGTGCCGACCATGCCGAACGCCGGGGCAAAACCGGCGGCGTTGGTGAAGAACGCGGCCCCGTCCTTGTGGCGCATGATGAGCCGGCGCAGATCGAGTGCCATGACATCGGCGATCTCCTCGGGGTCGGTGCCGTCGACGGCCAGCTCCAATCCCATCTTCAGGAAGGGATCCTCGATGTTCTCGACTTTGGATTCAAGGGCCAGCAGCCCCTCCTTCCGGGCGACCTCGGCGAAACCGACGAGCTCGGTGATGGTGGCCGCCTGATCAGCCGAACCGCCGCCGGTGATCGCCTTGATGAAGACCTTGGCTGCGCCCGTCGCCTGGGCCATGGTGCCCGAGGCCAGGGTCGCCCCGATCGAACCGAAAAACACCAGAATGATCGATGCCGGCGATCCGAAGAAGATGGCAACGGGATCCATCCCGCCCATGAACAGGGCAGCGAAGGTCGCGCCAAGCGCCAGAAGTATGCCGATTATCGTTATTGGGTCCACGAGCCGCCCTCCTTGGCGGTGAACTCGTCGGCGCCACGCCCATCGGCGTCGCGTCCGTCGAGAGTTTCGGCGTCGATTCCTTCGACGCCGGCCTCGTCGCCGTCACCGGCTGAAGAGGTCTCGGATTTCCGACCTTTGATCAACCTCAGGTCCGGACCCGGGTCGTTGACGACCTCGATCATCGACGCGCGCAGCGAGACGTCGGCCCGAGACTGGCGGATCTGCTCCACCACCTCGTCGACCGACTCGGCGACGATGAACTTCTTGCCGTCCGCGAGGACGACGATGGTGTCCGGATTGGCCTCGACCCGTTCGACCATCTGGTCGTTGAGGGCGAACGTTGCGCCGTTGAGTCGAGTGAGGGTGATCATGTCGGCCTTCCGTAACCGGTGATCGGCACCGGCCTAACAAGTCTCGGCATGATCAGAGGTGACCATGAGGACTATCGTCGGGCCGGATCGGGCACGGCCGCCTTGCGGTCAGGCCACTAGCGCAGGAAGTCGAGCAACGATCGGTTCAGCGCCCTGGCGGTCGCCGCCAGGGTCGCCTGGTAGCTCACCTCGACCGAGCGAAGCCGCACCGTCGCCTCGGCGAGGTCGGTGTCGGATTGCTTCGACAGCCGACCGGTGTATCGCACTTCCTCGCTTTGGGTCAGTTGGCCGAGTTCTTCGACGCGGTTCGCCGTCGCTCCCACCCGCCCCAGTTCGGTCAGTACCCGTTCGGTCGCCACGTCGATCCCGTCGAGGCTGTTGCGGGCGGCGACGATGTTGCCCGCTTCGAGATCACTGGCCAGCTGGTTGAGCAGCTGGAACGGCGTACCGGCGTAGGGGTCAACGGTGTTGTTGTCACCGAAGACGCCTGTTCCGGCGATGGCGATGTCGATGGTGTTGTCGTCGTTCAGGCGTCGACGCACGACCCCGGTGTCGCCGATGTAGTTTCCGGCGGCGTCGTAGGCCCTGTCCCCGGAGGTTGTACCCCCGAAAATCGGTCTGCCGTCGACGGCCGTGTTGGACAGGCTGAGCACCTGGCTGGCCACGGACCGCAGTTCGGCGGCGACGGCGTTGCGGCCGTCCTGGCTCGTCGTGTCGCTCAGCGCCTGGAGGGCCAGTGTTCGGGCCCGGGCCATGGCCGTGACCGTCGACTGCAGCGCACCGTCGGCCGTGGCAAGCCACTGGCCGGCCGCCTCCTGGTTCCGAAGAAACTGCTTCAGCCGGGTGAGCCGGTTGCGGCTGTCGATGATGCTTCCCGCTTCGGTGGGGGCCGACGAGGGTCGCTCGTGCCGTTCGCCGGTGGCGATCTGGCGCTCGGTGTCCGCCAGTCGGGAACGGGTGGAGCTGCCCCAGTCGATGTATCGATTGACGGATCCGAGTTCGGTGATGCGTCCGGTCATCTTCGTGTGCTCCTGGGTCTTGGGCGGCGGGTCATCGTCCCACCAGACCGGTTCGGTTGATGAGTGTGTCGAGCATGGCGTCGATCGTGGTGATGACACGGGCCGATGCCTCGTAGGACCGTTGGGTGGCGATGAGTTCGGTCATCTCCTCATCGAGCGATACCCCGCTGGCCGCAATTCGTTGCTGATCGGCGCTTGTGGCTGCGTCGGCCGCGGCGTCGGCTCGTATCCTGGTGCCCGCTGTCAGCCCGGCGAGGTTGGTCACGACGTTGCGCCAACCGGCGGTCGGCCCGTCCGGGGCGTCGATCAGTGCCGCCATCTGTTCGGCGGCGGTCGTGTCATAGCCGCCGGCTCCCGCTGCGGCCACAGCGATCCGATCCGCGTTGCCGGCCACATCTGCGCTGACCGTGAAGCCGAGCGCACCGGCGGCGGCATCGAAAAGGTTGCGACCCGTGCCCCCGTCTGCGCCCTCACCTGCGCTGTGTACGGCGTTGGCTGCCGCCGCGAGGTCTGCGGCGAAGCTGTCGAGCGCTCGCAGCTGTTCGGGTATCAGCACGTTGGCCGCCTGCTGGGTTCCTCTGAGATCACCCCCGGTGAGTCGCAGCTCACGGCCGTCGGCTGTGGACACGACCAGCCGGCTGAGTCCCGCCGGCAATGACGGGTCGGCCACGGTGGCGACCGAGAGGGTGGAGGCTCGGTTGCCGGCAACCAGCGGATACCCGTCGATGGCCACCCGCACCGCGCCCTGGGTGTCGTAGGCCACGGAGGCGTTGGTGATGCTGACCAGCTCATCGATGAATCGATCACGCTGGTCTTCGAGCGAGGCGGCGTCGGCGCCGGCGGCTTTCGCCGATCGGATTCGATCGTCGAGTTCGGCGATGCCCGTGGAGAGGGCGTTGGCTCGGTCGGCCAACGTGGTTGCCCGCTCGACGAGGCTGGTGGCGATGTCCCGGCCGTCGGACGCCGTCTGGCGTACCTCGGCGGCGACAGTCTCGCTGGTTTGCAGGGCCAGCACACGATTGGCCGTCAGTTCCGGGTTGTTGACCAGGTTGTCGAAGGTGGCTCCGAGGTCGAGCAATGCCCGATTCAGGCCACCGTTGCCGAAGGCGTTCCACTGTTCCTCGAGGTCGGCCAGTGCGGCGGCCGTCACGTTGAGTTCCGATGCCCGGCCGGCCTCGGTGCGGGCGTGCTGTTCCAGAAGCGGATCGATGACCCGGTCGATCGAGTTGATCTCGACGCCGCGGCCGACTCGGTCGGCCCCACTGAACACGCCAATGCTGTTCGGGCCCTCGATGGCCGACAGGTCCACTCGGCGCCGGCGGTAACCCGGCGTAGAGGCGTTGGCGATGTTCTCACCGATGACGTCAAGTCGGCGGGCATGGGTCGAAAGACCCGTGTACGCGGTGTTGAGGGTGCCGAACGAACCCATGTCACATCCGCCCGTCGAACAGGACGGCGTTGCGGTCCGAGCTGCTCTGGGATCGGCCCAGCCTGTCGTAGGTTCGCGACGTCGTCTTCGGAACGATGAGATCCGAAAGGCGGTCGAGACTCCCCCGGTACTCCTCGAGCGCCAGCTGATGGTGGGAAACCAGTCGTTGAATCCGGTCGACGGCCGACCGCAGCTCGTGCTCGTGCTCGACCACGATAGGCGGCCACGGCTCGGGCAGGGTGGGAGCCAGATCGCTCAGCGGGGACGGTTGGTCGCCCAGGAGGACGGTGCGCTCCAGATCGAGCAGGCCGATCCGGTCGGCCACGCCGTCGATCAGGTCGGCCACGTGCGAGCCCCAGCGGTCGTCGCCCTCGCTCATGAAACGCACCTGGGTTTCGAGGCAGAACTCGAGCCGATCCAGGGCATGCCGGTAGTCCCAGAGCAGCTTCCCCAACCGGGACAGTTCTTCGACCGACATGGTTTTCATACTTAAGAGTCGGCAGGCGCCGGTTCGGGTATGAGAAGAAAACTTCACGAGCAGGGCCCGGTGGCAACGTCCGGCCCCGTCTGGCGGGTTCGGTCAACCGAGCGAGGCGCCCAGGTGTCGTCGGAGCGTGGCCAGGGCCTCGGCCTTGAGCTGCGAGGCGCGTGACTGGGTTACGCCCATCGCCTCACCGATCTCGGTCAGGGTTCTCCCGTCGAGGAAGTGGGCTTCGACCAGCATCCGCTGTCGCGACGGCAGGCGATCCAGTGCGGAGCGAAGCGTCTGGGCCGACTCCTGCCTCAGCAGCTCGGCGTCGATGCTGTGGTTGCTGTCGTTCACGTCGGCTCCGGCGTCGACGACACGCTCGAAGGACAGCAGACTTGCCCGCTCCACGTCGGCCCTCACCCGTCGCACGGTGTCGGGGTCCAATCCCGACAAGCGGCTGACCTCGTCGTCGGTGGTCGCCCCTCGGGCTTCAGCCATCGCCAGGATTCGCCGTCGGCTCCGGACCGAGCGAGGGGCCCAGTCGGTTGAGCGAAGGTAGTCGGTTATCGCTCCCTCGATCCGGCGACCGGCGAAGCTGGAGAACCGAACCCCGCGATCGGGATCGAATCGACGGACGGCATCGATGAGTCCGAGGATCCCCACCTGGACCAGATCGTCGCGGTCGTAGTCGGATGGGAACCGGTGAACCACCCGCGACGCGATGTGATGAACGAGTCCGATGTTCTCCGTGACCGTGGTCTGTTCGGACGCGGTCAGACCGGTAGGGGCGGCCGCGCTTTGGGTGCCGCCGCCCCGCTCGGCGGGACCGGTGGAGATCGTCACATCCGACCTGTCGGCCGGTTCGGCTCCGTCCTTGAAGAAAGCGGGATTCTCGGATTGTCTTTAAGTCGTTCCCGGCCATCCGATATGAACCAGGATGGATGGATCGACCGAACTCTCGGCCGACGCCGAGTCGTCTTCCGAGGTGGCCGGCGTCGACGACGGATCCGAGCGAGCAGACCGTGGCTCACCCGAGGAGTCGGAAGCCGCCGCGGTCACCGAGACTCGCCACGACTTCGGGCGATCGGTGTGGCTCGCAAGCCACCGGAGCGGCGCGTTCCGTCACTCGGCCAATGAGGTTGCCCGGCTGGCGACCGACGTGATGGCGACCTGGAACGCGGGCTGGGCGGTCTCCGCGGGCGAACTGAGAGTCGGATTTCCCCCGGCGGAACGGGAGGTCGACTGGGCGCTGCTGCACTTCACGAACTGGCAGGAGCGGGGGCTCATCCTGGTCGATCGAGAGATCTCACTGTCGATTCTGGTTCATCTGCTCGGCGATCCAACGGTCGAAATCGGCCCGCTGCGTACCCTGAGTGCGCTCGAATACTCGGTGATCGAGCTGATCGTCGAACCGCTCGTGGAGTTGACGACGTCCCAGCTGTTGCTGGGTGGTGGAACTCGAATCGTGCACGTCGACGGTCGAGAAGCGGCAATGTCGTCGGCCACTCCCGATCTGACCTTCCTCGTGCTGAGCGTGGATACCGGCGTTCAGCAGGGGAACATCGAGATCGGGCTACCGACGGTGACGTTGCAGACCTTCGCCGAGTTCGTCGACCGTCGACAGGCCGGCGCCCGATCACGGACCGAGGGCAGGTACACGCCTCAGGCCGTCAGGGCGTTGGGGACGGTCAGCCTCGAAACTCTGGTCCAGTTCGACTCCTTTCCGGTTTCTGCGCTTGTCGTCGACAAACTCGAGCCGGGCGACGTGCTCCGAACAGGCCATCCGGTCCATCGGCCGCTGACCGCCGTAATCGGGGGCAAACCCCTGTATCGAGTAGAGGCGGGCCAGCGCGGCGACCGCCTGGTGGCCGAAGTGGTCGACGTCGTATCCCCACAATCGAAAGGACTGCTGTGACCGTCAAGCCGCTGATCGCTTCCCGGTGCCCGGTCCGACGGCCGCGTACGGGGACCGCTGGATCCTGGAGTGTCGGCCGATGAGCGTACTGAACGAGGCAACCGAACCGCTGGCCCAGGCTCTGTCGGTCCTTGGCTACGAGCTCGGCGAACCCGATCCTGCCATCGGGGCGACGTTGGGGGGGCCGTTGACGCAGCTGACGGCGATCGAGAACGATGCGCCGGTGGCCCTGATAACCACCGTTGATCGCGCCGACGGGAGCGCCGACGCGTCGGTTCAATCGATCGCCGGTGCGCTCAGCCGGGTCCGACCCGAGCTGGTGCTCCGACCGGGCGACCATGTGGCCGGGATCGACGAGCTGCTGGCGACCGTGGCCGCGCCCTGCGAGATCCTGCCGATCTCGGAGAACGGTGCGGTGATCGGGGCGTTGCTGCTTGTCGTAGAGAGGCGGTCGGCCCCCACAGAGATCACAGCACCGGGACCGGCGGGAACCGCGGGAGCACGCCATGTCGGCGAGACCATCCCGCTGACCAGACTGCGCGACGTGCAACTGCAGGTCACGGTGGAACTCGGCCGAACCTCGATGATCGTCTCCGACGTACTGGCTCTCGAGATCGGTTCGCTCATCGAGCTCGATCGCTCCGCGGGGGCGCCGATCGACGTTCGGGTCAACGGAACCCTTCTGGCCCGGGGTGAGGTGGTCGTGGTCGACGACGAGTACGCCGTTCGCCTCACGGAGATGATCGACCCGGATCGAGGCTGAGGTGAGTGAGTCAACGCTCCTGTTGGTCCGCATGGCCGGGTCGTTGGTGGTTGTCATCGTCCTGCTCTTGGTCCTGGTCAAGTTGGCCAGGTCCCGTGGCCTTGGCGGCGTCGGTCAGGACCTCATCGACGTTCGGGCCCAGCGCGGCCTGAATCGAAGCACATCGCTGATGCTGGTTCAGGTCGGGTCGCGAAACCTGCTCCTCGGCGTGGCTGACGGCGGTGTGCAGGTGCTGTCGGAAGGCGACGATCTGGTTGCCGTCCAGCCCGTCGATGACGCCGAGGGTGGATTCCAGGGTCACGCAGACGAGCCGATCACCATTTCGGCGCTGCCGTCGACGAAACCGCCGTCGGCCGGATTGCTCAACCGCCTACGTGATCGCACGGTACGAAGGAAGCGGTGACCGTGCTTCGTTGGCTGCTCGCGGTCGTCGTGGTGGCGATCGGGGTGGTGGCCCTTGCCACCCCTGCGGCTGCTCAGATAGAGCCAACCCCCCCGCCGGTTCCCCAGGTGAGAGACGACGAACAGATCAACGTCGACCCCGACGAGCCGTTCGTCATCACGATCGACGACGGAACCGACGGGCCCAGCCAATCGGTGACCATCATCGTCGCGTTGACGCTTCTGTCTTTGGCGCCGTCGTTGCTCGTCATGTTGACGAGTTTCACCAGGATCATCGTGGTGCTGTCGCTGACTCGAAACGCCATCGGGCTGCAGGGGGTCCCCCCGAACCAGGTGTTGGTCGGACTGTCCCTGTTCCTGACGCTGTTCGTGATGACCCCGACGTTGACGGAGATCAACGACACGGCGCTACAGCCCTATCTCGACGGCCGGCTGGAGCAGGCCGATGCCCTCGAAACCGGGGCCGAGCCCCTGCGGGTCTTCATGCTCAAACACACCCGGGAATCGGAAATCGAGCTGATGCTCGACGCAACCGAGGCCGACCGACCCGAGGAACCAGCCGATGTGCCGCTCAGCACCCTCATACCGGCGTTCCTACTGTCGGAGCTGAAGACGGCTTTTCTCATCGGCTTCGTGATCTTCATTCCATTCCTGGTGATCGACGTCGTGGTCTCGGCGGTGTTGATGTCGCTGGGCATGATGATGCTGCCGCCGGTGTTCGTTTCGCTCCCGTTCAAACTCCTGCTGTTCGTGATGGTCGGCGGATGGTCCCTGATCGTCGAAACCCTCCTGACCAGCTTCATCTAGGCGGATTGCCATGACCGAGACACAGGCCATCGAGATCGTGTCGGAGGCGATTTGGATCGCCGCCCGGATATCGGCGCCGATACTCGTCACCGCCATCGCCGTGGGGGTGGCCGTCGGATTGCTGCAGTCGGTCACACAACTGCAGGAACAGACCCTCAGCTTCGTGCCGAAGTTCATCGCTGTCGGGGCCGTCATCGTCATCTCAGGCTCGTGGATGATCCAGCAGATGGTCGGCTACACCATTCAGCTGTACAACTCCATACCCGGCCTACTCGGCTAACTGGTTTGCGGCCGTGGCTTCCTATGCGTTCGATCCCAACCAGGTCGTCGGCTTCCTCCTGCTCACGGCCCGGATGATGGCCCTGCTGCAGTTTGCGCCGCCGTTCTCCAGCGGTGGCGTTCCCGTCAGGGTTCGCCTGGCGGTGGCGGCCGGTACCGGTCTGGCCCTGGCCCCGCTTCTCGCCGTGGACTTCGACCTGTCCTCACTCGGTCTGGTGGCGGCCGTCGTCTACCAGATCGTGGTCGGTGCAGCCATGGGAGTCATCATCTCGCTGTTCATGGCGGCACTGAACGCCGCAGGCTCGATGATCGATCTCCTCTCCGGGATCGGCGTTGCCGTGCTGTACGATCCGACCACACAGATCCAGGCCGGACCGGTCGGACGGCTTTACCAGCTGATCATGGTGACCGGGTTGTTCATCATCGACGGACACCTGCTCATGGTGCGGGGGCTGCTGAGAACGTTCGACGCCGCACCTCTGGAAGGCCTGATCGTCGCTGATCTGTCCGACGCACTGATCAACGGTGCCCGGGACCTGTTCCTGGCCGCCATCGAGATCTCGCTGCCGGTTCTCGTCGCCCTCGCCATGACCGAGGTCATCCTGGGCCTGGCCAGTCGGGCTGCGCCCCGGCTCAACGTCCTGGTTCTCGGATTTGCGGCCAAGGCGTTGATCATGATGTTCGTGCTGACCGTTTCGGTGCCGCTGGCGGTGCGATCGCTCTCGGTTCTACTCGAACGCTCCGTGGTGTGGTCCCTCCAGGCACTCGGGGGGTGAGCGATGGCCGAGGATCAAGGATCGAAAACCGAAAAGGCCACACCGAGACGGAAGCGGGAGGCCCGCGCCGAGGGTCAGATCCCACGATCGGTCGATGTCGTCCAGTGGGGTGTACTGGTGGCCGCGACCTTCTTTGCCCCTCCGCTCCTGGGTCGGGTGTTCACATCACTGCAGGTGCGGTCCCGCTCCGCCATCGCCCTGTCGGCAGGACGGGAGCTCGAACCGGTCCTGGCGTTGCTGTGGGGCCTCGTCGTCGACCTGGCGATCGTGCTGACCGCCATGATGATGCTGATCATGGTCATGACGGTGGCCGGACTTGCCGTTCAGGGCGGCGTCATGATGTCGGGGCGTGCGCTGAAACCGAAGTGGCAGCGATTGTCGCCGCTGGCCGGGTTCAAGCGTCTCGTGGCGCCCGACTCACTGGTCGACACGGCCAAGTCGCTGCTACGGCTGGCGATGCTGGCGGTGGTCGTGAGCCTCGTCGTTCCGTCGGTGGCCCGCGATCATCTGAGCGGTGGAACGATCGGCGCCTCCGAAGGTGCATTGCTGGCCGCCGCCGACGTCGTCCTCCTGCTGCGGCTGCTGGCCGTGGCCGGACTGATGGTCGGCTTGGCCGACATCGGCTTTCAGCGGTGGCGGACGGAACGCAAATTGCGGATGACCAAACACGAGGTCAAGCAGGAGATGCGCAGCAACGAGGGCAATCCCGAGGTCCGGGCTCGACGCCGTCAGCTTCACCAGCGCATGACCCGGAATCAGATGTTGTCCGCGGTCAAGGACTCGTCGGTCGTGGTGGTCAACCCGATCCACGTCGCGGTCGCACTCTCCTACGGCGACGGATTGGCGGCGCCGAAGGTCGTCGCCAAGGGGACCGACGACGTAGCGGAGCGGATCCGGCTGCGGGCCATCGAGGCCGAGGTGCCGCTGATCGAGAGTCGAGCCTTGGCCTGGCTGCTGCACGACACCACGGAGGTCGGCCGGGACGTCCCCGTGGAGCTGTACCACGCCGTCGCCCTCGTACTGGCCTTCGTGCTCCGCACCCGACCAAGCGCTCTGTCCGGGATCATCCGACGGGTCAACGTCCCGTCCTCCGCCCTCGAGCCTGCTCGGGCGCTGGCCCCGGCTGCCGGGCCGAGGTGACGTTTCGCCAGGTCTCGGCGTCAGGAGGCTGTTGCCTGCGTGTCGGCGCGGCGGTCCTCGTTCCGGCCGGAGCGGTGTCCGTGTGAGCTCTCAGTTCACTCGAGTTCTCAGCTCACCCTCGGCGACGGTTCCGCGGAACCGTTTTCGGTGGTGGTCGTTCACGGTCCAGGTGACGTCGACCACGTGGGTGTGGTCGTATTGTTCCCCGGCGCCGGCTGTGGCGTACAATCCGTTGGGGTCGGTCACCGCCGGCGGTGGTGGAAGCTGCACAACAACACGAGATTATCCATGTCGGTTGGCCCGAACGGCGCCCAGTGGACAATGT
>JBFHEP010000100.1:0-12757 GCA_041584095.1 Acidimicrobiales bacterium | reverse complement strand
GGTGGCCATGTCGAACGACATGCGGGTGCTCATCATCAAGCTGGCCGACCGGCTCCACAATCTACGTACGTTGGCCGCGATGCCGGCCTGGAAACAGGAACGGATCGCTCTCGAATCTCTGCAGGTCTACGCGCCGCTGGCCCACCGCCTCGGCATGCAGGAGATCAAGATGCAGATGGAGGACCTGAGCTTTGCCGCCCTCCATCCCAAGCGCTACGCCGAGATCGAGCACATGGTGGCCGAACGAGCCCCCGAACGGGAGACCTACCTGACCCAGGTACTCGAACAGGTCAACGATCGGGTGGTCGAGCTCGGCATCAAGGCCACCGTGGTCGGCCGGGAGAAGCACCTCTACTCGATCTACGAGAAGATGCAGCTCAAGGGCAAGACGTTCGACGAGATCAACGACCTCGTCGGCATCCGGGTGATCGTGGAGACGGTCCGAGACTGCTATGCGGCGATGGGCTCGATTCACGCCACGTGGAAACCGGTGCAGGGCAGGTTCAAAGACTACGTGGCCATGCCCAAATTCAACCTCTACCAGTCGCTCCATACGACCGTGGTGGGGCCCCAGGGCAAGCCGATCGAGGTGCAGATCCGCACGAGGGAGATGCACAATCGGGCCGAGAGCGGTGTGGCCGCCCACTATGTCTACAAGGACGGCAACGGTGGTGGCGCCTCGTCGGTCGATCTGCCGTGGCTGACTCGCATCATCGATTGGGAGAAGGAAACCTCCGACCCCGACGAATTCAT
This sequence comes from Acidimicrobiales bacterium, assembly GCA_041584095.1. Classification (GTDB taxonomy): domain Bacteria; phylum Actinomycetota; class Acidimicrobiia; order Acidimicrobiales; family SZUA-35; genus JAHELU01. The sequence goes on along the minus strand of JBFHEP010000100.1, from coordinate 12,004 downwards.
GAACCTCCTCAAGGTCGATCTCGACCACGAGGAGATCTTCGTGTTCACCCCCCAGGGGCAGGTCACGACCCTGCCCGCCAACTCGACCCCGATCGACTTCGCCTATGCGATCCACACCGACATCGGTCACCGCTGCGTCGGGGCCAAAGTCGACGGCAAGCTGGTGTCGCTTTCCGAGCCGCTGCACTCGGGCGAGACGGTTGAGATCTTCACCTCGAAGGTCGTCGGTGCGGGTCCGTCACGAGACTGGCTGAACTTCGTCGTCTCCAACCGGGCGTCGTCGAAGATCCGCCAGTGGTTCTCCCGTGAACGCCGCGACGACGCCATCGCCGCAGGGGAGCAGGATCTCAAACGGGCTTTGAAGAAGGAGGGCCTGCGCCTGTCCGACTTCGGGCAGAAGGCCGGCGAGACCATCATCAAGGTCGCCACCGAGATGAACTACGCCGACGCCGATTCGCTGTACGCGGCGATCGGAGAGCGCCACGTCAGCGCTCAATCGGTTGCCACGCGGCTCAAGCGCATCAAGTCCGGTGAACCTCGTGATCTGCGATCGAATCCGCCGCCCGGGGAATTCCAATCGGAGATGGTGCCGGCCAAGCGGGAGCCGCCGGGCGCCGTCGGGGTCCGGATCGAGGGGCTCGACGATGTGCTGGTGCGCCTGTCCCGCTGCTGCACGCCGGTTCCCGGTGACGAGATCATGGGGTTCGTCACCCGCGGCCGCGGTGTGTCGATTCACCGCACCGACTGCGCCAACGCCGAGTCGCTGGCCAGCGCCCAGAACGATCGCCTGATCGACGCCGAGTGGGATGCGGCCATGGAGGCCGACCACTTCGTCGCCTCGCTCGAGGTCAAGGCCTACGACCGGTCCCATCTCCTGGCCGATGTGTCGAGGGCGTTCTCGGAGCAGCACGTCAACATCATCAGCTCCACCACCACGACCACCGACGACCGGATTGCCCGCCTCTCCTTCGAGTTCGAGATCGCCGACCCCTCACATCTCACTTCGCTGATGCGGAGCCTGCGCGGCGTAGACGGCGTCTATGACGTCTATCGCATCGTGCCCGGAGGGTCACGCCGGTAAACCGTGCCCGGAGGGTCACGCCGGTAAACCGTGCCCGGAGGGTCACGCCGGTAAACCGTGCCCCGGAGGGTCACGCGAATTCGGCGGCGTGCCCCGGCGCTTCGACGTAGGGTCTGCGTATGGAGGACTTCGAGACGGAGCTGCGGGAACAACTGGCCGCCATCTACCGTGATGGCCGATGGATCTGCGTCGCCACCATGGCTGTCATGGCCACCCGGTTCATGGGTCAGGTTGCCGAAACGGCTGGGCTCGAGCCACCGCAAACGGCTGAGGAACGCCGCACGTCTCCGCTCATCGGCTTGGCCGTTCACGACATCGCTCCCGACGCGGACGGTGTGTTCCCGATCCTGTCGCTCGACCGACCCTCGAGCGGCGACCTGCTCGTCGACACCCTCGGCACGGAGGCCGCGATAGCCGACCTGCCGTCGTCGGTCCTCGACGAACTCGACGCTTGGGACCCGGATCGCTCCGCCCGGGTGCTGGTGCCACCAATCTTCAGTTGTGAACCGGTGGCGAGTCGGTACGTCTTCGGTGGCCGCCCACGAACCTGGGTTGACCTCGAAGACAAGCTGGCCGTGCTCGATCTCTTCGCCGACGCTGGAATCGCGACGGCTCCCGCCGAGGTCGTCGAACTGGACGACAACATCGCCGCCAAAGCCGTTCACGGCCGCTTGGCCGGTTCACACGGCACCGTGTGGGCCGTCGACAACAGCAAGGGCATGCACGGCGGCGCAGCCGGGACCCACTGGGTCACGTCCACAGCCGATGCGGTCGAGCTCGCCGGTCGGCTCGGCGTCGACCACCGGCGGGTGCGGATCATGCCCTTTCTCACCGGCGTGCCCTGCAGCATCCATGGAATCGTCCTCGAGGACATCACGGTCGCGACCCGCCCCAACGAGATGTTGGTGTATGTCGACGAGACCAGCCGCGTCTTCCACTACTGCCGATTCGGAAACCACTGGGATCCCCCTGCTGCCGACCGGGAGGCCATGGTCGCCGCCGCGATCGCCGTCGGCGACACGTTGAGAACGCAGGTCGACTTCAGCGGGGTCTTCAGCCTCGACGGAGTCCTCACCGCCGACGGCTTCCGACCTACCGAGATCAACCCCCGCTACGGCATGGCGCTGCCCTCGACCCTGCCGATGACCGACGGCGGCTCGATCGACATGTTCCTGCTCGACAAGGCCATCATCGCCGGCGTAGTGCGTCCCGACCCCGTTCTGTTGCAACGGTGGCTGCTGCGAAGGCTCGACGACAACCGCCGGGGCGGCGCCACGTTCACCACCGCCAACAGACCCTCGCAGAAGCGGACGGCGACCGTCGTCGCCGACGACGGGGACTTGAGCCTCGTCGACGTGCAGGAAGGCGAAGGGGTCGCAACGCCCGGCGACGAGCCTGCGGCCGCAGCACTGGCCTCGGTCACCTGGATGCCGGTCGGTGCCGGACAACGGGTCTGGATGACGTTCGGCGACGCCTTCCCCGTCGGCCCGCCCGCCGCTTCACTGGCCTTACGGATCGCCCGCTTCGTCGATGACCGGTGGAACGTCGGGCTCGACGACCTGACACCGGCGCTGACCCTCGGAGCCGACCGGTAACGGGATTCTGCGGTGCTCCGGCGTCGCTGAGCGACGCCCGGGGACGGCAGAATGCGGCAAAATCGGCAGCCAGTGACGCACAGCGGCGGTACGATCAGGGCCGATATGGCCCGCGCAGACTTTCAATCACCACCCGGTACCCGAGACACCATGGAACCGGAGGCGTCGCGAGCCCGTCATCTGGTCGCCCTGTTCGCGGAAGAGGCCCGGCGGGCCGGATTCGAGCGCATCGTTCCGCCGATGTTCGAGGACGTCGGCGTCTTCGTTCGCCTCGGTGAAGCGTCGGACGTGGTGTCCAAGGAGTTGTACGCGTTCGAGGACAAGGGAGGTCGCACGATCGCGCTGCGTCCCGAGTTCACGGCGTCGGTCTGTCGGGCCTTCGTCCAACATCGCCCGCTCACCCCCTGGAAGACCTGGTACGAGGGTCCGGCGTTCCGCTACGACAAACCGCAAAAGGGGCGATACCGCCAGTTCGACCAGCTCGGCGTCGAGGTCATCGGGTCCGACGATCCCGACATCGACACCGAGATCATCGCCCTGGCGGCGCGCTTCCTGTCCCGGGTGGGCCTCACCGGTCACACTTTGATCATCAACTCGCTCGGCGACTTCGCCGACCGGCCGACCTATCTCGGCGCCCTGACCGACTATTTCCGGAGCCGGGCCGACGAGCTGTCGGAGCAGGCACAGGCCACGCTTACCCTCAACCCGCTCCGAGTGCTCGACTCGAAACGGCCCGGCGACGCCGCCGTGGCAGCCGACGCTCCGACCCTCATCGAGTACCTGTCCGACGACGCCGCCCAAGCCTTCGAGCGGGTCCGGGCCGGCCTCGACGCGCTCGGAGTCACCTACGAGGTCAACCCACGCTTGGTCCGCGGGCTCGACTACTACACCCGCACCACCTTCGAGTTCGCCTCCGACAGCCTCGACGCAGCCCAGAACGCCCTCGGCGGCGGCGGCCGCTATGACGGCCTGGTCGAGGCACTGGGCGGCCCGGCCGAACCCGGTGTCGGGTTCTCCATCGGCGTCGATCGGACCCTGCTTGCCGCCGACGCCGAGGGGGTGTTCTCCCTCCCGTCGATCGCGGTCGACGTCTGGGTGGTGGCCACCACGTCGGGCGTCGAGGGCCTGGCCCTGGTCGAGGAGCTGCGACGGGCCGGTATCGCCGCCGACCGGGCCTATGACGGCCGGTCGATGAAAGCCCAGATGAAAGCGGCCAACCGGTCGCAGGCTCCACTGGCCGTGATCCTCGGTGAAGACGAGCTTTCTGCTGGTACCGTCTCCATCCGGGCCATGCGCCCCGATGCCGTCGTCCTCCCGTCCGACTCCCAACAGTTCGAGGTCGAACGGCCCAAGCTGATCGAAAAAGTCAGGTCGTTGTTGTCATGATGCGCACTCATCTCTGCGGAGAGCTGTCCACATCCGAAATCGGTCAGACCGTGACCGTCTGCGGCTGGGTCAATCGCCGGCGCGAGCACGGTGAGCACCTGGCCTTCGTCGATCTCCGGGACCACACCGGCATCGTGCAGTGCGTCGTCGACAACACGGTCGACGTCCGCTCCGAGTACGTGGTCAAGATCACGGGCACGGTCACCGAACGTCCGGAAGGCACCGTCAACGAGGAGCTGGCCACCGGCGAGATCGAGATCACCGACGCGTCGGTGGAGATCCTCAGCGCCGCCGAACCGCCGCCGTTTCCGCTCGACGAGCGGGCCGACGACGTCGACGAGATGGTCCGGCTCCGTCACCGGTACCTCGATCTCCGCCGGCCCCGCATGCAGCGCAATCTGCGGATCCGATCCCAGATCAACGCCGCGGTCCGCACCGCCATGGTGAACCAGGGTTTCGTCGAGGTCGAGACCCCGATGCTCATGCCGGCGACCCCTGAGGGGGCCAGGGAGTTCGTCGTTCCCTCCCGCCAGCGACCAGGATCGTTCTACGCTCTTCCCCAGTCGCCTCAGCTCTACAAGCAGCTGCTGATGATCGGCGGGCTCGATCGCTACTTCCAGATCGCCCGCTGTCTGCGCGACGAGGACCTCCGGGCTGATCGTCAGTACGAGTTCATGCAGCTCGACTTGGAGATGAGCTTCGTCGAGGTCGACGACGTGCTCGCCGCAACGGAGGTGTCGGTGCTCGACGCCGTGGAGGCCGTCACCGGCGTGCGGCCCGACCCGATCCCCCGGGTGACGTGGCTCGACGCCATGAACACCTACGGGACCGACAAACCCGATCTGCGATTCGGTATGGAGCTCGTGGAACTCACCGACGTGTTCGGCGCCACCGAGTTCAAGGCCTTCGCCACCGCCGAGTCCATCAAGGGTATCCGGGCTCCGGGCGCGGCCGCCGAGTGGGGCCGCAACAAGCTCGACGGCCTGACCGACACCGCCAAATCGTTCGGGGCCAAGGGCATGGTCTGGATCAAGGTGGCCGATGACGGCACCCTCGAATCGCCGGTGGCCAAGTTCCTGTCCGAGAGCGAGCAGGCCGAGCTGTCGAAACGGCTCGAAGCCGAACCGGGCGACCTCCTGCTGATGATCGCCGACGACTGGCATACGACCTGCGAGGTCTTGGGCGAGCTGCGCAACCGGCTGGGTCGCCCGCCGGTCAGCGAGGGGCCCTACATGTTCCTCTGGGTGGTCGACTTCCCGCTGTTCGTCGGCGTCGACGCGGCAACGGGCCGACCCAAACCCGGTCACCATCCGTTCTGCCATCCCCACCCGGACGACCTCGACAAGCTGGAAAGCGACCCGATGGCCGTGCGGGCCTGGGCCTACGACCTGGTGCTCAACGGCTGGGAACTCGGCTCGGGCAGCATACGAATCCACGACCCCGAGCTCCAGCAGCGGGTCTTCAAACTGCTCGGCATCGACGACGAAGAGATCGAGGCTCGCTTCGGTTTCTTCCTCAACCCGTTCAAGTACGGCGCGCCGCCCCACGGGGGGTTCGCCTACGGCATGGAGCGGCTGGCCGCCATCCTCTCCGGCGAGGAGAACATCCGTGAGATCATCGCCTTCCCCAAACCCCAGTCCGGTACCGATCCGATGACCGGAGCCCCAGGCGAGGTTGCAGCCGACCAGCTTGCCGAACTCGGTATCAAGGTCGTGCCTCCGCCGCTCGACTGACCCGTGGCCGATAACCTCTTCGCCGCGGCGGCCGAGGAGCGGCTCAAGGCCCGCTCGCCTCTGGCCAGCCGCCTCCGACCGAGTTCGCTCGACGAGGTGGTCGGCCAGGACCATCTGCTCGGTCCGTCCGGGCCGCTTCGCCGTCTGGTCGAGGTCGATCGTCTGTCGTCGGTCATTCTGTGGGGTCCACCCGGTACCGGCAAGACGACCCTGGCTCGTCTCATCGCCACCGCGTCGTCCAAACAGTTCGTGCAACTGTCGGCGGTGAACGCATCGGTGAAAGATGTTCGGGCGGTGATCGAGGACGCAGAGCATGTGCTGGGCGCCCACGGCCGAGGAACGATCCTGTTCCTCGACGAGGTGCATCGATTCAACAAAGCCCAGCAGGACCGCCTGCTGCCGGCGGTCGAATCCGGCGTGCTGGTGCTGATCGGTGCCACCACGGAGAACCCCTTCTTCGAGGTCAACGCGCCGCTCCGAAGCCGGTCGACGTTGTTTCGTCTGAACCCACTGGATGCGCCGGCCATCGATCGGCTGCTCCGGCGGGGACTGGAGGTCGAGCGGGCCACCGCCACGGATGAGGCCATCGACCATCTCACCAACAATGCCGCCGGAGACGGGCGCCAGGCGCTGACCACCCTCGAGGTGGCGATCGCCCTGGCCGCAGCGGAAGCCGCGGACGACGAAGCCTACGACGGTGATGCCGACGTGCCCCATGTGGCGATCGTTCACGCCGAGGCGGCCACCGACCTCAAGTCACTGCGCTATGGCCGCGACGAGCACTACGACATCACCAGCGCCTTCATCAAGTCCATGCGGGGTTCGGATCCCGACGCCGCCCTCTACTGGCTGGCCCGCATGATCGCTGCCGGCGAGGACCCTCGTTTCATCGCCCGCCGGCTCGTGATCTTCGCCTCCGAGGACGTGGGTCTGGCCGACCACCGGGCGCTGGTGGTTGCCAACGCCGCAGCCCAGGCGGTCGACTACGTCGGCCTACCGGAAGCCCGAATCAACCTGGCCCACGCAACGGTTCACCTCGCCACGGCCCCCAAGTCGAACTCTGCGTACGCCGGCCTCAATCGGGCGATGGCCGACGTCGACGAGATGCCGGTTGGTGAGGTGCCGATGCATCTGCGTGATGGATCGTACCGGGGAGCTGCATCGCTGGGGCATGGTCAGGGCTATCGCTACCCTCACGACGACCCGTCCGGCTGGGTCGACCAGCAGTACCGTCCCGACCATCTTGCCGATCGCGCCTATTACACTCCCAAGGGTCACGGCGACGAGGCCGAGATCCATGAGCGATTCGGCCGAGCCGATGCAGTCGAGGATCGCCCCGCCACCCGCCGGGCCGCCGGGCCCGAGGACGGATCATCATGAACACACCCGCATTCTGATGGAGATCACCGAATTCGCCGCCATCATCGTGGCCATCGCCGTCGTGGTCGCCGCCGTGTTCCTCATCACGGCCGTCAACAACCTCAACAACACGCTGGCCAAGCTGGAAGACACCGCCAACCAGCTTCGGGCCGAGGGAATCGCGGCGTTTCGGGAGCTGCGCCAACTGGTGGCCGATGCCGATGCCGAACTCGACAAGGTCGACATCGTCCTCGATCGAGCCGACCAGGCGACCACCGCCATCACCGAGACCACCCGCCGCACCCACGAGGCGGCGCAGGATCCGATGATCCGGACACTGGCCGTCGTCTCGGGTTCGGGTCGGATGGCTCGTCGATGGATGCTGGGTCGTCGCCGGCGACGAGGCGATGTCGAGCCGATCGGTGCCATCGGGCCCGGCCGCGAGCAGCCGGCGGCCCGCCGATGATCACCGCGCTACGCTGGCTGCTGGCGATCCTGTTCCGCCGATTCCGATGGGTGGCCCTCGGTGCCGCGTTGCGGACCTTGACCCGGCGGTCGACGGCCAGATCGATCGACGAGGCCGCCGACGAGCTCGCTCATCGACTACCCGATTCGGTGGTTCGAGCGATCGACGCCGCACCGGGCGACCTGCTCAGAGTCGGGGGCGGCGCCGTCGCCGCCGGTCGGGCGGCCCGCACCCTGAGCGACCGCTCCCGTCGGGTCGGGTCGACCACGAAACGCCTTCGCCGCCGTTGGTCCGATCCGGAAGCCAGGTTTCGCGGGATCCGGGAGCAGTGGCGACGCGAGTCGGAGCTGAGCGAACGGGAGCTGTGGGCCGAGTACCACCGAGCCCAGGGCGATCACGCCGCGGCCGACGATGCACTGCTCGATCGTCGACACCGGCTTCCCGATCCGCCCCTACCGGTGATTCCCGATCCGGTGCCGCCGGGCCGCCCCCGCGTCCGGCGGAAGGCGGAGACCGTCGTCGACCGGGTCCAGCGGAGCTACCGCCGAGCGTCCAAGCCCTGGGATCGCCAGGTGTGACGAACCGGGACTCAGTCCCTGGCAGGGTGGTGGAGGCCGGTAATCGTCGGTTCGGTCACGGCCGTTGCCGCTAGCCTGGGAGTAGCTATGGAAGCAAAGGAACTACGAAAAGCGTTCATCGACTTCTTCGTCGAGCGGGACCATCAGCATCTGGCGTCCGCCAGCCTGATACCACACGACCAAACGCTGCTGTTCGTCAATTCGGGCATGGTTCCGTTCAAGCCGTACTTCCTCGGCGAGGAACGGCCGGAGCACAACCGGGCGGTCACCGTGCAGAAGTGTGTCCGCGCCGGCGGCAAGCACAACGACCTCGACGAGGTCGGTCGAACCTCTCGCCATCTCACCTTCTTCGAGATGATGGGCAATTTCAGCTTCGGCGACTACTTCAAGGAAGAGGCCATTCCGATGGCCTGGACATTCGTCACCGAGGTGCTCGGACTCGACACCGAACGCCTTTGGGTCACCGTGCATCTGTCCGACGACGAGGCCGAGGCCATCTGGCGCGACAAGGTCGGTCTGCCGGCGGAGCGGATCCAGCGCCTCGACGAGGACAACTGGTGGCGAATGGCCGACACCGGCCCGAACGGTCCCAGCTCGGAGATCTTCTGGGATCGTGGCCCCCGGTACGGCGACGACGGCGGCCCGGCCCACGGCGGCGACGAGCGGTTCGTCGAGATCTGGAACCTCGTGTTCATGCAATACGAGACCGACGACAGTGGCGCCTCGACCCCGCTGCCGAAACCGTCGATCGACACCGGCGCCGGTCTGGAGCGGATCCTGGCCGTGCTGCAGGGCAAGGAGTCGGTGTTCGAGATCGACGAGATGGCCCGCCTCATCGAAACAGCCGAGCAGGCCACCGGATACTCCCTGGGTCACGACGAGAAATCCGATCTTGCCCTTCGGGTGCTGGCCGAACACGCCCGCACCATGACCTTCCTGATCGCCGACGGCGTCTTCCCCTCCAACGAGGACCGAGGCTACGTACTGCGTCGCATCATGCGCCGGGCCATACGATTCGCCTACCTGCTCGGTGTCGAGGACATCGTCACTCCTCACCTGGTCGATTCCGTGGTCGACATCATGGGATCCGACTACCCGGAACTGGTTTCCACGCACGAACTGGTTCGTTCGGTGGTCGAACGGGAGGAGATCCAGTTCCGCAAGACGCTGGCCACCGGATCGGCAATCCTCGATCAGCACCTGGCCGATGTTCCCGACGGCGGCAAACTGCCGGGCTCGGTGGCCTTCATGCTGCACGACACCTACGGCTTTCCGTTCGAGGTGACCGAGGAGGTCGTGGCCGAGCGGGGTTTCACCGTGGACCGAGCCGGATTCGACGTGGCCATGGAAGACCAGCGGACGAGGGCGAAGGAGGCCCGAAAGGGGGTCATCCAGGCCGCCGACTTCGAGCAGGTCCAGGCGCTGTCGGAGTCCAACGGCCCAACCGATTTCGTGGGTCGCGGCGAGTTGGTCGACGTCGACGCCGAGGTCCTGCTGGTCACCGGTATCGGCACCGACACGGTGTCGATCTTCGTCGACCGGACCCCGTTCTACGCCGAATCCGGCGGTCAGATCGGCGACACCGGCACGATCACCACCGATACCGGCGCCGCAACGATCCGCGACACCGTCTACGCCGTACCCGGCGTGCATCGCCACGTCGTGGGTGAGCTGACCGGCGAGATTCGCCCGGGCCAGCAGGCGAAGCTCAGCATCGACGTCGAGCGGCGCGATGCCATCCGCCGCAACCACACCGGCACCCACCTGCTCCACTGGGCGCTGCGCGAGGTGCTCGGCGACCACGTCAAGCAGTAGGGTTCGCTGGTCGCCCCCGACCGTCTGCGCTTCGACTTCAGCCACTTCGAGCCCGTCACGGCCGAGCAGATCGCCCGCATCGAGGATCTCGTCAACGGAATTGTGTTGACCAACGAAACCGCGTCCCATGAGGAGATGACGAAAGCCGAGGCTGAGGAAATCGGAGCGATCGCGTTCTTCGGTGACAAGTACGGGGAAGTGGTCCAGGTCCTCAAGGCCGGCCCGACCCTCGAGTTCTGTGGCGGCACCCACGTGAAGGCGATGGGCGACATCGGTCTGCTGAAGATCGTGTCAGAGGGCTCGATCGGTTCCAATCTGCGCCGGGTCGAAGCGGTCACCGGAGCCGGTGCCATCGATCTGCTTCGCTCCGAGCAGCAGATCCTCGACTCCGCCGCAGAGATGTTGAACGTGCCCCGAAGCAACGTGCTCGACGGGCTCACCAAGCGTCTCGGCGAGATGGCCCATTTGAAGGACCAGATTCGTGATCTTCAGGGCAAGATGGCACAGGGTTTGGCCTCCGAGTTGGTTGCGTCGGCCACCGACGGCGTCGTTGTGGCCAGGGTCGACAACGTCGGACGCGACGAACTGAAGGAGCTGGCGGTCAAGCTCCGTAACACCGAAGGTGTCGATGTGGTCGTGCTCGGTGGCGAACCAGACGGCGGGGGTGCCGCCCTCGTCGCCGCCGTCACCCCCGGGCATTCGCCGACCGCCGGCGAACTGATCGCCGAGGGGGCGAAGGCCATCAAGGGCGGCGGTGGCAAGGGCCCGGATCTCGCCATGGCCGGCGGCAAGGACCCTGGAGGAATCGAGGAGGCGCTGAACATCGCGCGACAGGCGGCCGGAGTGGCGGTCTGACGTCCGGCGATCCCGCATCCGAGTCCCACCGCCCCGGCGAGGGGCGGGCGATCGGCCTGGATCTCGGCGACCGGCGGATCGGCGTCGCGGTGTGCGATGCCGGTCGGACCGTGGCCACGCCGTACGAGACCTTGAAACGCGTCGGCAACCGGCCGGCCGAACACGACCTGATCGCCGAGATCGTCGCTCGGATTGGCGCGACCGTCGTGGTCGTCGGCCTGCCGCTGTCGCTCGACGGGACGAACGGACCCGCAGCTCGGAAGGTGCTGTCGGAGGTCAGAGCGCTCCGGCAAAGGCTGGGCCCCGACGGTGTCGCGGTCGTGACCCACGATGAACGGCACTCCACAACCACGGCGACCCACTCGCTGGCCGGAGCCGGAGTCGATTCCCGCCGGCGTCGAGGTGTGGTCGACCAGGTCGCCGCGGCGGTCATTCTGCAGAGCTGGATCGACTCCCATCCAACCGGATAACACCGCCGCCGGGCATTCTGTGCGGTGCAGGCCCGGGTTTTCGGGTTTGGGGCGCACGATTGCTGGATGATGCTGCGGGGTTGACGCCGCGTCTCGAGCTCAGGCCCGTAGTATCTACAGGGTGAGTACGGTCGATGAGCACGACGTCGGAGTCCGCCGCCAGGCCGATTCTTCGAGCACAGACCCGCGACAGCAGCCCGATCCAGGGCTGGGTTGGGACGACCAGTCCGAGTTCGTGACCGCACGTCCCGCGATTTTCCGGGTTCTGCGGGCTGTCGTCGCCGTGGTCATTCTTGCCTTCATCGGCTACGTGGTCTACACCACCGGTCGCAGCTGGTTGGCCGGACAGATCGACCCCGAGGGCGAGCCCGGCGCGCCCGTGGCCGTCTCGGTCCCGACCGGAGCGACCACGGCCGACATCGGCTCGATCTTGAGTGAGAAGGGCGTCATTCCCAACTCGACCTTCTTCCGCTACTACGCCCAGTGGCGGGACCAGGGTAATTTCCAGGCCGGCGAGTACACCTTCGCCGAGAACATGTCGGCCGACGAGGCCATCGAGGTGCTGCTCGGCGGGCCACGCCAGATCGAGTACGGCGAATTCGTGGTGCCCGAGGGTCTGTGGATTTCGGAGATGCTGCCCCGTATCGCCCAGCAGATCGAGGGCAT
>JBFHEP010000099.1:0-12781 GCA_041584095.1 Acidimicrobiales bacterium | reverse complement strand
GTGGCGGCTCAACGGCCCTTCCACTCCGGAGCTCGTTTCTCCGCGAAGGCTCTCGGTCCCTCGACGAAGTCGTCGGAGTCGATCATGGCTTTGACCGCCGGGTAGCGGGCGCGGTAGGCCTCCTGCAACGAGGCGTGATCGAGGCCACGGTAGGCAGCCTCCTTGGTCGCTCGGATCGACATGGGCGAACAGGCCAGGATCATGGCCGCCCACTCCCGAGCGCGGTCCATGAGCTGCTCGAGGGGAACCACGTCGTTGACGAAACCCAACTCGCGACCCTCGTCGGCGGAGACATGACGGCCTGTGAGCATCATGCCCATGGCCCGCTTCATGCCGATCTGGCGGGGTAGCCGATGGATCCCGCCCGCAAGCGCCGCAAGGCCGACCTTCGGTTCGGGCAGGGCGAAGCGGGCGTTGTCCGACGCAATGATCAGGTCGCAGGCCAGTGCGATCTCGAAGCCGCCGCCCATGGCGACGCCGTTGACTGCGGCAATCACCGGCTTGTTCAGGTCCCACCTGTTGGTGAGTCCCCCGAAGCCGGTTTCGGGATGCTGTGGCCGGTCGCCACCGGCACCGGCCTGGAACTTGAGATCGTTGCCCGCCGAGAAAGCCCGGTCGCCGGCCCCGGTGATGATTGCCGCCCACAGCTCGGGATCGGCCGCGAACTCGTCGACCAGATCCGACAGCTCGGCATTGGCCATCGGGTGGAGGGCGTTCATCACCTCCGGCCGGGTGATGGTCATGACGAACAGGTGCCCGTCCCGTTCCGACACTGAGTACTCACCCATGGATCCTCCTTCGGTGGTCGACGTCGACGGACGGTCTTCGACGGTCATACCCGATACGCTGCCTCGCCTCATTATGGTTCTGCCGAACCGTATCCGAAGGGTCGAACACGCCCGGCATTCGGGTTCTTTGATCCAGTGGCGCTGGGCGATTTGGCCGGTGGATTTGGCGAGCCGGGCGATGTAGGCTCCTGACAGTCGAAGCCACCTGGGTGGAGGTACGAGTTGCGGTTGAGTCGCCGATCGGAATCACATACTCGGGTTGTTGTGACACCGGCGGAGGCCGGCGGGTGAAACTTCGTCGCACAATCAGACGTCTCCGCCGTCGATACTCCATTCGCTACCGTCTGCTCCGCGCCGAGCTCTCGCCGAGCTCCCGAGCCGCTGAACGGCAGGCCGATGCGCTGATCATCTCCTACCCGAAGTGTGGCCGCACCTGGTTCCGGATGATGCTGTCGCGAGCACTCGCCCTCCACACCGGATCCGATGACGTCGATTACCTGGCCACCGACGTGCTCGGCGGGTCCCAGGGCGACCTTCCCCACATCCGACTCAGCCACGACGGCGCTCCCAACTGGAAGACCGCGGCCCGGTTGCCAACCAGCAAGCGCCGCTACCGGCACAAGAAGGTGGTACTGATCGTCCGGGATCCCCGTGATGTCGTGGTCTCGATGTATTTCGAGCGGACCAAACGTGAGCGGGCCTATGCGAAGTCGCTCGGCGAGTTCCTGCGCGAGCCCGTTGGTTCGCTGTCGACGATCCTCCAGTACTACAACATCTGGGCCAAGGAGCACTCGACTCCGAAAGGCTTCTGCCTTGTCCGCTACGAGGACATGCACGCCCGACCCGAGGAGGAACTCCGCCGCGTGCTGGACTTCCTCGATATCGATGTGAGCGACGCCCACATCAGCGAGGCCGTCGAGTTCGCCGCCTTCGACAACATGCGCCAGATGGAAACTCGAGGCGACTTCAAGTCGGGTCGGTTGCGGCCCCGTGATCCCGACGACAAGGAGTCCTACAAGACCCGCCGTGGCAAAGTTGGAGGATTCGTCGATTACGTCGACGACGACGACATGAAATGGATCGACGGGCAGATTGCGACGACGCTCGATCCGTTCTTCGGATACTCAAGGCCTGCGGCCGTTGGGGCAACGACCGACGATCACACGGCGTGAGCTCCAACGCTGATCCCGCCCCCGTCCAGGGTCTCATCATTGCACTCAGCGGTATCGACAGTTCCGGCAAATCGACCCAGCGGGAGCAGCTGGCCGATGTGCTGCGAGCACGGGGTGCTGAGCCGGTGTTCATCTGGACCCGCCCGGGCTACGGCCGGCGGACACGTGTTCTCAAGCGCATGTACCGCCGACTTCGCCGCCAAGCGGCGACCCAGCCGTCGGCAGCGAGTGCAACGGCGCGCTCCGAGCGGAGTTCGACGAGGAAGAACCGATACCCGCGGCGGGCCGAGAATCTGCCGAACCCGGTTGTGCGCCGCCTCTGGCTGACCATGGCACTGGTCGACCTGCTCTGGGTGTACGTCGTCCAGGTCCGGTGGCTGCGGGCCCGCGGTCGAGCGGTGATCTGCGACCGCTATCTCACTGACGCTCTCGTCGACTTTCGGGTGTACTTCCCCGACGACGCTGTTGAACAAAGGCTGCTCGGTCGTCTGTTGCGGCGCCTTGCCGCTCGCCCCGATGTGGCGGTTTGCCTGCTCGTCCCGGCCGAGGTATCCCAGAAGCGGTCGCAGCTCCGGGAGCGGAAACATCAGGATGAGCTGGACGTCCTGAAGGTTCGAATCGGGCACTACCGGCAGGTCTGTGCGGAGCTGGGCACGACGGTGGTCGACGGCACGCTCCCGCCCGAACGGTTGTCCAAGGAGATTCGGACCCTGCTGGCGGCGTAGACGTCGGCGAGCAGGCTGAAACCCTGTTCGCGGATTTCAGTTTGGCGGCCGCGGCACCAGCACCGGCGTCCGGGCCTTGTAGGCCTCATAGGCCTCCTCGCCGCCCCACCGCTTGTCGGCCTTCCGTTCGAGCATCGGGACGCCGCTCACCCTGGTCAAGAGGAGGTACACGAAGACCGGCGACAGGAGCGTGATGTACTGCCAACCCGACAGAGCGGGCAAGGCGATGACGGCCACGCCGACCCACAGCATGATCTCACCGAAGTAGTTCGGATGGCGCGACCAGGCCCAAAGCCCGGTCGTGATGAACCGGCCGTCGTTTGCCGGATCGGCTCGGAACGCACTCTTCTGCGCATCGGCAACGGCCTCCATGCCGAAACCGGCGAGCCACAACACGAGTCCGACGACGGCCCAGACACCGAACGATCGTGGTTGATCGGAGGCGATGGCAGCGTGGGCCGCCGCTGCGGTGAAGACGACCCACAAGCCCTGGGTGGTCCACGCCACAAGAAACCGTGGCGCGCTCTGCTTGATCTTGTCGAACCGGCTGTCCCTACCTGCGGAACGGACCCGGCGGAACAGGAAAATGCCGAGCCGGCCGGACCAGATCACCACGAGAATCAGCAGCAACCATGCTCGACCGTCGAGGGGGCTGGCCAGGAACGCGGCCAGCAGGGTGGTGCTCAGATAGGTGAGGCTGCCGACCAGGTCGTAGTAGTGCTCGGTGCGGTTCAGGTAGGAGGGGACGAATGCGATCCAGTTCACCCCGAAGGCCACCGCCGCCACCCACCAGTGAATGCCGATGCCAGCGGCGGACTTGGTGCCCGTGGAGCCGGCCCAGGCCACCAACGCTCCGATGGCAACGGCGGCCACGATCGCACCGATGGCCTGCCCGCTGCTGCGTTTGGGTTCGGTCTCCACGTCGCTCGGAGAGGTCACGCGGCCAACGGTAGTCGCGGTTCGCTACCGGCGCGAACCCCTGCGGTGGTCGGGCCCGTGGGGTCAGCCCGCAACCCGCGACGCCTCTGCTATCAGTTCCTCCAGGTCGACGCCCGCCTCCTCGCGAATGACCCGCCGAAGCACGCCCGGGACGGCGTCGAGTTGCCGGGCCACGGCCCGCAATGTCGACCGCAGTTCCTCGAGATGGGCCACATCATCGGCCCGAGTGCGGAGGTCATCGGCGATGGCCCGCTCCGACCGGGAGGCAACCATGGCGTCGGGGCGGCCGCGAACCCAGACAAAGGCTCGACGGCCCGGGCCGCGGTCGTCGACGATCGGCTCGATGGCGGTTACCTCGTCGGAGCGAACATATCGCTCGTAGCCGAGGCTTATCAGCTGGTCGGACTGGATGGTCATTTGACCGGAACCTCCTCGTTGTATCTCCAACTCTACGCAACCCCGGTGACACCGGGGGAGGCCGATCGAGCGACGTTCAGGTGGACCGAGGCGAGGGGGGGCGGACTCAGTGGGCGAGCATCGTGCCGAGCAGCACCACGATCAAGGAGGCGACGAAACCGATACCGGCCGTGGCTCCTCTCATCGAGGCCGTCGTTGCCCGCTGATGAAGGAACGTGGCCACACCCGCCGCCACGACCAGCAGCAGCTTGATGCCGAGCACGGCGTTGTAGCCCGAGCTCACCTCGCCCATCGGGACGACGAGAATGTTCCAGATTCCGGTGACCACGGCGAGGCCGAACGCCGGCCACGCCACCCTACCGAACGCCTGCGCCGCCTTGGCGGGCATGCCGTCGACCTCGCGCAACACCGGCAACAGCGCCATCATGATGATCTGACCACCGATCCACACCGCCATGCCCAGCAGGTGGAGGCCGACGCGAATGGCATCGAGGTCGAGCGCCGCACTGTTTGTGGAAGCCAGAATCGAACCGGACATCGAAGTTGTGCCAATACCCATGACGGTGAGGCTACCGCTGTGGTCGGTCGAGCGGCGGGTGACACTTTGTCGCCCGCAGGCGAGGCGCCGGACCGTGGTGACTACGCTGAACGTGTGGAGTTGCCGCTGTTCGAAGAAGTGGCGGATCTGGTGCAGACCATGATCCCGGCCGAGCTGGGCCAAGTGCGAAGCCGCAGTCACCGACGCGGCCTCAAACTCTGGTTCGACACCGACAGGCCGGGCCGCGAGCATTACGAGGCCCAGCTGCTGTCGAGGCGTCATGTCGATCAGACCGAGGGCACCGCGGTGGAGATCGGCTTTCACAGCGAGCACCGCGACGAGACCCGCAACACCGAGGTCGTTGCCGGTCTGGCTCGGGCCGAGTCGACGTGGCGGGACGAGTTGGGACCCGCTGCGGAATTGGCCCCGTTCTTCGGTGCGACCAACTGGCGCCGGCTCTCGGAATGCTGGATGGAGCCCGATCTCGACGATCCGGAGTTGCCCTTCGAACTGGCCGCTCGACTCGTCGATTACGTCACGGTCCTCGAACCGTTGCGTACCCACGAGAACCGCGACCGGTCAAGGGAGAGGTGACGCTCGCCCCCAGCTTATCTCCCGCTGATCCGCCGTCGAGCCTGGCGGCGATGAGACCAGCCCGGCGCCCGGCCAGTAGTGTGGAGGAATGGTTGGCCAGCGATTCCGCTACTCCAGATGGGACGGCACCCAGAGCGGATTCGACTTCGATGCCCTCGACGTCTTGGCCGAGCTGTCGGATGACCTGATGTATCACGGCGATCCGGCGTCGGCCCTGCGGCGGCTCATGCACGACGGTTTCGAAGACCGTGATGGTCGGGAGATCGAGGGTCTCCGGGAGATCCTCCGGAAGCTGCGCGAGGAGCGCCAGGAGCGCCTGGAGAACTACGACCTCGGCGGCGTCTACGACGAGATCAGCGCCGAGTTGAACGACCTCGTCGACGCCGAACGCCAGTCGCTCGACGATCGCTCCGCACTGGCCGACATCGAGCTGGCCGATCCCGATCTGGCCGATGACCGCCGCCGGGCCGCCGAAAACGCCAAGGCCACCACGGCCGAGAAGCACATGCAGCTCGACATGCTGCCGCAAGATCTGGCGGGGAAGGTTCGGGGTCTGCAGAACTACGAGTTCGAGTCGGGGGAGGCCCAGCAGCGGTTCGACGACCTCCTCGACCGGTTGCGTCAGGAGCTGGTCAACCAGCAGTTCGGGCAGATGGCCGACGCCATGTCCAACATGAGCCCCGAAGAGATGGCGCGCATGAAAGACATGATGGCCGAGTTGAACCGCATGCTGGAGCAGCGGGCCAACGGTGAGGAGCCGGACTTCGAGGCCTTCATGGAGGAATACGGCGACTTCTTCCCGAACAACCCCCGAACGCTCGACGAACTACTGGAGGACATGGCCCGTCAAATGGCGGCCATGCAGGCCTTGCTGAATTCGATGACACCGGAGCAGCGTCAGCAGTTGATGGAGTTGTCGAATCAGCTGCTGGAGGACATGGATCTCAACTTCGAGGTCTCCCGTCTGGGCCAGAACCTGCAGCAGATGTTCCCCGACGCCGGCTGGCAGCAGGGCTACGACTTCTCCGGCTTCGACCCGATCGGGCTGGCCGACGCGTCCCCGATGATGCGGGATCTCAGCGACCTCGATCAACTGGAGCAGTTCCTTCGCCAGGTCACCAGCCCGCAGGCGCTGGCCGAGGCCGACATGGACCAGGTCCGCCGGCTGCTCGGAGATCGGTCGGCGGCCAGCCTGGAGCGAATCGCCGAGCTGACCCGCCTCCTCGAAGAGCAGGGTCTCATCCACAACAAGGAGGGCCGCCTCGAACTCACGCCCCGGGGTCTGCGTCGGCTCGGCCAACAGGCATTGGGTGAGCTGTTCAAACGGCTCTCGGCCGACAAGCTCGGCCAGCACGACATCGACGTCAGCGGCATCGGCCACGAACGCAACTACTCGACGAAGCCCTACGAGTTCGGCGACCCGTTCAACCTGAACATCGAGCGCACCGTCGGCAACGCCATCCGGCGCCGCGGCGGCGGCACACCGGTGCAGTTGACGCCCGACGACTTCGAGGTCGAGCGCACCGAACGGCAGGTCCGGTCGAGCACCGTGCTCATGTTGGATCTGTCACTGTCGATGCCGATGCGCGACAACTTCCTGCCGGCCAAGAAGGTGGCCATGGCACTGCACGCCCTGATCACCAGTCAGTATCCCCGGGACTACCTCGGCATCGTCACCTTCGCAGCGCTGGCCCGCAAACTCAAGGCATCGGAGTTGCCCGAGGTGTCGTGGGACTACGACTACGGCACCAACATGCAGCACGGGTTCATGTTGGCCCGCCAGATGTTGGCGTCCGAGAGCGGGACCAAGCAGATCATCATGATCACCGACGGCGAACCGACGGCGCATCTCCTGTCCGACGGCCGACCACAGTTCAGCTACCCGCCCACGATGGAAACCATCAATCAGACGATGGCCGAGGTACTGCGCTGCACCAAGGCGGGGATCACCATCAACACGTTCATGCTCGATCCCGACAGCGGGCTCCGAGGTTTCGTCGAACGTCTGACGTCGCTCAACAGAGGACGGGCGTTCTACACCAATCCGGAGACACTTGGCGACTACGTGCTGGTCGACTTCATCGAGCACAAGCGCTCGATCGTGCGGGGTCGCTGACCAGTCACGCGGGTTGAGATCCCACACATCAGCAGCGAATTTCAGTGACGAACGTCACAAACTCGCGGCAAATTTCGCGCCCCGGGGAAAATTGCCCGACCGGCCGAACCGGTCTGGGCTGGTCGCGAATTTACACCCTGTGATTCGGCCAGTGGGGGATGCACGGCCGTGTCTGTCCGCCCGATTCGTTGCGGCGACTCGCTGATTGGCAGAACCACTCAGAGTGGTCGGCCGTTCCGGGTCCTCGACCGTGATCAGGCTTTTCTCGCGCTGTTCTCGACACTGGCGTACCGTGGTTCCCGTCCGCTCCCACCACTCACAGTGGGCGACTTCAGGGTGGGTGCGTGCGATCCGAGCCGGAGCCGAACCGGGGCGCACGGGGTCCTTGACGATGCCACAAGCTGCAGCTACATGGTAAAACCCGCTTGAACAGCGGCCCTTTTGGGATTTTTCCTTGGAGATCGGGGTTGCCACGGGCTGGATCACAGTGTTGTAATTACAGCAGCAGAAGTTTCACGGGCTGTCTTTGGTGGACGAAATCTTCTACAAAGTCGGGAGCCACGGTGAACAACCAAGTCGTATCCAACACGATCGAAGAACCAGATTCACGCCCTCCGCTCGGTGAGGCGCGAGGAGGAACCATGCGCATAGGTCGCAAGCACCTCATGCTCGATACCAGCTGGCAAGAATACTCGAACTGTCTCGGTGTCGACCCGGACCTCTTCTTCCCCGAGCGGGGAGCCTCCACGAAGGAGGCGAAGGAGGTGTGCCGGGGCTGCGTCGTGCGCGAAGACTGCCTCGAATTCGCACTGGCCAATGGTGAAAAGTTCGGAATCTGGGGCGGCATGAGTGAGCGGGAACGCCGACGAATCCGTCGTCAGCGTGCCCTGGAGCGGCAGGCAGCGGCCGCCGCCTACGCAGGCGAGAGCGCCTGAGGCTTCGGCCGTAAAAGTTTCCAGTCTGAATCCAATCCGGTCGGCGCGGCCGCTGATCTGACGCGGCCCGCATGGTTTCGAGCCGCGGATGGGGGTAGCATGAAGCCATGCTCGCGATTCTTCAGCCCAATGAGATGATCATGATCGTTGTGGTCGTGCTCGTCCTCTTCGGGGGGTCCCAGATCCCCAAGTTGGCTCGCAGCCTCGGTCAAGCCCAGAAGGAATTCAAAGAGGGTTTGCATGAGGGCTCGGAAGCCGACGACGTGGAGGAGAAGGCCTGACCAGGCCCATTCTCACCAGCTCGACAAGTTCATACCAAACAAAACGACCCGGACCGTCATGTGGGCCGGGTCGTCGTATGTGCGGGCTCGGTGGCGTGTCCGAGCGCTCGTGCCGTGCTAGTTGGATCGAGCTTCGGCGAGGTGTGCCTCTTTGCGGGCCTTCAGAATTCGTCGCCGCTGGCGTTCCGATGTGCCACCCCACACACCGTGGTCGATGCGGTGGGCCAGTGCGTACTCGAGGCAAGGCTCCTTCGACGGGCAGTCGGCGCAGACCTTCTTGGCCACCTCGACGCCGACCCCGTCGCTGGGAAAGAACAGCTCCGGTGGTTCATCGCTGCAGTTGCCGATCGCCATCCAATTGCTCTCCATGGGTATAGAGACGCACCAGTAGGTCATTTGGTTCCCTTCGAGTGAAAAAACTCGGGAATCTTTACCTTTTCCTGGCTGGGTCGCCTACCGACGGGCTCCCAAGGATCCGAATGAGTCGCTTCCGAGGCCCAATCTCCTGAAACCTGCCACAGGGTCACGAGTTCCCGCTCCAAGAACTAGGATGAATCGCCATGACCGACGTCGAACTCCAAGAGGATCTCCCGCCCGTCGCCCACGTGACGATCGTCTACACCGGCCCGATCGCCCCCCACTGGGACCTCCGGGTTCGCTACGGCGACCAGAAGATGATCGACGACTTCTGGGCCCGGGTCAACGCCCGCCTTCTGCTGCTTCCCAAGCACGACCCGCAGTTCCGCCGAAACAAAGAGCGGGTCAACCGTGACGCGGAGCGTGAGCGGATCATTTGCGACTGGGACCTCGGCGAGGACGACGCCGACACCACGATCACGCCGGTGGCCGAGACGGCGCCGATCAACGCCACAGCCGCCGAAGGCGAAGCGGCCGAGCAGCCGGCCGAGATCTAGGGGCGACTCGGCGGTGACGAAACCCGATGCGGCGGAGTCCGGGCCCGGCTCCGTCATCGGCGTCGATGTCGGCGGGAGCAAGATTCTCGCCCGCATCGTGGATCCCGCAACCGGTGCCGCTCGCGGTCGGGTGAAGAAGCCCACACCGACCGACGGGCCTCAGTCGGTCATCGACAAGATCGTCGAGGCCGTTACCGAGCTCGACGGGTGGGCCGATGCCGTCGCCGTCGGGATCGGCGTGCCCGGGCCGGTCACGCCGCACGGGATGGCCGGACCGTGCCCCAACATCACCGGCTGGGACGACCCGGTGCAACTGGCAACCGCTCTGTCCGAACGATTCGACAGGACGGTCGTCGTCGGCAACGACGTGAATTGCGGTGCGGTCGCCGAGCACCGGATCGGCGCCGGTCGAGGTCACGCCGACATGTTGGCCATCTTCGTTGGAACCGGTGTCGGCGGAGGCCTGATTCTCGACAACAAGCTCGTCGTCGGCGAACGTGGCATGGTCGGCGAAATCGGCCATCTGACCATCGAACCCGGAGGTCGGCCGTGCGGCTGTGGCGGGTCCGGTCACCTCGAAACCTACGCCGGCCGCGCCGGGATCGACAACGAGATGCGGCGCCGGAGCGATGGCGATGCCAACCGCTATCTGCTGTCACTCGTGGGAGGCTCCCAGCTCAAATCGCGCCACCTCGCCGCCGGACTCGATGCGGGCGACGAATTGTCGGCCCAGCTGATCGAGGAGGCAGCCCACGCTCTGGCCCGTGTGATCGGCAACGCCGCCACCCTGCTCGATCTGCCTCTCGTGGTTCTTGGCGGCGGGATTGTCGACCGGCTCGGCGAACCGTTTCTCGAACGGATCCGAACCTCGGACCACTTCGGGGGCGCCGGCGCCGGCTTCACCGAGCTGGTGCTCGGCCGCCGACTGGACGATGCCGGTGCCGTCGGTGCCGCTTTCCTGGTCGCCGACCCGATCTGACGCCGGCTTCGTCGTCGGTCGGCCGCAAGATTTGTTGCCCGCGAAACCCCGTCCGGGTTCGACCCGTGTCGTACGCTGAAGTGTTCATGAGCACTGATCATTCCGTCG
The DNA here is from genome assembly GCA_041584095.1 of Acidimicrobiales bacterium. Classification (GTDB taxonomy): domain Bacteria; phylum Actinomycetota; class Acidimicrobiia; order Acidimicrobiales; family SZUA-35; genus JAHELU01. Next base: position 2,275 of record JBFHEP010000099.1, on the reverse strand, counting down.
CCTCGCCGGGTGGTTCAGGCGGCGACGAGCACGACGCGGAACGGCAGGCGGATCTGGTCGTCGACGGTCGGGTCGTCGCGGCGAGCCGTCGTCCCGACGATGACGTTATTCGGGCTGCCGGATGTGTTGTCCACCGCACTGGTCCGGATGGTCTCGAGGTGCTGGTCGTTCACCGGCCCCGGTACGACGACTGGGATCTGCCGAAAGGGAAATGCGAGCCAGGCGAGTCCGACCTCGATTGTGCGATCAGGGAGACCGAGGAGGAATCGGGATTCCGGGGTGAGGTCGAAGCCGAACTGGCGGCCGACACCTACCGGGTTCGTGGGCGCGACAAGGTCGTTCGTTGGTTCCAGATGCGATGCACCGACGGGTCCTTCGAGCCCAACGAGGAGGTCGACGAGATACGCTGGCTGCCCCCCGGCCAAGCCCGCGAGATCCTGTCCTACGGTCACGCCCGGTCCCTGGTCGAGGCCCTACAGGCGGCCGTGGTCGAAGACGAGACGTCCGGTTCGTGACCCGACGGGGTCGGTTCAAGCATCGTTAACCGCCAATTCATGTCGCCGTCACTGTGGTGGCGTCGACGCGTAAGGTGCCTCCTCTACCGTTGCCGGCGGAGAACCGTGTGCGGAGAGTAGAGCGACATTGACGGCAGGGAATTCACTGATGACCGCTGGTGCAGCGGCTGCGGGGAGCCGATTCGGGGCAGACCCGGGGCGGGCGTTGGAAGGTAGCAGTCGTCGGCGAATCAGGGAGCGGGTCGTTCATCTCGTTGTGCTGGCCGCAACGCTGGTGTCCGTGGTGATCACCGTCGGCATCGTGGCGTCGCTCGTGTTTCGGGCCGTCGAGTTCGTCCTCAATCTGCTCAATCCGAGCGAGGCCGAGCTGGCCGAAGCCGGGGGAGCGATCGGACTGGGCAGTCTGTGGGGCGATCAATGGGCGCCCCGGTTCCTCGAGTTCGATCTCAAGACCCTGCTGGTCGGAAGTGTCGTCGTCACCATCGTCGCCATGGCCGTGGCCGGTCCAATCGGCCTGGGTGCCGCCATCTACATGGCGGAGTACGCCAACGAGCGGGTGCGAAAAATCGTCAAACCGATCGTCGAGGTGCTGGCCGGCATCCCCTCCGTTGTTCTCGGCTTCTTCGCCCTGCGGTGGATCTCGCCGAACTTCGTGCAACGGTTGTTCAGCGGTGCCGAGAATCAGAGCCTTCTGGCCGCAGGCCTCGGCGTCGGGCTCTTGACGATTCCGCTGATGGCGTCGGTGTCCGAAGATGCACTGCGCGCTGTTCCCCGATCCCTGCGGGAGGCGTCGTCCGGGCTTGGGGCCCGGAAGCGGACGACGACACTGGCCGTCGTCGTGCCCGCAGCGGTGTCGGGTCTGGTTGCAGCGATCATCGTCGCCACGTCGCGGGCCATCGGCGAGACGATGGTGGTGTTCCTGGCCGCCGGAGCGTCCGGCAACTCCGCCCAGTTCACCCTCAACCCGCTGAACCGTGGCTCGACCATGACCGCGGCAATGGCCTCCCAGGCGTCGGGCACCGATGGCACGATCACCGAACTCGGATTCGGGTCGTTGTTCTTCGTCGGCTTCGTGCTGTTCCTGATCACGCTCGGCCTGAACCTGATCGCCGATCGTTATGTCCGTCGAGTGAGGCAGGCCTACTGATGTCGCTGATCCAGCCCGTGGTTCGGGATGGCGATCGTGAACGGGTGGCCGAGAAGGTGCGGGCCGCAGTTGAGACCGGAGGCCGTGACCGGACCGAGGGCTTGTTCAAGGCCGCCCTGCTCAGCACCCTGGCCTTCGCCCTTCTCGTGCTCGCCATTCTGCTCTTCGACGTGATCACGGACGCCTGGCCGGTGTTGACCGAACGTCTCGGCATCCTGGTGGCCAACCCGACCCGCAGCCGGGCTGACGAAACCGGCATCTTCCAGGGCCTGCGGGGCACATTCTGGATCGGCGTTTTCGTCATTCTGCTGACCTTCCCCGTCGGCATCGCCGCGGCCATCTATCTCGAGGAGTACGCCCGCGACAATCGGCTTACGCGGCTCGTCAACGTCAACATCCGCAACCTGGCCGGCGTCCCGTCGGTGGTCTACGGCATTCTCGGACTCACCATCTTCGTCGGTCTGCTGAAAGGCGTGTACGGCGACTACGCCATCTCCCGGGGCAACACCACCACCGCCGGCGGGCTCACGCTGGCTGCGCTCGCGCTACCAGTGGTGATCATCACCTCGGCAGAGGCCATCCGGGCCGTGCCGAGTTCGTTGCGTGAGGCGGC
>JBFHEP010000098.1:0-12880 GCA_041584095.1 Acidimicrobiales bacterium | reverse complement strand
CTTTACGGGCCCTTACCCGCTTGGCCATCTCCGCCGCGCGTTCGGCTGATGCCGCTGTCGCCTTGGCATCTTTCTCATCCTGACTCTCACCGATGCCGATCTTCGCGCCGGCCTCCTTGACGAAGTCGAATACGCCCACTGCTATCACCTTCTTTGTTCGATGGCGAACCTGTCGTCGACAAGCCGTATCGTGAAACTATCAGCAGCAACGATCATTCCTCTCCAGGTGCCCCGATGACCGGACTACGTGGCACCGTCTACTCCGTCGAGTATCTTGCTAAAGGCGGCATGTAGATGCCACAACGCCACTCAGAATGTCGGCCACCCCAGAACAGAGACAGGCGAGGACAGGGACAGGCGCTCGTGCGGGCTCCAGCCCACGAGTCGCCAAGGCACAGGCCGGCGCCGATCCGGAACGCCGTGCTCCACAGAGGCCCCCCAACGGCCGACGGACAATCGAATGCAACAAATCGCTGACTACGAGGTCGTTCAACAAATCGGAGAGGGAACGCAGGGCCACTACTGGCTGGCCCGTCCCCCGGCTCGCCTCGGCGTCCCCGACGACGTGGTGGTCGTCAAGACGATCAGCCAAGCGGCGACCGACGCCGAGTTCGGTCGCCTGGTCGAACATCTACGCGCCTACGCCGCCGTGTCATCTCCCTACCTGCACCGACTCTACGACGTCGGCCAGCAGGGCACACTGCTCTACATCGCCGGCGAATACCTCCCGTCGGGCTCCCTGGCCAGACCGGCCCGGCCCTTCTCCCGGGTCGACGTGCTTCAGGCCTTGGCCGACGCCTGTCGCGGCGCCGACGCACTGCACGAGGCGGGCATTCCCCATCGCAGCGTCCAACCGGGCAATATCGTCCTCGGCGACGACGGGGCCAAACTGTCCGACGTCGGCGTCACCCAGCTCCTCAATCCGGGCCAAACCATCACCGGAGCGGCCCAGATGGGCGCGATCGAATACCTGGCACCCGAGGTCATTCAAGGCCGTCCGGCTTCTCGAGCCAGCGACATCTGGGCCCTCGGCGCTACCCTGCATCGAGTACTGACGGGCATCTCGATCTTCCCGACGCTGCCCTCGAACTCACTGGTGGAGGCACTCCGCTTTCTGCTCAACGAACGGCCGGTGATGGGCGACGCCCTACGCAACGGTGAACGTCGGATCATCGAATCCGCGGTGGCCGCCGATCCGGCCGACCGGCCTTCCACCGCGGCCGAGCTGTCCGCGGCCATCACCGAGGAAGCGGGCCGTCAGGCCGGGAAGATCCAGGCGTGAGAGCCGTGCCGCAGGCCCTGCCTACCGAGTTCCCCCCGGCGAAACATCGTTCGCCGTCGCTCTGCGTGTGGGTCAGGACGGTTCAGCGATGACCGACCTCGACCTTCGCTCCGGTCAGATCCATCGCGGTCTCGGCGTGGTGGCCCGCTGGCCCGACATCGCGCTGGTCATCCCCAGCGACACTGCGCACGACGGCCTCGTCGACGAAATGTTCCTGGCCCTCGGGCCGAACCCGACGTCGCAGGCGATCATCCGAGCGGTCAATACGCTCCTGTCCGACAACAAGCTCCGCTCGGTCGGCATGATCGTCGAGGCGACCGGTGGACCGATGGCGGTCGCCTTCGGCCCTGTCGAGATCCTGAGCGACGGGGAACGGGTCATCGAAGGTACCGGAGGGCTTCAAAAGCAGCAGCTCTCGCACAGCGCCCAGCGCCTGACCCTTCGAGCAACCAACCTCTCCAAAGCGGCCGAACCGGTTCCCCCGTTCGACCTCCGCCGCGGGGTTGCCCCCGGGGCGGGCCTCAGCCTCGTCACCATCGCCGCCGATCAGCCCCCGGCACCCGACGACTTGGCGCCGCTCGGCGCCCCGTCCGACAACACGGCGGATCCGGTGGTCCCTGCTTCCCAGCCGGACCATTCGTCCGGTGGCGACGTAGCCGACTCCGAAGCGGCCGCCGACAATGGAGGTCTTGGCCCGGATCCTAGTCAGGCGCCGTTCCGATCGGTGATCCTCATCGGTTCGACGGCGCCGGCCCGGCGCGACCCCCTCCCGATCGTCGCCGGCGGCGAAGCGGGCGGCGCCGGCCCGGCGGCCCCGACCGTCCAGAAGGGCCGCGTCGACGTCGAGGGCATCCTGTGCTCCCGGGGCCATTTCAACAATCCGAGATCGGCCTACTGCATGGTGTGCGGGATGTCGCTGCTGCATCTCACGCCCCACCCGGTGATCCGTCCCCGCCCGACACTCGGGTTCATCGTGTTCGACGACGGCGCCAGCTTCGGCCTCGACCGGTCCTATGTCATCGGCCGTGAGCCGTCGCCGGCCGACGATCTCGACGCCGAGCTGCTCGTGATCCACGACAACAACGACACCCTGTCCCGCACCCACGCCGAACTGAGGCTCGACGGGTGGACGGTGCAGATCATCGACCTCGGCTCCACCAACGGCACCTACGTCTGGGACGCCGAGAACGATCGCTGGAATCAGTTGACGCCGGGCCATCCGATTGAGCTCCAGTCAGGTGAGACGGTGGCACTTGGCCGCCGCACCTTCGTGTTCGAAAGCGTCAGCCGGACCTAGGCGGGTCTCAGGCCAGGAGGCCGTAACGGGTCAGGACGCAGCGGGCCTGGCCTGGACCGTTGACCACTTCCGCGGCCATGCCGACCTGGCGCGCCCCGTCGACGTTGATCTGATTGTCGTCGAGGAGAAGCACCTCACCGGCGGGCCGTTCGAGATCGTCGAGCACGAGCCGGTACAGAGCCTCATCCGGCTTGACCTCACCAAGGCGGTAGGAGAGGTAGGGGCGGGTCACGATCCGCTGGAGGATGTCGGCGTCGGGTTGAGTCTCCCAGTGCAGTTGATTGGTGTTGCTGAGAACGCCGATGTCGACCGCGACCGACAATTCGCTGACCAGTTCGGCGGCCCCGGGATACAAGCCGCGCGGAAAGCGGGCGAAGTTGGCGAGGAAGGCCTCGGCGCTGATGTCCAGCTCCAGGTCGACAACGGCGCCGGTGGCGAACTCGTCAGGTGAGCAGTCTCCCCGTTCGAAACGTCTGACGGCCGGGCTCGACAACCAGCGGGGCCAGAATCGATTCTCGTCGCACCCCGACCCGAGCAACTCGGGCAGGGAGCCGAGTTCGACCAGGACGCCGCCCATGTCGAACAGTACGGCGGTGATACCGGTGTCGCCCACGGTCTCGTTCCCTGTTGCCGTCATCCGTCCGATCGGACGGATCTGCGGTCCGCTCGGCTACGCTCTCGGCTCGGGTGCGGCACCGGATCAGGCTACAGGCACGACTGCCCAGGTGGTTTGCCCGCACGGACTATCGCCCATCCGTCACACTGATTTTCGGCGGCACGACGTTCAGTCTGCCGCTGGCCTCCCCTTCTGGGGGAGCCGCGTGGCCCGGTCTTGGTGGTGACCGGGCCACGCATTCGTCTCAGCCTTGGCCAGGGCGGTCCGTCGGCCTCGTACCGTCGCTATTTACCGTTGACTTTGGCCAATGCCTTCGCCACCCGGCGGACGACGACACCGGGTGTGGCCCTGGCCAGTCGGGTCGCCACCCGATTGTGCAGGCCCGGTACAACCCGGACACGGCCGGCGGCGATGCCCGCCAACCCGGCTGCCGCCACCTCCTCCGCGCTCTGCCAGAAGAATCCAGGCAGGGCGCTCGGCCGGTGCCGGGCCTTTTCCTGGAATTCCGTGCGGGTGAGACCGGGACACAGGCAGCTCACCACCACGTTCTGGGGTCCGAGCTCGACGGCCAGGGCCTCGCTGAAACTGGTGACGAACGCCTTGGTCGCCCCGTAGGTCGCCGACTTGGGGGATGGACTGAACCCGGCGATCGACGACACGTTCAGAATCCCTCCGCCGCCCCGATCGGCCATCGCGGTTCCGGCGGCGTGGGCCAGGCGGTGCACGGCGCCGATGTTCACCTCGATCATCGCTGATTCCCGGCCGGGATCCTGGTCGAGGAAGTCACCCACCGTGCCGAACCCGGCATTGTTGACGAGCAGATCGATCGGTTTCATCGGATCCTGGAGTCGGGCGACCACGCGGTCGACGTCGGCACGATCGCTCAGATCGCCGGTCAGGATCTCGACTCGAACCGGATCGGGTCGGGCCGTCAGCTCCTCGGCCAGTGCCTGCAGGCGGTCGGTGCGTCGGGCGACGAGCACCAGGTCGGTGCCCTCATCGGCCAGGAGCCGGGCGAAGGCCTCGCCGATTCCGGCCGAGGCGCCGGTGACGAGTGCCCGTTCCCAGGGCTGCGTCGGCTCCGAATGATCTCGCCGTCCCCGCCGGCCCGTCATCGATCGTCCTCGTCTGACGGGAACATCGTCTCGAAGAACGTGACGAGATCGTCGGCAACCGATTTCTTGCGCATCAACCCAACCTGCAGCTGGCCACCCCGTTCGCCGTACTCACCGGGCTTCCACACGCCGTGGTCGAACAGCCGCTTGAAGCGAACCTCCTGACTGGCTTTGAGCGAAACCGGTCCCAGCTTTGCGATGTGTTCGGGTCCACCGAAGCCGGGGCCACCGATGACGATCACCTCGCTGATACCGAGCCGGGCGCAGTGGGCCCTGATGCGGGCCACGTCGAGCAGCCGATCGGCCGGGAGTGGTACCGGCCCGTAGCGATCCTGCCATTCGGTGGCGATTGCGTCGACCTGCGCCGTGTCGGTGACCGCTGCCAGCTTCCGATACGCCTCCAGCCGCTGGGCCTGGCCGGTGACGTACTCGTCGGGCAGGTTGGCGGCGCCCGGGAGGTCGATGGTGATCTCCGCCGGCGGTTCCGGTGCCCGGCCGCTCAGCTCGGCGACCGCATCGGTCACCATCTGGCAGTAGAGGTCGTAGCCGACGGCGGCGATATGGCCGGATTGGCCGGTGCCGAGGAGGTTGCCCGCTCCCCGGATCTCGAGGTCCCGCATGGCGATCTGGAACCCGGAGCCGAGGTCGGTGGCCTCGCCGATCGTTTTCAGCCGCTCGTAGGCCTCCTCGGTGAGGGCGGCGTCCTGGCGGGTGAACAGGTAGGCGTAGGCCCGCTGCCCCGAGCGGCCGACCCGGCCTCGCAACTGGTGGAGCTGGCCGAGGCCCAGCAGTTCGGCCCGGTCGACGACAAGGGTGTTGACCGTCGGCATGTCGATGCCCGATTCGATGATCGTTGTGCAGACCAGAACGTCATAGTGCCCCTCCCAGAAGTCGATCACCGTCTTCTCGAGTGTTCCCTCGTCCATCTGACCGTGGGCGACGGCGATGCGAGCCTCCGGCACCAGGTTGGCGAGGTCGTTGGCCACTTTCTCGATGCTCTGGACACGGTTGTGTACGAAGAAGACCTGCCCCTCGCGCAGCAGCTCCCGTCGGATGGCTTCGGCTGCGGCCCGCTCGTCGTATTCGCCGACGTAGGTCATGATCGGTTGACGGTCGGCCGGCGGGGTGTTCAGCACCGACAGATCGCGGATGCCGGTGAGGCTCATCTCGAGCGTCCGGGGGATGGGCGTGGCCGAAAGGGTGAGCACGTCGACGGCAGCTCCGACCGGGGCCGTATCGCTGCTCCCGTCGACCCCCCCGGGCTCCCCGGTTTCGCCGTCGGGCGGGGCCGATCGCTGAAGTTCGGTGAATCCCTTCAGCGCCTCCTTGTGGCTCACACCGAAGCGCTGCTCCTCGTCGACCACGAGCAGCCCGAGCCGGTCGAACGACAGATCGTCGGACAGGATGCGATGGGTGCCGATCAGCACGTCGACCTCGCCGGCCGCGGTGTCGGCCACGACCTTGCGGGCCTGGGCCGGCGTCAGGAACCGGCTGAGCACCTCGACCCGGACCGGGTAGGGGGCCAACCGGTCGGAGAACGTCTGGAAGTGCTGCTGGGCCAGCAGGGTGGTCGGCACGAGGACGGCGGCCTGCTTGCCGTCCTGCACCGCCTTGAACACCGCCCGCAGGGCGATCTCGGTCTTGCCGAATCCGACGTCGCCCACGATCAGACGATCCATCGGTATCGGCCGCTCCATGTCGGCCTTGACCTCGGCGATCGCCGTGGCCTGATCGGGGGTGAGCTCGTAGGGAAAGGCGGCCTCCACCTCCTGCTGCCACGGCGTGTCGGGGCCGAAAGCGTGCCCGACGGTGGAAACCCTGGTCTGATACAGCACCACCAGTTCCTGCGCTATCTCGGCCACCGCCGAGCGGACCCGGGCCTTGGTCTTCGCGAAGTCCGAGCCGCCGAGCCGGTGCACGGTCGGTTGATCGGCACCGGTGAACTGGCGAATCAGATCGATCTGATCGGTGGGCAGATAGAGCTTGTCGTCACCTCGATATTCGAGGAGCAGGTAGTCACGCTCGCGTCCGCCGATCGCCCTGGTTACCATGCCGGCGAACCGGCCGACACCGTGTTGATGGTGGACGACGTAGTGACCGGGCTGCAGATCGTCGAAAAAGCCCTCGCTCTGCCGTTTGCGGGGCCGGCTCCGCCGATGAGCCCGCCTCCGCCCGGTCAGATCGGACTCGGTGAGCACGGCTATCCCCGCCTCGGGAAGCACGAAGCCGCGGTTGGCCCTGGCCACCAGGAGGTGAGCGCCCGGGGGCACCACGTCGGGCAGGCTGTGACCGTGCATCGACACCGCAAGTCCCCACTCGGCGAGCAGCGCCTCCATACGTTCCGCCGTGCCGGCGCCGTCGGCGGCCACCACCACTCTGGCGCGGTCGGCCACCAACTTCTGGAGCCGGGCCGCCAGGGCCTCGCCCGGGGGCTCCCAACCTGACGCCGGAAGCACCGCCACGTCAGGGCCCTCGGGTACCGAGGTCACCGTTACGGCGGGGGCGACGGTCTTGGCCAGCAGTCGATCGAAGGGAACATGCAGGGTTGGGAACGACGTGTCGGATCCGGAATCGCCGCCGGAGCCGTCATCAGCGCCGTCTGTCAGCGCCCCCCAGGTCCTGGCCAGGCTGCGGGCCAGATCGGCCTCCTCGGCCAGCAGGTCGGCACCGCGGGACCGCATCAGTGACGGGTCGACCAGCACCACCTGTCCGTCGGCGGGCACGATGTCGGTCAGAACCCGGACCTCGTCGGTCAACCACGGCAGCCACGACTCCATACCGTCGAAGATCTCGCCGTCGGCCAGCCGCTGCCACTGCTCGCGACCCCACGGTTCGCTCGCCTGCAGCGCCTCGGCCCGGTCCATCACCTCGGCTGTCGGCAACAACTCGCGGCAGGCGAAGATCTCGATCTCGGCCCGGTCGACCGTGGAACGCTGATCGGCCACGGTGAACTCACAGAGCCGTTCGACCTCATCGCCCCACAGGTCGATCCGGTACGGACCGTCCGCCGTTGAGGGAAAGACGTCGACGATCGACCCACGGACCGCGAATTCGCCCCGATGTTCAACCTGGGTCTCCCGGCGGTACCCGTAGTCGACGAGGCTGCGGACCAGTGCGGTCTGGTCGATGGTGTCCTCGGCACCGACGATGATCGGATCCAGACGATCCGAGCCGGGGCTCAACCGCTGCATGAGCGCCCGGAGCGGGGCGACCACGATCCGCGGACATCGGGTCGGTTCCTGGATGTGCCAGAGCGTTTCCAACCGTCGACCCATCGTCTCGATCGAGGGGCTGATCCGCTCGAACGGCAAGGTCTCCCAGGCCGGGAACGACAGGACCTCACCCTCGCCACAGAAGAGTTCGAGATCGGCATGCAGCCGCTCGGCTTCCGCCGTCGTCGGTACTGCGACGACGACGGGACGACGTCCTGATGCCTCGGCCAGCGCGGCCGTGGCGATGGCCCGGGCCGGCTCCGCCACGGCCAGCACGGACGTGGCCCGACCCACCACCCGGGTGATTGCGGGGTCGTCGGTCAGGAGCCTGGTCAGATGGGGAAAACTCACAGGGCGGGTGCTCTCGCTTGGCGGTGCGGCGGATCTAGGTCTCGGGACGACGGCGCCGGTTGACCTTCGCCATCGTCGCCTCGACGCCGACATCGGTCAGGAGCTCGAGGGCGTCGGCCGCTTCGACGATGGCCTGATCGAGCAGCTTGCGGTCTTCCTTGGACGGGCGGCGCAACAGGTAGTCGGCCCCGGATTGGGAAGCCGGCGGCTTCCCGACGCCGATCCGCAGCCGCACATACTCCGTGGTGCCCAGGTGCTGGGTCACGGATCGGAGGCCGTTGTGACCGGCCAGGCCACCCCCCTCCTTGAGGCGCAGGTGTCCGACGTCGAGATCGAGCTCGTCGTGGACGATCACGATGTGGTTGGCCTCCTGGATCCCGAAGCTTCGGACCAGCAGGCGCACCGCCTCACCGGAGTTGTTCATGAACGTCTGCGGAAAGGCCAGCACGATCCGCTTGTCGTTGAGCAGGATGCCGGCAGCGAGGGCACGGGCCTTGGTCTTGCGCAGGGAGGCGCCCGCCCGGTCGGCCATCTCGACGATGACGTCGGCACCGACGTTGTGGCGTGTGCCCTCGAACTGCTCGCCCGGATTTCCCAGACCGACGATCAAAAGATCGGCCGGAGTCCCTTTTCGGCCCGGGTTACCCAGGCGGCGAGCAAAGGCCGACATGATGATATTCGCGCCGATCGATTGGAGGGCTAGTCGCCCTCTTCTTCGCTGTCGTCGGAGGCTTCGCCGGCTCCCTCGCCCTCGGCTCCCTCTTCGCCCTCTTCGCCTTCAACCTCTTCACCGTCGAGTTCCTCCTCGTCGGCCGGAAGCAGCGCCGAGCGCGGAACGACGACCGCGGCGACCGAGATGTCCTCGGCGACCGGGGTGCTGGCTCCTGCCGGCAACTTGAGGTCGCCGACGGAGATGCGGTTGTCGAAGGTGAGATCGGCCATGTCAACCTCGATGGCCAACGGAATGTTGTTGGGCGGGACCATGAGATCGAGATCGAATCGCTTCTGCTCGACCATGGCGCCGGTGCTGGTGATGTGCTCGTCGTCGCCGACGAGGTTGATCGGAATCCGCACCCGAACCCGCTTGTCTGGATCGACCCGCAGGAAGTCGGCGTGCGTGGCCACGCGCTTGATCGGGTCGCGCTGCACGGCGCGCACGAGCACGGTCTGCTGCTCACCGTCGATGTCGAGGGTCAGCACGGTGTTCATGCCGGCCTCGCCGCTCAACGCCTGACGGAGATCAGCGTAGGACACCGAAACCGACTGAGGTTCGGCGTCGAGACCGTAGACGACGGCCGGAAGTTGGCCCGCGGCCCGAAGCCGACGGGATGGACGGCTGCCCAGGGCACGCCCTTCGGTTGCTTTGACGACGGTCTGGTCCATGATGCTTGAATCCTTGACGGTACCTGCGGGTGCCCGGCGAGCCGGGCGCGAACTTGATGCAATCGGCTCGTGAGCCGGCGACGGCATGTATGGGTCGGCCTTCGCTCTCCGAGACGATCAAGCGGATCACACGGCGACGACGTTCCGGCCGTCGGTGGTACTCGCTACCAGGGGCGACGTGAACCGGAATTCACGCCAGCATGTGATGATACCGGCCCCGCCGCCCGGAACCACCCGCTGCGGTCTCCGAGATCGGCCACCTACTGCTGGTTCTGACCGTCGAAGATCTGGCTCACGGAGGCGTCCTCGAAAACGGCTCGAACGGCGTCGGCGATGACGTTGGCCACCGTCAACACCTCGAGGCGGTCGAAGCGCTTTTCCGACGGCATCGGCAGGGTGTCGGTGACGATCACGTTCTCGAGTACCGAGTTCTTCAGGCGGTCGATGGCCGGGCCGCTGAAAACGCCGTGGGTGGCCGCCGCCGAAACGGTTACCGCGCCCCGTTCCTTGAGCAGTTCGGCAGCCTGACAAATCGTGCCCGCAGTGTCGATCATGTCGTCGATCAGCACGCAGTGACGACCCTGGACCTCACCGACGATGTCTTTTGCCTCGGCCACGTTCTTCTTGCCCTGAACTCGCCGCTTGTGGACGATGGCCAGGTCGGCGTGCAACTGCTGGGAGTAGCGCTCGGCCACCTTCACCCGCCCGGCGTCGGGCGAGACGACGACCAGGTTGGGGCCCATCTCCCGTAGCCGATTGACCAGAACCGGCATGGCGGTCAGATGATCGACCGGTCCGTTGAAGAAACCCTGGATCTGGCCGGAGTGCAGATCCACCGACACCAGTCGCTTGGCTCCGGCGACGTCGAACAGATCGGCCACGAGGCGGGCGGTGATCGGCTCCCGGCCCTCGGCCTTACGGTCCTGGCGGGCGTAGCCGTAGAACGGCATCACCGCCGTGATTCGTTTGGCCGATGCTCGACGGGCGGCGTCGACCATGATCAGGTGCTCCATGATCGCGTCGTTGATCGAGCCGGCCTCGGAACTTCCGTGGCTCTGCACGATGAACACATCGCTGCCTCGAATCGACTCGGAGAACCGACAATGGGTCTCGCCGTTGGAGAACCGACCCAGATGGGCGTCGGTGACGGGTACGCCGAGGTTGGCACCGATGGCCTCGGTCAGCTCCTCACTCTGTCGGCCCGAGAACAGGTGGAGACGCTTGGTCGTTGGAACTTCCACGGGTGTCCTTCCCTAGCTGTGTTCCGGCCGTCCCGGCAATGCTCCGGCCCATGCCGGCACTGAAGCTGCCGGTCGTCAGTCGCTTTCGCTTCCAGCATAGAACGCCCCGGTGTTCGTGCCATCGGCAAGGGTCGAGCCCGGCGGCAACGCCGCATAGGGACCAACAACACAGTTGGCGCCGATCGTTGCCAATGACGCCGAGGTCTGGGCGATCCTGGCGTGTTCGCCGACCTGGCAGCGATCGAGGTGCACGTCGGGGCCGAGTTCGCAGCCGTCACCGATCACGGTGTTGCCCTGCAGGATCGTGCCCGGGAAGATGGTGACGTCGGTACCCAACTCCACGGTTGCGTCGAGATACGTGCGGTCGGGATCGACCATCGTCACCCCGCGGCTCAGCCAGTGTCGGTTCGTGCGGCGACGGAGCTCGGCCTCGGCATCGGCCAACTGGACCCGGTCGTCGACTGGAATCAAGTCACCGACTTCCTCGATCACGGCGGTCTCGCAGGAGTGCCCGAGCTCGGTCAAGACCCCCACGATCCCGCTCATCGGAAGCTGACCGGTCGACTCGTCGGGCTGAGACCGACGAAGCGCCGGTGCCAACAGGCTTCGCCGAACGCACAGCACACCGAGCGCGATTTCCAACCCCTCACCCTCCGCTCCGTCTCCGTCGCCGTCCGGGGCCGACCCTTCGCGGGGAACGAAGACTTCGTAGTCGTTGACGACAGCCCGCACCCGACCGAACCGGTCACGGGTCACCTGCCCGGCCCCGACCCGGTCGGCGGCGGCCGCGGCCAGCGGGTGGTCGGCGGCCGCTGTCAACATGGTGCACGCCGCATCGGTCGCCCGGTGGACGGCCAGGAGATGGTTGACCGTCTTGGCCTGAAGCAGCGGAAGGTCGGCGGGGACGAACACGACGTCGTCGAAGCTGTTCAACCCGATGAGGGCAGCGTCGCCGTTGCCCAAATTCCGCTTCTGCTCGACGAAACGGACCTGGAAATCGGGTGGCTCCTCCAGGAGTCGTTTGGAGACCCGGCCCCCGTTGGGGCCGGTGACGACGACCGCCTGGCGGATGCCGACGGCGTCGAGGGTGTCGAGGACGTAGGAGGCCATGGGCCGCCCACACAGCATGTGGATCGGCTTCGGGCGAGCCGAATGCATCGGCTCTCCGTCGCTGGTTGCGGCTACCAGGCCGGACGTTGAACGCACGTTTTCCAACTTTCGTCAGGATTGTCGTTGGTGCAGGGACCTCAAAGGCTCACGTTAGGCAAACAGCCCGCCGGCACGCAATCTTCCATCGAGAACTCGTTCCGCCCAAAAACCAACGAAGACCGGCACAGCCATGGAGGCGGTGGCCGGTCTCCGCAGTATCGGGGGAGATAGTGCTCCATCGACTGCTGCGACCGACTCTTTAGTAATCGTGACGAAGATTCATCGGGTTTGACGCCGCACGGCCGGGTCAGGGTTCAAACGAGATCGATGCGGACGCACCGGTGGGGATGCGACGCCGTGGCTTCTCGGTGGGAATGCTCGCGGGGCAGGGCTCGAACCTGCAACCCCCAGATTCAAAGTCTGGTGTTCTGCCAGTTGAACTACCCGCGATCGGGTGAGGGACGAACGCCGGTCGACGATCGATCCGACCTCTTCACCGTAGCGTTCTTTCCCGTTGCTCACAGCGCATTAGGCGCCCGCGCCGATCGGTCGACGGGCTGTGCGACACCTCTGTTGCGATCACCGATTTCTGCCGCCCACCGAGTGTCGAGATCGAAAGATTCCGTTAGCCTTCCAAGCCTCATGGGATCGTTGATCAAAAAGCGACGGAAGCGCATGCGCAAGAAGAAGCACCGCAAGCTTCTGAAGCGCACCCGCGTCCAGCGCCGAAACAAGAAGTAGTCCCTCCCGCGGTCTGAGCCGATCAGGCTTCAGACCGGGCGGTCGCCCGGCCATCGTGGCCGGGCGTGTTTTCGGTTTTCGCCTCGTTCAAAGCGTCCGAATCCACAGCGCGGCAGACGACCCGCCCCGATCCCGGATGGTCGCCCTCCACGAACCAGGTCGAGCCGCTTCCGGCCAACCGGGGTCGGAACCCGGTGGCCTCCGCCAATTGGTCCCGCCATCGGGCAAGCTCGGGCACGACGAACAAGGCGGCCGGCTCGAGATCGTTGCCCGCTTCGCCCCTGGGCCCTCCCAGCTCGTCCCAGGCTCGGTAGATCGCCGCGGTCGGGCACTCCAGCGGTGGAGTCAGCAGCGTGACGGTCAGCGGCTCGAAGGGCAGAGGCTCAACCCTCTCACCCATTCCCTCGACCAGTGCCCGACCTCCGATGGTGCAGAACGCCACGTCCGCGCCGAGACGGGCCGCCGCCTCCAGATCGTGAAATCCCGCCCACCT
>JBFHEP010000097.1:0-12885 GCA_041584095.1 Acidimicrobiales bacterium | reverse complement strand
GCCCCGTCAGCCAAAGGCCAGAGCGCCATTCTGCCCGATGAACAACGCCGCCGTGAACAGTCCCGCTGTCAGCGCCGTCGCCACTGCCGTTGCCGCCCGGTCGGACGCTCCGGCTCGCTCCGGCAACCATGTCACCGCCAGCCCGGCGAGGAAGCCTCCGATGATCCCGCCGAAATGACCCCAGAACGAGATGCGGGGCACGAGGAGGGGGAGGGCCAGGTTGATCAGGAAAATGGCACCGAGCGACGTCTGGAAGATGTTGACGCCCCGTGCCATCAGCACCGCGGCCAGCCCGCCGGCCAGTCCCAACACGGCCCCCGAAGCGCCGAGGGTTTGTTGGTTGAAGTCGAACAGCAGCACCGCCAACGAGGAACCGAACAGGCCGGCCAGGTAGATCAGGGCGAACCGCACCGTGCCGATCCCCTTCTCCAACCTCGGGCCGAAGATCCACAATGCGTACATGTTGAAGCCGATGTGGAGGAGGCCGGCGTGGAGAAACCCGCCGGTGACCACCCGCCACCACTCCCCGATTTCGATGGCGGGTCCGAATAGCAGACCCCAACGGGTCAGGACGCCGTTGGTGCCGAGCTGAAAGACGAAGGCCACCACATTCGCGACGATGAGTGCGGTGGTCACCGGCGGCCGCTGGTCGAGAAGTGTTCGGGCTGTGTGGACCTGCTGGCCCTGACCGGCCACGCACTCCGGACAATGGTGCCCCACGGAGGCCTGGCTCATGCACTGCGGGCAGATCGGACGACCGCAGCGCTGACATTCGACGGCAGCCTTGGTCTGCGGGTGGCGATAACAACTGGTCGACTCGTCGAGCACCGCTCCACCCTACAGCGCCCCACCGAGGGGTCGATGCTCCACGCGCGGCCCGAAACCGTCGCAGTCCCGCCCGACGCTCCGACCGTCGGCGACGACGGGCATACTCGGCCCATGGCAAACGGCCCTGGGTCGATGACCCGACATCTGCGATCGCCGTACGATCGCGACATCGCCCGACTGGCGGTGCCGGCGCTGGGCACACTTGTCGCCGAGCCGCTCTATGTCCTGGCCGACACGGCCATCGTCGGCCGCCTGGGCACCAACGAGTTGGCCGGCCTGGCCCTGGCGTCGACGGTGCTGTTGTCGATCCACGCCCTGGTCATCTTCCTGGCCTACGGCACGACCGCCAGCGTGGCCCGCCTGGTCGGGGCCGAACGGGACGGCGATGCGGCCTTTCAGTCGATGCAGGGCATCTGGTTGGCCACGATGTTGGGGCTGGTCTTCGCCGTGCTCATCGGGCTGACCGACCAGTGGCTGCTGCGCCTTCTGGGCGGCAGCGGGGAACCGCTGGTGGCCGCGACCCGGTACCTCCGCATCAGCCTGGTCGGCCTGCCGTTCATGTTCCTGGTCCTGGCCGGGTCCGGGGCCTTCAACGGCCGGCAGGACACCCGAACACCGCTCGTCATCGCGGTTGCCGGTGCGGTCGCCAACCTCGTCATCGAGGTCGTGCTCATCCTCGGCTTCGGGTACGGCATCGGCGCGTCGGCCCTGGCCACGGTCATCGCCCAGGTGGCCACCGGCCTGGTCTTCGTGCATCGCATCGTCCGGTGGTGTCGCAGCGCGGGCGTCGGCCTTCATCCCGATCCGGGGGCCATTCGGGCCCTGGCCTGGCTCGGTCGGGCCCTGATTCTTCGATCGATCGGACTGCGGGGGTCGTTCACGTTGGCTGCGGCGGTCGCGGCCAGGATCGGCACGGCGCCACTCGCCGCCTACCAGGTCGGTATCCAGATCTGGTCGACACTGGCACTGGCCCTCGACGCTGTGGCGATCGCCGGTCAGGCACTGACCGGGAAGTGGTTGGGTGCGGGCTCGGCCACCAGGGCCAGGGCCGCCGCCCGACGGATGATCCAGCTCGACATCGCCGTCGGCACCGTCATGGCTCTGGGAGTGATGGTCGCCCGGGACCCCCTGGCCCGAATTTTCAGTACCGACCCTGAGGTGGTGGCAGCCACGATCGCCGTCATGGTCTGGGTAGCGGTCACCCAGCCGCTCAATGGTTACGTGTTCGCCCTGGACGGCATTCTCATCGGTGCCGGCGACATGGCGTATCTCGGTCGGACGATGATGGTGTCGGCCGCTGTGTTCGCGCTGGAAGCCTGGTGGCTGTTGGAGTCGGGGCGCGGTCTGAACTGGCTGTGGGCGGCCATCACGGTGTTCATGGCAACCCGGGCCTTCTTCCTCTGGTGGCGCTGGCGATCGGACCGCTGGCTGGTCCTTGGGATCTGACGGCCGACGCCCGCCCGTGGTCGGCGAGTCCGCGATCCGTCAGTCGTCAGTGTCGGACGGCGGCGGGGACTCGTCCGGCACGGTCGAGGAATCGGAGATCGGTTCCTTCTCGAGCACCATGCCGACCAGCGCCGGGCGATCGCCGCTGCGGCTGACGAAGAGGTGCACCCGCTCCCAACCACCGGTCTCGGGATTCAGCGACCGTATGACCACCGACGGCAGGTCGCCGAAGTACGCACGGGCGCCTTCGGCGGCCCCGTCCTCACGGTAGCTCTTGGGAACGAACACCTCCGCCTCGCTCCAGCGGTCGAATCCGTAGAAGTCGGTGAGCCTGCCGGTGGCCAGCCGGCGCCTGGTGGTGAGGAGCGCATCGACGTCCGCCAGACCCGACATCGGTCGAGGGTCGACGATCGAGCCGACGAAGACCGGTTTGCTCAAGCCGATGGCCTCGACCGCCGACCGGTCACGCTCGCCGACTGCGGCGATCACGGCTCGGGCCAACTCGACCATGGTGACCTCAGCGGGTTTTTCGTCGACCGCGAGATAGCGGGCCGCCGCCCATCCCTCCAGACCGCTTCCGTCGCCGACCGCCCACCAGACGACATCATCAACGAGGCGGGGCGGCACCGGCAGGCGACGAACGTCGGTCGAACCCGATTCGAGGACCCCGACACGCGACCCGTTCGGCGTCGAGCGGACGACCAGACCGCCGTCGGGATCGTAGGGCGGTATGCCGACCACGGTGTAGCTGGCGGCGTCGGGGCGACCGCTGTAGAGCACGGGCCGGGCAGTCACGGAACGCAGTTCGTCGGTCTGGCTGAGGGCGGTGGCCACCACCCAGACCCGTTCAGCGCCGATGATCGGCACCGTCGACCGGTAAGCGGCGTTCTCGTCGGCGCTCGAGTCGGGTGACGTCGACGTCTGAGCAAGCACCGAGCCGTCGACCACGGAACGGAGCGCAATCGTGACATCGGCGGTCGGATCCGCCGTCGTGCCGGACAACTCGATCGGTCCGGTCACCACGGTGCCGTCGACGATGCCGTCGTCGGTCGGATCGGCGATGGTCGGATTGTCGATCGACAGCTCGAGCTGATCGGAGCGGGCGTCGACCACCATGAACCCGTCACCGATGGCACCGATCGAGAGGGTGGTGAGGATCGTCTCGCGGTCGGCGGCCTCCGCCGGTGACGCGGCACGGTCCAAACGAACCACCACCCGATCGTTGCGCTCCTCCAGTTCGACCTCATCGATGGCCAGGAGATCGAGAAAGGCCTCAGCGGCCTCGAGCGCCGTGATGCGAACCGGCCCGTAGGTCAGGCCGGCGTAGCGCTCGACGGGGTTGCTGGAGGTGGCGGCCGCCGTTCCGTTCGACGCCGGGTCGGACGGGACCGACGATCGGGGGGACGTGCCGGCGTTGTCGGCCACAGGAGAATCGGACGGGGAGGATTCGGTGTCATCGGCGCCGTCCGCCTCGATCGACGCCGACTCGTCGTCCGCAGCTGATTCGTCGGCCCTGGGCACCAGATTCGACACGTCGGCGGTTGCGGGGGCGGCGGTCGCCGTTTCGGCTGGTGAGGATGTCAGGCTGACCAGGCCGTAGGCTCCGAGACCGGCAACGGCGAGCACAGCAGCCAGAAACGCCAGGGGTCGAAGGGAGTCGGTCGCACCCGCCGGACGGTCTCCACCTAATTGGTCGAGGATGGTGCGGATCCGTCCGGTCCGCACCGGGGCCTCGTCGACGGCGCGGACCAGACGGGTGTATGCGTCCGGTGCAGCCTCGACCGAATCGCCGTGGGCGCGCAACGCTCGGCTCAGTTGCTGCTCCAGGTTCTGGATTTCATCAGGTGAGGTCATCGCCCACCTCCTGTTGCTCGATCTGCTGCTTGTTGGCGGCGGCTCGTTCGGATCTTTCGCCTCGGACATCGGGGCCGAGGATCTTGTGGAGTCTGGCCAGCCCACGGTGGGCGTGGGATTTTACCGAGCCGCGGGCGATACCGAGGGTCTCGGCGATGTCGGCCTCGGACAGATCGAGGTAGTAGCGCAAGACGATCACGGCCGCCTGGTTTCTGGGGAGTTGACGTACTGCATGGAGGATCCGTTCACGCTCGCTCCGGTCGACGCCCTCCTCCTCCGCCGCGGCGACCGGACCTGGTTCGTCACCGACGTGGCGCCGGCGAACCCGTCGCTTCCGTAGGGCCGAATGGGCTCCGTTGACCACCATCCGCCTCAAATAGGCCGCCTCGGCTCCCTCGGCGATCCGGTAGTTACCTTTCAAGAGTTTCACGAAGGCGTCCTGAACGACCTCCTCAGCGGCCTCCCGCTGGTCGACGTACATCGACGCCAGTTTCACCATCGTCTCGTAGTGGTTGTCGTAGAGGGCCGGAAGCGATGTCTCGGAGAGGGGCGCAGCGAAACGACCATGCCTTCCTTCCATCGTTACCACCCTCATCAAGTCCCTAGACGCCCAACCGCCACTCCTGGTTTACCAGACGGTGGGAAAATATTCATCGGCACGGTCTGCACACCACCCTTCCACGGTCCACCCCGCCACAGCACACCCGGCCGATCTGGAAGATCTGGTGCGCGACGGGGGCGCGGAAATTCTGCCAGTTCTCGGGTCGCCCGCCGATCGACGGCTCGGTCAGAGGTCAGCCGCCGGATTTGGCCGACAGCAGCTGGTTGACGATCTTGCCGTCGGCCTGACCCTTCGTGGCCTTCATGATCTGGCCGGTGAAGAAGCCCTGCATCTTCTTGCGATCGCCGTCGTCGCCGGAGATGAAGCGCGCCCACTCGTCCGGATGCTCGGCGATCAGCTGGTCGACGAGGCCCTCGAGTTCACCCGCATCCATGGCTTCGAAGCCGCGAGCGGCGGCGATCGACGCGGGATCGCTGCCGGTCTCGACCATCTCGGCCAGCACCTGCTTGGCCTGGGTGGCGGTGAGTGCTCCCCCGGTCTCCATCTTTACCAGCTCGGCGAAGTCTGCGGCGTCGAGATTCTCGGCGCCGTCGACGGCCAGGTTGTTGCGAATGTGGGTGAGGACCCGCTGGGCGTCGGCTCCGGCGCCGATGGCTGTCAGCGCCAGTCCGTCGAGATCCCGACCGACGACGATCGCCGCATCGTCGTGCGCACCGCCCCGCTCGATGAGGGCGTCGCGCCGCTGTTTGGGCAGCGCCGGAAGGGCGGCGGCGATCTCGGCGATCCACTCCGGTGAGGGATCTATCGGTACGAGGTCGGGGTCGGCGAAGTAGCGGTAGTCCTCCGCCTCCTCCTTTGACCGCCCGGGTCGGGTGCGTCCAGCCTCCTCGTCCCAGTGTCGGGTCTCCTGAATCGGCGCCTCCCCCGACTCGTAGAGCTGAACGTGACGCTGGGCCTCGTAGACGATGGCCCGGCCGATGGAACGCAACGAGTTGACGTTCTTGATCTCACAACGGGTTCGAAGCTCGTCCGAACCGACGGGCCGGACGGAAACGTTGGCGTCGACTCGCAGCGAGCCTTCTTCCATCTTGCCGTCGGAGGCGCCGATGGCGACGAGAATCGACCGCAGCTCCTCGACATACTCCTTGGCCTGCTCGGGACCGGCGATGTCGGGCCGACTCACGATTTCGACCAGCGGAACACCGGCCCGGTTGTAGTCGACCAGAGAGTAGCCGGCGGAGGCGATACGGCCGTCGTCACCGACGTGCACGGTCTTGCCCGCGTCCTCCTCCATGTGGGCCCGCTCGATGCCGATCACCGCCCCCGACGGCAGCTCGAGGTGACCGTCCACGTTGAGCGGCTGATCGTACTGGCTTATCTGGTAGTCCTTGGCCATGTCGGGATAGAAGTAGTTCTTCCGGGCCCAGATGCAGCGGTTGACGGTGCAGTTGAGGGCCAGGCCGATGCGGATCGCCAGCTCGACCGCGTTGCGGTTGACCACCGGCAGCGTTCCCGGCAGCCCGAGACAGACGGGGTGGACATTGGTGTTCGGCTCCCCACCGAAGACGTTGGGGGCCGGCGAGAACATCTTCGATTCGGTCGCCAACTCGGCGTGAACCTCGAGCCCCACCACCATCTCCCAGCCTTCGGGAAGGAGGCCGGGCTCATGCCCGAGGTGGCGGGCCGAGGAACTGTCGGGGGCCTTGCCGGCATCGACGACGGTGTCGGTGTTCACGGTGCCAGTCCTTCCAGCGCTGCGGCCACCCGGTACATGACGGGCTCACCCAACATGGGGGCCATCAGCTGGACACCGACCGGGAGGCCGTGGGCCCCGGTTCCGAACGGGACCGAGATGGCGGGCTGGCCGGTGAGGTTCGAAGGGATCGTGCACACGTCGTTGTAGTACATCGTCACCGGGTCGGCTTTGGCTCCGAACTCGAAGGCCACGCAGGGCGACGTCGGCGACAGGAGCACGTCGAAGTTCTCATAGACCCGATCGAATTCCCGGATCATCAGTGTCCGGATGCGTTGGGCTTTCCCGTAGAAGGCATCGTAGTAGCCGGCCGACAGTGCATAGGTGCCCAACATGATCCGTCGCTTCACCTCGTCGCCGAAGCCGGCGGTACGTGACGCGGCCATCATGGCGGCAGTGTTCGGACCGGGTTTGCGCAGCCCGTAGCGAACGCCGTCGTAGCGGGCCAGGTTCGACGAGGCCTCGGCGGGGGCGATCATGTAGTAGGCCGACAGGCCGGCCACTGCGGTGGGGATCGAGACGTCCTCGACCTTGGCCCCGGCGTCCGACAGGGCCTCGGCCGCGGCGAACGCGGCCTCGACCACCCCGGGTTCGAACGCGTCGTTGCCCCGCCCGCTCAACTCGGTGACAACCCCGACCCGCAACCCGTCGATCCCGTCGCCGAGGGTTGCCGAAACGGGGACGTGCTGCTTGGGGATCGACGTCGAATCCCGCGGATCGGGGCCGGCGATGACGTCGTAGACGGCGGCCGACTCGGCCACGGTGCGGGTGAACGGGCCGATCTGATCGAGTGAGGAGGCGAAGGCCACCAAGCCGTAACGGCTGACCCCACCGTAGGTCGGTTTCATTCCCACCAGCCCACACAGGGCGGCCGGTTGACGGATCGAACCACCGGTGTCGGAGCCGAGCGAGGCGGCGGCGAACCCGGCGGTCACGGCGGCGGCCGACCCGCCGGACGATCCGCCCGGGACACGGCCGGTGTCGAGCGGGTTGCGGGTGGGCCCGAAAGCCGAGTTCTCGGTGGAGGAACCCATGGCGAACTCATCCAGGTTGGTCTTGCCGACGAACACTGCGCCGGCCGCGGCCAGGCGCTCGACGACCGTGGCGTCGTACGGCGGCACCCAGTTCTCGAGGATGCGCGACGAGCAGGTCGTGGTGACTCCCCGGGTGGAGAGGTTGTCCTTCAGGGCGACCGGCACACCGGCCAGCGGTCCGACGGTCTCGCCGGCGGCCACCGAGGCGTCGACCGCTGCGGCCTGCTGGCGGGCGGCCTCATCCGTGACGGTGTTGAACGCGTGGATCTCGTCGTCGCGTTCGGCGATCCGGGCGAGGTGCTGTTCGAGCACGTCGACGGCCGAACGCTCGCCTGCCCGCACCGCGGCGGCGATGTCGAGCACCGAGTCGGTCGGCACCGGTCGGGCTGTGGTCACGGTGCCTCCCCGAGGGCCGGTGGGACCTTGAACTGGTGGGCCTCGACCTCCGGTGCAGCGGCCAAAGCCTCCTCCCGCATCACCTCGGCGTCGTGGCCTACCGCGGCAACATCGTCGCGGAACACGTTGACCAGGCCGAACGGGTGGGCGGTCGGAGGGATGTCGCCGATGTCGAACTCGTCGAGCTGCTCGGCCAGATCGAGCACTGCGTCGAGCTGGCCGGTGAAGGTCTCGAGCTCGTCGTCGGACAGCTCCAGCAGGGCCAGCTTGGCCACCTTGGCCACATCATCGGTGGTGAGGTGAGCACGGGGTGCGGGCGCGCCGGGTGTTTCGTGGTGGGAGGACACGGCTCCAGGCTAATTTGGTTCCGACGCAATCCCGACCGGGGTTTCGGAGTCGGCGAACCGGCACGCAGCCGACGCTTGTCCAGGCGGACGTCGAGCCGGCGCTGAGCGCCGGTCAGCTCTGCAGCGCCGCCTCCCGCATGTAGTCGGACAGCGAGTTGAGCTGGTCCCGAAGCTGTACCAGGTTGCGACGGTCGAGGCCGGTCATCGCCTCCACCTCGGCCTGGACCTTCTTGGCTCGCGCCCGGAGATCCCGACCTTCATCGGTCAGTGAAACTCTGAGCACACGTTCGTCGTCCTTGTCACGGCGCCGGATGACGAAGCCCTGTTTCTCGAGCCGTTTGAGCAGCGGCGACAGAGTGCCGGAGTCGAGGTGAAGCAGCTCGCCAAGATCCCGCAAGGCGACCTGATCGCTCTCCCAGAGCACCAACATGACCGTGTACTGGCTGTAGGTGAGGCCGATGCGGTCCAGGAGCGGTCGGTAGCAGCTGTTCATGGCCCGCGACGCGTTGTAGATGGCCACACACAACTGCTCGTCGAGCGTGAATCCATCGCTTTGTCCCACGCCACCAGATTACAGGCACGGGCGCCCCAACCCTGGATTGTCGTCCTCAACAGCGCCCGACACAGTAGCCTCACGAGGGTGGCCGAACACCCCTTCCTGTCACCCGAATGGATCACCGCCGCCAGGGCGCTTCGGGCCGAGTACGCCGATCGGCTCCCTGAACCGGTGGTGGCCGCACGCCTCAATGTCGTCATCACCGGCGTCCCCCACGGCGAGTCCGATGTGATGGAGGGCCACATCGACACGACCGAGGGTCAAACCATCATCGAGTACGGCCATCTCGGCGATCCCGACCTGACCGTCACCGTCGACTATGACACGGCGAAGGCCGCGTTCGTGACCCGGGATCAGGAGACGCTGATGCAGGCTTTCTTCGGCGGGAAGATCCTGGTCGAGGGCGATGTGTCGAAGCTGCTGGCGTTGCAGGCGACGCCGCCGGATGAGATAGCTCCACTGGTCATCGAGATGTACGGAAAACTCAACGCCTTCACAGCCGACTGAGGCCACCGCCGACCGAGGCACGCCCGCCGGTCAGCCGAGGCTGACGAAGATCCGGATACCGGTACCCTTGCGGTGGCTCGTGCCCTCGGCCGGGTCGGTGCTGATCACCGGTCCGTTCGGCGGGCCCTCGGTGTCGACGACGACGAAACCGGCGGCCTCGAGGATGTCGGCCGCCTCCGCGGCCGGGAGTCCGACCACTTCGGGCACGGTGACGAATGGCAGGCCCTGGGATACGACGACGGTGACGGTCGTGCCCCGGCCAACCGCGGTGCCGGCCGCAGGATCGGTACTGATGATGTCGCCTTCCGCCACGGTCTCCGAGTAGTCCTCGACGACGTTGACGGCCAGACCCCGCTCGCTCAGTTGGGTCTCGGCCTGGCCCTGCGTCGACCCGACCAGGTTCGGCACCGTGCGGGCCTCGGGGCCGCTCGACACCACGAGATCGATCACTGTGCCGGTCACGTACTCGTCGGCCACCTGCAGCGGCCGACCGTCGACGGTTGCCTCCATCACCACGCCTGCAGGTATGTCCTCGTCGTTGATCTCGACGGTGTCGCCCACCACGAGATCCAACGCCTCGATGGTGGCCAGCGCATCGTCGAGTGTGCGGCCGGTGAGCTCAGGAACCGCATGAAGCACGGGACCGAGCGACACCTCGATCGACACCGACTCACCGGCTTGGAGTTCGACCCCGGGCAATGGTTGCTGCGACAGGATCTGACCCGCCTCGGTGCCGTCTCGGTACTGCTCGCTCACGTTGACCGTCCAGGCGAAGCGGGCGGCCGCCTCCTCAACCTCGGCCACCGTCATCGCCCGGTAGTCGTCGACCGTGAACGTGGGCAGCCTGTTCTCGATCACGGCCGTCTCGGGTTGCGCCCGGCTCAACAGCATGCCGCCGTAGAGCGCGCCCACAGCCAGCGCGGCGAACACGATAAGACCGGTGAGCCACTTCCACCAGCCACTGCGACCGGACCGTCCTCGGGCGTCGTCGGCCGGAGACGACTCGTCGGGCGCAACCGTCGCCGCCTCCGGATCCATCCCGACTGAGTGGGAGCCGTTCTCGGCGGGCCCCGGGGGACCGGCCAAACGAAGGTCGCCATCGCCGTCGCCCTCGATGACCACCTCACCGTTCGGACCGAAGTGGACGTTGGGTTGGGACTCCGTTCCGACGTAGCCGGTCAGATCATCGAGCGGCAGCGGCGCCGGATCGGGGAGTTCCTGAACGGCCCGCAGGAGACCGGCGAGCAGCTCGGCCGCGTCGGACCGATTCTCGCGAAGCGCCTGCCCGGCCAACGTCAGAGGTTCGATCAGCGGGGAGCAGAGCTCGCGCTGTGTCGGATCGATGATGAGGTCGTCGATGAGCCTCGCGACGGGCACGTTGTCGGTCTGGCGGAGCACCATGGTGGACAGCGCGTTCTCCCGCTCCAGTGGGACCTCGCCGGTGAGCGCCTCCATCAGACAGAGGGTGAGCGAATAGACATCGGCCACCCCGTCGATCGGGCCCGCCTTGGCCTGTTCGGGCGCGGCGTAGCGGGCGGTTCCGATAAGAACCCCTTCCGGTTCGGTCCAGGCCGCCTGGGCAACGGCCCGAGCGATACCGAAGTCGGCGACGTGCACCCGCCCGTCGTGGCCGAACAGGAGATTGGCCGGCTTGATGTCGCGGTGGACGAGGCCTTGTTCGTGGGCGAAGGCCAGACCTTGGGCCGCCTGGAGACCAATGAAGGCAACCTGGGACGCCGTGAGCACCCCGGACCGGTTGAGCAGGGCACGGAGGGTGCCGCCGCCGAGCATTTCGGTGACGATGAAGGGGCCGGTCTCCGGATCGTCACTCCAGTCGAAAACCGTGAGCAGGTTCGGGTGGCTGAGCTGGGCCGCCAGCTGGGCCTCGGCCCGGAACAGCTTGAGAAACCGGGGGTCGTTGGCGTAGCCGCTGCGGAGGCGCTTCACGGCGACATCACGACCGAGACGCGTGTCGGTGGCGTGAAAGACCTCCGCCGACGAACCTGACCCAATGAGGGCGCGCAATTCGTATCGGTTTCCGAGCACATGCCCGGAAACTGGGGCTCTCGACATGGAAACGAGACTACCCGACACAGCCTCACAGATGGTGGTGGCGTAGTAGATGGTGGTGGCTCCTTGGCACACTGACGTGGTGACCACATCGTCCAGGCCGCCGGACACCCCGCCGGACTCTCCCCGGGCCACATCGTCGGTGATCTCGCAACGCCGCCAACGGTGGATTTCGGCCGGGATCCTGCTGCTGGCGCTGGGCGCCCTGATCCTGGCGGCGATCTACGGTGAGGATGACTCGACCGGTAGTGCCCGAGCAGCCGGCCTCGGCGCGTCGGCCACCGACAGCACCCTGGGCCCGGCCGCCGACGCCGTGCCACCGGCCACCCAGATCATCGAGGGCTTCCTTCCCCGAGGGGGCGAAGCCAGTGCCTGCTCCGAAGCGGTGGGCGTCGACCTGGTCAGTGGCTACGGGGCCCGTCTCACCATCAACGGCATCGAGATCGCACCAGAGGAGATGAACGTCAACCTCGACGCCAACGGTGAGATCACCAACGTCCTGACGCCCACACGTACCCTGGGCCACTTCACCTTCCAGCCGACCGACGAGTGCCCGAACGGACGTTGGCTGAGGCCGGTCGACAATGTGCTCGACGTGTGCGTCTACCGGTTCGACGATCCGTCGGCCAGCTGCACTCTCCGCACCGAGTTCCGCTTCGACGCTCTCTGATCGAACCAGCGAGCTGACGCGTGATCTGGAAGGATCCACGAGCGGACGGTGCGCGAAAAGGCTGCCAATTCAGCGGGACGGACTATCGGGGATGGACGTATCAGGAGACGGCGGGCAGCTGGCCGCTTTCGAGCAGTTCGACGAATGCGGCCTCGTCGAGGATCGGAACGCCGAGTTCGGTGGCCTTCGACAGCTTCGAGGCTCCCGGTTCACTGCCGACCACCAGCGCGGTGGTCTTCTTCGACACCGACCCGGGGCTCTTGCCGCCTCTCGCCTTGATGGCGTCGGCGACCCCGTTCCGGCTGAAGTTCTGCAGCGAACCGGTGACCACGATGGCCATGCCGTCCAGGGTCTGCGGCTCCGATGAAACCTCCGGCCCGGTGAGGTTCACCCCCGCTCCCCGGAACTTCTCGACCAGGGACCTCGCCTCGTCGGTGGCGAAGTAGGTGGCCACGCTGCCGGCTATTGTGGGACCGACACCGTCGACGGCGGCCATCTCGTCGGCCGTGGCGGCCATGATCGCATCGATATGCCCGAAATGGCCCGCCAGCAGCTGGGCGCCGGTCGGGCCGAGATGACGGATGCCGAGGCCGACGAGCAGGTTGGCCAGCGGACGCTCCTTCGAGGCCTCGATGGCGGCGGCCAGGTTGTCGATCGACGTCCGGCCGAAGCCGTCGAGCGCGGCGATCTCGTCCCACGGCAGGTCGTAGATGTCGCCGGGGTCGGCGATGAACCCGTGCTCGAGGAACAGCGCCACCCGGCTTTCCCCCAGTCCTTCGATATCCATTCCACCGCGTGAGGCGAAATGGCTGATCCTGGCGTGGCGCTGGGCGGGGCAGGCCGGATTGACGCAGAAGGTGTG
>JBFHEP010000096.1:0-13170 GCA_041584095.1 Acidimicrobiales bacterium | reverse complement strand
TCGATGTCGGTGCCGATGGCCACGACGACCGCGTCGAACGATGCCGCGCCGAGCTGCGAGAGCACTGCGCTGGTCGTGGCGTCGGCGACCCGCACGTGGGGGATCTTGTCGGCCCACTGATCGACCAGCGCCTGGTCGATGTCGACCGCCATGACCTCGATGCCGAGCATGCCCAGCGTTTCGGCCAGAGCGGTTCCGAAACGGCCGAGCCCGATTACCAGCACCGACTTGGCCGACATCGTCGGCTGGGCGCTCGTGACGCCTGCGGCCCAGGCCCTGAGCCTATTGAGATCGGGCATGGTGTTGCTCCTCGATGGAGGGGGTGGAACGAATGCGGGAAAATTCCACGGTTCCGATCACCAGGAATCTAACCAACGATCAAGCCCTCGGTGGCGTAACCGTAGCGTTGCTGCTGCGGGCACAGGAGAACCGCCGAGCCGAAGGTGATCGGACCGACACGTCCGACGAACATCAACAACATGATCACCACCCGCGACGGGGTCGACAGCTCGGGCGTCAGGCCGGTCGACACCCCGACCGTGCCGAAGGCCGACGCCGCCTCGAACAGCAGCTCGATCGCGGGAAGGTCGGGGTCGAACCAGGTGAGCAGGAAGGTGGCGGTGCCGACCGCCCCGAGCGCAGCGATGACGAGCGACAACGCCTGGCGCTCGAGATCCTTCGGGATGCGGCGGGAGAAGACCGTTGCCCCGGGATCGCCGCGCAGCTCGGCGATCGTGGCGCGAACAACCAGGGCGAACGTCGACGTCTTGATCCCGCCCCCGGTCGATGCGCTCGACGCCCCGATCACCATCAACAGGAGGAGGATCATGAGGCTGGGGGTGCGCAGCTCGCCGATTGGAACCGTGTTGAACCCGGCGGTTCGACTGGTCGCCGACTGGAAGAACGAAGCGAGGATCTTCTCCCCGGTCGGCGAGCCCCCGATGGTGCCGGCGTTGTCCCACTCCACGGCGGCCAGCATCAGCGTGCCGCCGAACAGCAGCAGCGCCGTCGTGGCGAGTGTGACCTTGGTGTGCAGGGTCCATTCGTGAGGTCGGCGCCAGGCTCGCTGCAACTCGAAGACGACAGGGAAGCCGATGCCCCCGACGATGAAGGCCCCGGCCACGACGAGGCTCATGAACCAGTCGCCGGTGTAACGTTCGAGCCCGCCGTCGAGAGTCGAGAATCCGGCGTTGTTGAAGGCCGACACCGAATGGAACACTCCGAGATAGATCGACCCCAGAATGCCCCGGCCGCCGTCGAGTGCAAATCGGATCGTGAGCAGGATGGCGATGACGAACTCGGAGATGACGACGAAGATGACGAGATCACGAATGAGGTTCCGCAGGGTTCCCAGCTCGGTGAGCCCGATCTCCGTTCCGACGAGCACCCGACGGCGAACGCCCAGCCGCCGGGTGAACACGATGCCGAGGAAGCCGGCCAGGGTCATGATGCCGAGGCCGCCGATCTGGATGAGAACGAGGATCACCAACTCGCCGAACGGCGACCACGTCGGCCCGGAGTCGACCACCGCCAGCCCGGTGACCGTGACCGCCGACGCCGCGGTGAAGAACGCGTCACCCCACGTGGCGGTCGCCCCGATCTCCGAATGGCTGACCGGCAAGGTCAGGAGAGCGGTCCCCAGCAGGATCAGGCCTCCGAAACAGACGACGACCAAACTGCCCGGATGTCGAATTCTACGATCGTCGGAAAGAACCATCTCCACCAGAATCTCGTCCGATGAAACGATACCCGGTGGTCGGCGGGGCCATGGTGTAAAAGCATCGGCGGGCCACCACCGCCGGCTGCGACCGGAACCGGGCGGTCTTCGGCAATACTGGACAGGCGATGCCCGACTCCATCCCAACCGCGGAACGCCCTCGGACCGAGGCCCGCAAACACCCGGACGGCGGTGGTCTCGTCCGGGCCGAATCACTGGTCAAACGGTACGGATCGGTGCCGGTGCTCGACGACGTGAGCTTCACGATCAACGAGGGCATCACCGGACTTCTCGGAGCCAACGGTGCCGGCAAGACCACCGTTCTCGGGTTGATTCTCGGGCTGCACCGACCGAACGGCGGTCGCCTCGACGTGCTCGGTCGGGACCCGTGGCGGGCCGGGCCGGAGGTCAGAGCCCGTGTCGGCTACGCCCCCGAACATCACACGCTCCCACCGGATCTGCGAGCCGCCGAGTTCGTGCGACATGTGGCCGAACTGCACGGCATCCCGCCCGAGGAGGCCAAGACCCGTTCCTCCGATGCGCTGTGGCTGGTGGAACTGGGCGAGGAGCGGTTCCGACCCATGGGGACCATGAGCACCGGCCAGCGCCAGCGGGTGAAACTGGCCCAGGCCATCGCCCACGACCCCGAGTTCGTGCTCCTCGACGAACCGACCGACGGCCTGGATCCGACACAGCGTGAGGTCATGCTCGAGCTGATTCGTTCCCTCCACCATGAGTTCGGCATGAACATCGTGCTCTCGTCCCACCTGATCGACGAGGTCGAGCGGGTATGCGACCGGGTGGTCATCATCGGCGGTGGCCGGACCATGGCGGAGGGAACCGTCGCCGAACTGAGGGGAACCGCCGCCGAAACCGTGACGGCGGAAATCGACGCCGATCCCGAGCAGATGACGGCATTGGTCACCGCACTGCAGACTTCCGGTCTGTCGGCCCGGGCCGACGGTCGGCGTCTCGCCCTGTTGGTCGACGAGGGATCCGACGCCGCAGTCGGCACCGCCCTCGACCTGCTTCGCGATCGCTGCATCGAGCAGAATCTCGGCGTCATCCGGCTCGGTCGGCGTCGGCTCACTCTGGAGGACGTCTTCCTGGAGCATCTCCGATGAGCGAACGGCCGCCCCCGATGGTCGAACCACGGGATCGGGCTCGAATCTACGATCAGGGTTTTCGCCGGTACCACGGGACGCGCACGGGTGTGGGCGGTGCGGTTCGCTCGCTGGTCAAACACAGCATCCGTCAGTCGTTGGGGATCGGCCGGTCGGCCCGATACAAGCTGGTGCCGCTGCCGATCATCTTCATGGCGTTCGTGCCCGCCATAGGGCTGATCGCGCTGGCGGCGCTCATCCCCGTCGGCACCGAGGACTTCCTCCCGACCTACGCGGAGTATTACGCCCTGGTGGTGGCCGCCCTCTACCTTTTCGCCGGGCTGGTGTGTCCGGAGCTGCTGTGCAACGACCGCCGGACCGGCATGCTCGGCGTCTACCTGGCATCGCCGCTCGACCGGCCCCGCTACCTGCTCGGCAAGGCGCTGTCGGTCATGCTGCTGCTTCTCGTGGTGACGCTCGGCCCGCCGTTCCTGACGCTGATCGCTTTCACGCTGCAGAACGAGGGACCGGACGGATTCGGCCAGTGGATCACGGTGTTTCTCCGGATCCTCGCCTCGTCGGCCGTTGTCGGGGCCATCTACGGGGCAGTCGGCCTGGCGATCAGTGCATCGACCGACCGCCGCGTCGTGGCCACCGCCGCCATCCTGTCGGTCATCCCCGGCTCGGCCATCGTCACCGACATCCTCGTGAACGACGGTGGATTTCCCCCCGTCCTGCGGCTGGCCAACGTCATGTTCCTCCCGCGGGCCCTGGTGCATCGCATTCACGCGGAGAGCGGGGGCTGGCCGCTGGGCGAGAATCCGACGTGGACGCTCTGGTCGGCGTTCTTCGGATGGCTGGTGTTGTCGTCGGGTTGGATCTGGTACAGCTACCGGGATCTGGTGGTTCGACGATGACCGTTCAAGGCGGGGGCCTTCAAGACGGGAATATCGAGATCTCCGCTGAACCTCGGGCGATTCCAATCGACGCGTCGGTGGTGCTGCGTCAGGTTTCGAAGTCGTTCGGCCCCCTTGTGGCGGTATCCGACATCGATCTCGTCGTCCGCCCCGGGATCACGGCCATTCTCGGGCCGAAC
Source organism: Acidimicrobiales bacterium (assembly GCA_041584095.1). GTDB lineage: Bacteria > Actinomycetota > Acidimicrobiia > Acidimicrobiales > SZUA-35 > JAHELU01. The sequence continues at coordinate 9,254 of JBFHEP010000096.1, read as the reverse complement.
GGCGCCGGTAAATCCACCTTGCTCCGCCTGATCTGCGGGCTGGCCAAGCCGACGACGGGTACGGTGTGGGTCGCCGGCGGTGATCCCCGGTTCGACGACACCGCGCGGGGTCACATCGGTCTCGTTCCTCAGCAGGACGGCGTGTTCGAACGCCAGTCGGCACTCGAGACGGTCACCTTGGCGGCCACGCTGAGCGGACTGGCCAATCCCGACACGCAGGCCCGGCGGGCCCTCAACACCGTTGAACTGGATCCCGACCTCGGTCGCCCCGTCGGTACGTTCTCCAAAGGTATGCGGCAACGGGTCAAGGTCGCCCAGGCACTCGTCCACGATCCGACCGTTCTCGTGCTCGACGAGCCGCTCAACGGCCTCGACCCCCGCCAGCGGCAGCACATGATCGAGCTGTTCCGCCGGCTCGGCGACGCGGGCCGCACGGTGCTGGTGTCGAGCCACGTGCTCGACGAGGTCGAGCGTTTCGGATCCCATGTGGTCGTCGTGGCCAAGGGGCGGTTGGTGGCCGAAGGCGACTTCCACGAGATCCGCGACCTGCTCGACACCCAGCCCCACCGGGTGCGGGTGGCGTGTGGCGACGCCCGCGCCCTTGCCGCCCGGCTGATCCGATCCGACGCAGTGCTCGGCTGCGACATCGTGAAAGCCGACACCCTGGAACTCACCACCGACGACGTTCGGGTGGCCCGGCGCCTTCTGCTGTCCTCCAGCCGCGACCTCGACCAGACGCTGCGCGCCATCACCCCCCTCGACGACGACCTGGAAAGCGTGTTCCGCTATCTGGTGGGACGGCCGTCATGACCTCGTCACGACAGATCAAGGCCCTGTACCGTGCCCTGCTCGACCAGCAGCTCACCAAGAGCCGTCTCCTGCTCATCACCGGCTTCTCGGTGCTCGCCCTCGTACTGGCGCTGTCGATCGGCAGCCAGGTCGACACCGAGAACCGGACCGAAGCCATCGTAGGATTTCTGTCGGTCTACGGTCTCGGCTTCATGGTGCCGATCCTGTCATTGCTGTTCGCCTCGACCACGCTCGGTCAGCTCGTCGAGGACGAAACGCTGGTCTACCTGTGGCTGCGGCCCAACCCCCGTTGGCAGCTCGCCCTGGCCGCTTGGGCCGCATCGGCCACCATCGCTCTTCCGATCGCCGTCATCCCCCTGGCGGCGGCCGCAGCGATCGGAACCAGCGGCGACGGCGGCATCGTGGCCGCCACCGCACTGTCGATGGGCCTGGCCGCCATCGGCTACAGCGGATTGTTCGTACTGCTGGGCCTGGTGTTCCGGCGGGCGCTGTTGTGGGGCCTCGTCTACATCTTCATCTGGGAGCTGTTCGTGGCCCGGGCCGGCGCCGGGGCCGCCCGATTGTCGCTCAACACCTACCCGCATTCGGTTCTCGCCCGGCTGACCGAGATCGAACTGCCGCTGGCGGAGCGGTCGATGGCCGCCGGCTTGATCGTCCCGGTCGTCCTGGCCGCGGTGTCGGTGGGTGCGACGGCCTGGTGGCTGAGTCGAGCAGAGATCGCCTGAGCACCGAACGTGCTGGTACCAGACCGCAGAAGCCGCACGTCGTCGCGGCTGGAATAGATGACGGTGGCTCGCGGGTTTGCCCCCCATGGAGAATCGAAGATCCGGTGCTGCGCCGATCGTGGCCTACGCCGTCCTCGGTGTGGTGCTGGTGGCGTCGGCCGTCTGGTTCGCATGGACGTCGCAGCGGGACAGTGAGCTGTCCGATTCGCCGGCCGCCTTTCATCCGGACGGGTGGGCGGGGGCGTCCCCCGACTTCGACCGTGATCTCTACAACCCGGTCTGGGCCGGCGAACCCCTGCCCGACGGGTACCGCCCCGTCATCGCTCGCGACGGGATCCGCCCCGTGTACCGGCCCGTCTTCGTGCGCGCCGACGACAGCGGCTGGCCGAACGACGAGCTGGTCATCGGCGTGGAGATCGAGGGCGACGCCCGGGCCTACCCGGTCGGCTTTCTGACCCGCCGGGAAATCGTGGTCGACATGCACCGGGGCATCCCGACGTTCGTGACCTGGTGACCGCTCTGTGGAACGGCGATGGTTCATCGCCGCGAGATCGACGGTCGACCGATCGTGCTGGGCAATCAGGGTGATCTGTGGGGCAACGCGATGACCTGGTTCGACCACGACACCGGCAGTGTGTGGAGCCAACCCATCGGGGAGGCCATCCTCGGTCCGCTGACCGGCGAGAAGCTGGAGCTGTTGTCGTCAACGGTTCTGACGTGGGGCGAATGGCGGGATTTGTATCCCGACACCGTTGCCCTCGACGCACCGTCTCAGCGCAGCGGCTTCAGTCTGGACCAGATGGCGATCGTGGTCGAGCTCGGACCGGACTCGGTCGCGTTTCCGGTCGTCGACGTACGGGAGGCCGGAGTGGCCAACACCACCGTCGGTGACGTACCGGTCGCCGTGACCGTCGATCCGGGCGGTGACACCTGGACCGTGGTGTCCCGTCGACTCGACGATCGAGTCGTCGAGCTGGAGCGGGACGACGACCGGCTGGTGGAGATCGGCGGCGACGGCCGCTGGGATGCCGCCCGTGGCCTTCCCGTCGACGGAACAGACGTCGGTCTGGATCTTCTTCCCGGCTTCACGTCATTCCCCCGCGACTACATCACGTTCTTTCCAAACGGCTTCTTCTGGCAGCCCGCGGGCCTGCTACCGGTGGGACGCTGAGAAGCTCTCTACGGTTAGGTCGAACCACTCCGTCAGCGCGTCGTGCCACCGGCCGCTGTTCGGTTCGATCGCGGTGTCGGCGGCTTCGCCGTCCCTGATCAGCCGGAGGCGGTCGGCGGTCAGGGTGACACGATCCGGTCCCCAGTCGAGCAGGCGGGTGGCCACCGGGCCCTGGCGGAAGTTGGACTGCGTGTCGTGGTAGAGACGATCCGAGGCAGGCTCGAAATCGCTACGGGTCAATGCCACCCGCCGAAATCGGTACTGGGCTTCTGGAACGTCGCCGTCGTAGCGGACGAGGGTGGTTCCCTCGGCGCTGGCCATGAATCCGAACGCTCCGGTCCTCCCGTCGAGCCGGGCGTCTCCTCCGGTGTTCAGCGGTAGTGGGGCGGCAAAACCGTCACCGAACCCGACGTCGACCAGATGGGGACGACCCTCGATCGTGACCTCCAGGGTCAGGTGATCGACGATCCGGTTCGGGCCACCGAGCAGCACTGCCGCTCCCAGCAGTCGGACCTCGAACCCGAGTGACTCGAGGAGGGCGGCGAATGCGCCGTTGAGTTCGAAGCACCAACCACCCCGACCTCGGTCGAGCACCTTGGAAAGCGTCCAGGTCCGGTCGGTGGCCACGCCCCGCTGCAGGTAGACATCGAGGTTCTCGAACGGTACATGGGTGAGATGCGCTCGCATGAGCCGCTCGACGCCCTCGACGGTAGGGGCCGGCGCGGTATCGAGCCCGATCCGGTCGAGGTACCGGTCGGCGAGTTCCCGGTCAGCCACCAAGTGGGGCGAGCGCCTGGGAGACGTCGCGGTACAGATCGTCGATGTCCTCGAGGCCGACCGAGATTCGGACGAGACCGTCGCCGATGCCGACCGCGGCCCGGGCCTCGGGGCCGAGCCGGCGGTGGGTGGTCGTGGCCGGGTGGGTGACAAGCGTCTTGGTGTCACCGATGTTGTTGGAGATGTCGCACAGCCGCAACCCGTCGACGAATCTGAACGCCCGTTGCTTGTCGCCGACGTCGACCGTGAGGATGGTTCCGCCGGACGCCATCTGCCGTTCGGCCAACTCGAGTTGAGGGTGGGACGGCAGACTCGGGTACCGCACGGCGACCCCGTCGTCACTCAATCGTCGGGCCAGATCCAGCGCTGCGGCGCTCTGCGCCTCGACCCGGAGCCGGAGGGTCTCCATACCCTTCAGTAGCACCCAGGCGTTGAACGGGCTCAGGCTCGGCCCCGTGTGGCGCATGAACGGCACGAGATGTTCGGTGACGAACTCGGTCGACGCCAGCACGGCCCCGCCAAGGGTGCGACCCTGCCCGTCGATGTGTTTGGTGGCGGAGTACACGACCACGTCGGCCCCGAAGGTCATCGGCTTCTGCAGGATCGGCGTGGCGAACACGTTGTCGACGATGACGACCGCGCCGGCAGCATGTGCTCGGTCGCAGACGGCGCGCAGGTCGATGAGCTCCAGGCTGGGATTGGACGGGGTCTCCAGGAAGACCGCCCGGGCTCCGGAGGCCAGGGCCCGGTCCCACTCGTCGATCGACGTTCCGTCGATCAGTTCGGTCTCGACGCCGAGCCGGGGCAGGATCTCGTCGAGTATGACGAAGCAGGAGCCGAACAGTGCCCGGGAGCCCACCACCCGGTCGCCGGCCCGCACGTAGCAGGCCAGGGCGGCAAAGACCGCGGCCATGCCGCTGGCGGTGGCCCGGCAGGCCTCGGAGCCCTCGAGCAGCCGCAACCGCTCCTCGAATGTCGTGACGGTCGGGTTGCCGTAACGGGAGTAGATGTAGCGGTCGTGGTCACCGGCGAACGCCTTCTCGGCCTCGGCTGCCGTGGAGTACACGTAGCCCGAGGTCAGGTAGAGCGCCTCGGCGGTTTCATCGAAGCTCGAACGGTCGAGCCCGCCTCGGACGAGCGCCGTGGCCTCCGACCACTCCCCTGGGTTCAGCCCTGGATCCACGGCAGTTCGTCCTTCCAGCCGCCGTGGCGGTGCTGATCACCGTCGAGCGGTCCCTCGAATCCGGGTGCGATGTTGTGCACGTTGGCGAACCCGTTGGCCCGGAGGACCTCCGCTCCGGCCTGAGATCGGGCCCCGGATCGACAGAGCAGCAGGATGGGTTGATCGGGGTCCAGTCCGGCGGTGGCCTGTTCCACGAAATCGGGGTTGGCGGCGCCGGTCGGATAGGTCGTCCACTCGACGGTTCGCAACTCGTTGGGCACGCTACGCAGGTCGGGCACGCCGACGAAGTTCCACTCGGCGGTGGTTCGAACGTCGATGAGGACGGCGGCCGGGTCGTCGGTGAGTAGTCGCCACGCCTCGTTGAGACTCAGTTGGGGAATCGGATCGGAGCTCATGGGCGGCCTCGTTTCAGCTCGACGGCGGTTTCGAACGTGCGGTCGGACAATTGCCGACCGGTTCACTAGGGAATCGGGGTCATCGTAGCTCCGGCAGCCTCCCTATTCCCCATTTATCCGAGGTCGGCTTCGTATCGATGAGCTCAGGCTGTGGCCCGGGGCTCACGCGGCAGGCCGAGCACCCGTTCACCGAGGATGTTCCGCATGATGTTGGAGGTGCCGCCCATGATCGTGTAGCCCGGCGCGTACAGCACCCCCTTCGTCACGTCGTCGAACAACTGGCCGCGAGGGCCGAGCGTCCTGGCCACGAACTCGGCGACCCGCCACTCGTGTTCGGTGCAGAAGCACTTGGTGGCCGCGCTGAAACCGGCCGGAGCCTGCTTCAGGACCTCCCGGTAGACGAGCAACCGTCCGACGCGATAGCCGATCTCCAACCTGGCGATCTCCTGACGAGCCAACGGATCGTCTTTGTCGGCCTCGGCGACGGCCACGTCGTAGAGAGGACGGTTCGACACCAATCGGTCGATTCCACCACGCTCATGTTCAAGTTGGACCATCGTCTGTCGGAACGCATCGCCCTCCACGCCGACGAGGTTTTCGATGGGCACCCGCACGTCGGTGAAGTAGATCTCACAGAAGTGACGGTTGGTGGTCATGTCGGTGATGGGACGTACCTCGATGCCGTCGGCATTCATCGGCACGATGATCTCCGAGATCCCCCGATGCGGAGGCCCCTCCGCCGATGTGCGACAGATGAGGTAGCAGTAGTCGGCCTGATCGCCGAACGACGTCCAGATCTTCTGGCCGTTGATGATCCAGTGGTCGCCGTCGCGGGCCGCCGAGGTCTTGAGCGAGGCCAGGTCGGAGCCTGCGTCGGGCTCACTCATCCCGATGCACCACGTCGTCTCGCCACTCAGCATCTGTGGCAGGTATCGGGCCTTCTGATCGTCGGTGCCGTAGGCGATGATCGTCGGCCCGAACTGGCGGTCGGCAAACCACATCGAGGCGATCGGAGCCCCGGCGCTGATCATCTCCTCGGCCACGATGACCCGCTCGATCGGCGGCCGCCCCCTGCCCCCGTGTTCGGTCGGCCAGCCCATCCCGATCCAGCCCTCCTCGGCCATGGTTCGGGCGAAGGCCTTTGAGTAGCCGTTGATCCAGCTGTCATTGTGCCGGCCGTGCTCGGCCACGCCTGCGGCCGCCACCTCCCGGGCCCGGGCCCGCAATGCTTCATGTTCGGAACTGAGCTGAAATGACAGCATCGACACCTCGTAGGATCGCTGACCGGGGCCAGACTGTCATGCCGGGGCGCACCGGGGCCAATCATTCGGTCGACCGCCGGCCCAACGGCCAGTACGGCCGATAGGCCCTGCACGATCATCCGATTGGCAGAGGTCCAACATAGTGGCCGCGGGGCCGAAGTCGCAGCGGTCGCTCCTGGTATTCCTCCATGGCGTGACCCAACCAGCCGGCGGAGCGGGAAACCGCAAAGATCGCCTCACCGGCCTCGGGTGTCATCCCGGCCATCCAGGTGAGGAATCCGAGCGCCAGATCGACGTTGGCTGCGGACTCGGTCCTGGCGCCGATCGTGCGCCGGTACTCGTCGAGAACGACACGGCGCGGATCGTCGGGCCACGCTCGCGCCACGGCCCCGGCGAGGGCGGAGAACCGAGGATCCCGGGATCGATAGATGCTGTGACCGAACCCGGGAGTCGACCCTGCCGACCAATCGCGTCCGGTCAGTTCCGTCGCCACATCTCCGCCGGCTGCGACGACGGCGAGCGACCGGTGGACGTCACCGGAGGCGGCGCCGTGCAACGGACCGTCGAGCGCGCCGAGGCCGGCGCCGACCACGGCGTAGGGGCCGGCCCGTACCGACGCTGCGACCCGAACCGCAAAGGTGGAGGTGGCCAGCCCGTGGTCGGCCAGCAGGGCCAGGGCGACGTCGAGTGCTCGGAGTTTGGCGGGCGTGGGTTGCTGAGCGCTGAGTCGGGGCCACAGCTGACCGGCCATCGGCATCGGCGGCCCGTCGTCCGGTGCGTCGGACCGCCTGTGGCCCGGCTGGTCGAGTTGCGACCCGTCGACCGCCGGCATGCTGTCGACCATCGCTCGAATGATCCGGGGTGCGGTGCGGCGGACAACGGCCGCGCTCAGATCGTCCCGAAAAGGATCGGCCGCCGCGGCCGAGGCCACGGCGATGCGGAACCGATCGAGGACCGGCATGGCGGCTTCGGCTGGTTCCGCCACGACCAGGGGAACACGGTCGATCAAGGTCTCCCAACGCCCGGGGTGGTCGGCCTGCCAGATCAACTCCGCCACCGCCTCGAAACCCGCTCCCGACTCGACCAACTGCACCAGGTCGCTACCACGAACCACCAGGGATCCCTCGGCGACCCGGGTGATGGCGGTGGCCAGGACGGTCCCCAGCTCACCGGTTGCGGCCCCCCGCCCACCTCGCCGCATATCGTCGATCTGTTGCCGGTCGAAGAGGCTGGTGCGGCCGTCGAGCGCCATCCGTCGGTGCAGGATCCCCCGGCTCACGTAGGCGTACACCGTCTCCCGCTTGACGCCAAGTGCCTCGGCGACCTGGGCCGCCGTCAGCCAACCGCCCGTACCCTCGACGTCGGTTCGGGATGCATCGCCTGCGGTCGTCACGATTCACCTCCGTTGAAGCATCGACAATGGAAGGGTTGACATTGATCAATGTTGACACTATCAATCTGGCTTTCGGCGGGCGACACCTGGCACAGTCAGACCATGAGCCCTCCGAGGTCGATGCTGTCCACCGAGCCGCCACCCCCTGCCGCTTCCCCCCTCCGGGCTCCGGCGGGACTCAAAGGCCTGATCGTGGCCGACACCAGCATCGGGTCGGTGCAGGGCGCCGAGGGGTTCTACCACTACCGGGGCCGCAATGCCGTACGCCTCGCAACGACCAGCTCGTTCGAGCAGATCGTCGAGCTGCTGCTCGATGCCGACGACGTCGGAAGTTTTCTCGCCGAGCAGAGGGCGTCGGTCGACCGCGACTTCATCGCGGCGGTGGTTGAGGGCTTCGGCCATGACCCGATGCCGCTCGGAGCCTTGGTGGCGGGCCTGTGGGCGGCCGTCGACACCACCCCGACGGTCGACCTCGACCCTGCGGGGCGTCTGGCCGCTGCACTCAGCGCCGTCGCCATCACGCCCGCCCTGCTGGCCGGAACGGCCCGACTTCTGAATGGTCTCGAACCGATCATCGGCGATCCCGACCGGGGCCATGCGGCCGACTACCTCCGCATGGCCACGGGCATCGAACCCGGCGACGAGGCGATACGGGCCGTCGAGACCTACCTCAACCTCACCGCCGAACACGGTTTCAATGCGTCGACCTTCACCGCTCGGGTCGTGGCGTCGACCGGGGCCTCGGTGCCGGCCGCCCTGGGCGCCGCCGTCGGCGCGCTGTCGGGCCCCTTGCACGGTGGGGCCCCGAGTCGGGTGCTCGACATGATCAACGCCATTGGCGACCCCGACCGGGCAGAGTCCTGGGCGCACCAGCGGCTCGACGCCGGCGACAAACTGATGGGCTTCGGCCATGCGGTGTACCGTGATCGCGATCCCCGCTCGGAGACATTGCGCCGGACGGCCGAGTCGTTCACCGATCCGGCCGGGCGCGAGCTGGTCGAACGGGCCGTCGAGATCGAGCAACGTCTCTTGAACGTTCTGGCCGAGCGAACCTCGGGACGGCGTTTCGTGACCAACGTCGAGTACTACGCCGCCGTCGTTCTGCATCTCGCCGGACTGCCTCAGGAGCTGTTCACGGCGACGTTCGTGGTGAGCCGGGTCCTCGGCTGGACGGCCCACATCCTCGAGCAGGCTTCCGACAACAAGATCATACGTCCGTCGGCCTCTTACGTCGGACCCGCGGTCGAGCCGGGCTGATCGACCACCGGATCAGCACCAGGGCAGGTTGCGCAGATCCACGTTGCCACCCGTCAGCACCGCCACCACCCGCCCACCGGCGAATCGGCCTCGATGGGCGAGAACGGCCGCAACGCCAACCGCTCCGGACGGCTCGACCACCAGCTTGACCCGGGTCCAGATCAGCCCCATCGCCTCCACGATCTCCGAATCGTCGACGAGGACGATGTCGTCGACCAGGCGCGTGATGATGGCGAAGTTGTGCTCGCCCAGAGAGGTGAGCAGGCCGTCCGCGATGGTGT
>JBFHEP010000095.1:0-13182 GCA_041584095.1 Acidimicrobiales bacterium | reverse complement strand
GCCTGCGACTATGCGGCCAACCGGGTCGTGTTCGGTCATCCGATCGCCGACTACCAGTTGACCCGAGCCAAACTGACCCGCATGGCCGCCCTCATCCAGGCTTCACGCCCATTCGCCTACTCCGTCGGTCGGATGATGGCCAAGGGGGAGGGTGCGATGGAGGCGTCGATGGTCAAGGCCTACGTCTGTCGAGCGGCCGAATGGGTTACCCGCGAGGCGCTCCAGATTCACGGCGGCATGGGATACGCCGAGGAATTCGACGTCAGCCGCTACTACGTTGACGCCCGGGTGCTCAGCATCTTCGAGGGGGCCGATGAGACGCTGTGCCTGAAGGTCATCTCGCGGACCCTGGTGAACCAGATCGACGTCGAGACCCACCGATCGCCCCCGGGCGCTGAGACGAGCGCCCGGTGATCGAGGTCAGCTCGGCTCCTCGACGCCGCCGACCGGCGATTCGGAGCTGAATATGTCGCAGCGGCGGTCGGTCCAGTTCTCGCCGTCGAACCATCGGTAGATCGCCTCGTCGTCGGGGTCGTAGTACCAACCGGGGCACGCGCCGACCATGGCGTCGTCGACGGGAATCGAGATGCGGCGCCCCGGCGCAGGAAAATCCTGCGCCACCGAAGATGTACCCATGATCCTCAGGGTAGTAGCGGGTGGTGACAGCGACGCGGACCATGTCGGTCCGGTTACAGCCGGTTGGCGGCGCGGCGACCGACCGGTTGGTCGGTCAGCGGACCTCGACCAGGAGCTCGGCGGCCGTTGCACAGTCGGGGGCGAGCGATGAAAGAGCGGCGCCGTCGATCACGGCGTTTGGCCGCACAACCCGATCGACCAGCCCCAGGCCCACAACCTCCGCGTTGGCGACGAATGCCGGCTTGTCGACGTCGATGACCCGCTCGACGAGCGTGCGCCAGTAGGGCTCGGGGAGCAGACAGCCGACTGGAACGACCAGCCACACCGGCCGGCCGATTGCTTTCGCCGTGGCGGCCAGCGCCAAACCACCGACGTCGACGAGCGCAGCGGCCACCGATGCCGCCGCTGCCTCCAGCACGACCACGTCGGATTCGGCGGCGACACCGGCCAGCCGTGACCCGTCGAAGTACTCCGCATCGATGTCGTCGCGTACCAAACGCCGGCTCACGGAAGGGCCCAGGCCATCGACGTCGACGATCAGGGCGGAGCAATCGGCTCGTCGGCGGCCCAGCGTCTCGACAACAAGATCGGGCCAGCCGATCATGCCGACGACGGCCCCGTCGGGAAGCGTCTCGGCCAGTCGACGATCAGTGGTATCGGCTCGAAGCTCCTCGACGACCAGTGTCGCCTCGGTGCGCTGATCTGCACTCAGGACCAGCCGCGTGCACAGCCACCACAACGGCCCGACGGCCGGTTGACGGGTCAGCAAGCGACGACAACCCGTGAGCAAACCTGCGGGATCACGACCGAAGATTCGCAGCGCCGACGCTGCTTCCTCCACGAGAAGCCGGGCATCGGCCCCGTTGGCTCGGGCGACATGGCGCAGCTGCTCGATTGGGTGCATGCCTCAACCTACTGGGAAAGGTGCGGGCGTCGGCCCTGGAACGACGATTGGAACGATTAGGAGAATTTTTGCCTGTTTGTGCGACCAAGACTTCGTAGTCGGGTCAAACCTACGCTAGTCTCCCCCGCCGTGGCCGTTGCTCCAGCCGATCTGGTTTTCGATTCACTCAATGGCGAGGGTTACCCGCTTCGAGACTGGCTTACCTCGTTCCCGTTTCTCCTGGTCGCGATCGATCCCTACACCCACGAAAGCGCTTGGATCCTGGAAACGGCCGGCCGGGTGCTCGACCACTACTCCTCGGCCGACGTCCGAGTCGGCTGGGTGGCCACCACTGACGCCGAGGGCTGTCGCCGGTTCCTCGGTCCGTGGTCCGAGTCGTATCTCACGTTCCCCGATCCCGATCGCGAGTTGGTCAAGTCGCTCGGTGTCGAGAGGATGCCGGCGCTGATCTTCATCCGGAACGACGGGGCGATGGAAGTAGTCGACGGCTGGGATCCGACCGCCTGGCGCCGGATCGTCGAGGGTGTCTCCGGCCTGCTGTCGTGGACCCGCCCGATCGTGCCCCGACCCGGTGATCCGACGCCATATGCCGGCACGCCCGTCGACGGCGCCTAGAACTCCGAATGGCAACACAGTAGGTCGATGTCGACACCTCGCACCGCCGCCCGCTCCGCCTTGGAGACACAATGGCGGTGAGCGCCCGGGTCGGACAGCTCTGGCAGGGAGTGCGTCGCTGGCGGGCCGGTACCGGCGATCGACCTCCGAGCGTCAACCCCGACCTCCCGGAGAGCGATCTACGGCGGATCCGCAGGCTGGTCGACGAGATCATCGACGCCCGAGGTGGTGAGGTCGCCGCCCGGCGCCGGGCTCGGATGCTGGGTGTCACCTACGCCGAGTTCTCCCCGACCGGCCAACAGCGCTTCTTCGACCTGCTGGCCGCGGACTACGGCAATGATACCGATGCGGTCGACGCCGCCATCGACACGGTCCTCCACGCCCCGACCACAAAGCACCGCCGTACTGCGGAGGCCGACCTCCGAAGCGTGCTCGTTCCTCGTCGGGAGCGCCTCATGCGCCGCTTCGTGGGCCTCGAGGGAGGTCTTTCGTTCCTGGTTCAGTTGCGCGAGGACGTCCGCGACCTGGCTCGGGCGGCCGGGAACAACGGCGAGGGTCTCGGGGCGCTCGACTCCGAGCTCCGCTCGATCCTCGACCGCTGGTTCGATGTCGGCCTGCTCACGCTGACACAGATCACCTGGAGCACGTCCGCCGCGTTTCTCGAGAAACTGATCGAATACGAGGCAGTGCACGCAATTCGCTCCTGGAGCGATCTCAAGGCGAGGTTGGGTCCGGGGCGACGGTGTTATGCCTACGTCCATCCGGCCATGCCCGACGATCCGCTGATCTTCGTCGAGGTGGCCCTGACCGAAGGTATGGCCGACACGGTGACCCCGCTGATCGAGGTGACGGACGGTCCTCCGAGGACCGACGTCGACCGTCAGTCGGCAGTCGACTCCGAGGGCGACTACGACACGGCGATCTTCTACTCGATCTCGAACTGCCACGAGGGCCTGGCCGGGGTGTCCCTCGGGGACTTCCTCATCAAATCGGTGGTCGAAGAGCTGACCAGGGATCTCCCGGGGCTCCGTCGCTTCGCCACCCTGTCGCCGCTGCCGGACTTCCGTCGATGGCTGCTCACCGAACTCGAATCAGCCCGCCCTGTTCTCACCGAACGCGAATCCGACGTGCTGGCCGAACTCGGGCTGTCGCCGGTCAGGGAGCAGCTGGCCGATCTGGTCCGCGGTCCGATGCCCTCGGTCGACGACGCCCGGCTGGCAGGAGTCCGGCCGGTGCTCATGCGGCTGGCGGCCGACTATGTCGTCAACCAGCGGCGGCCGTCGGGCCGGGCGCTCGATCCGGTGACCCATTTCCACCTGTCCAACGGCGCCAGGGCCGAGCGGATCAACTGGCTGGCCAACCCGACCGACGTCGGCTGGGAACGGGGCCTGGCGATGATGATCAACTACCGCTACGAGCTGCGCAACATCGAGGCCAATTACGACCGCTATGTCTCAGAGGGGATCGTGAACGCCTCCGAGGAGATCACGAAGCTGGTCGCCGCAGGCGACGAATGACTCGGCCGCAGGCGACGACTGACTCAGCGGGCGCGACGGCTGACCGGGCCGAGCGCAAAAAGGAAGAGGGCCACTCCCGGCGAGAGCGGCCCTCGATACTTGTGACAATTGATCTTGCGAATCGCTTCGTGCCGGCTACAGAGCCCTCACGTTCTTGGCTTCGTCGCCTTTGCGACCGGGAGCGATTTCGAATTCGACGTGCTGACCCTCGTCGAGGGTCTTGTAGCCGTCACCGACAATGTTCGAGAAGTGCACGAACACGTCCGACGCACCCTCACGGGAGATGAATCCGAAGCCCTTCTCGGCGTTGAAGAACTTCACTGTACCTGTAGGCATGGCATTACTTTCGCTAAACGGCCTGAACCCTTGTGGCTCAGACCACATCACCACACTTTAACTGAGGATCAGGGCGAGCTGACGGGACTGGGCCACCAAGTTGGCGTCGGCATCCCACAGCAGGCCGTCCTCGACGAGCATTCCCCGACCGATGTCGCGGCTTTCGAAACAGGCTCGGATCCACCCGTCGACCGGCCGGGCCCGCACATGGACGGTGAGCTCGACCGTCGGTATCCACCCAACCCGTCCCAGTAGACCGATCGGCGAAGGGGGAAAGGCGTCGGCGAAGAGAGGCAGTGCCAACGCCGACGGTGGCGACTGATCGGTGAAGCGAATCCAACCGGCGATGTAGGCGCGCCCCTCGCCCTCGGACGGCGGTCCCACCGTGGCCGGGTCGAGCCGGACGTCGACCCGGGACAGGATCGGCAGGTCGACACCCTGCGGCAGCGTCGACCGATCGATGCACGAAGAGAGCGGCGCGACGAGCGGTGGTTCGATCGTGGCCACGTCGGGTCCGGACCAGTGCCCCAGATCGCTCATCGTGATCAAAGACGTGATGCGCGGCTTCCCGTTCTGGCTCATCACGGTACGCACCGTGGAGGTTCGTCGACCGGATCGAATCGTCTCGACGGCGATCTTCGCCTGATCTCCGGAGGAGCCCGGCCGCAGGTAGTGGGTGGTGACCGAGATGGGGTCGGCATGCCCGGCGCTACTTGCCGCCGCGGCCCGCAGCGACGACGTCAGCAGATAGCCGCCGTTGGGGTTACCGCTGATATCCCACGCACTGGTCAGGTCGGTGACGAACTCGGAGCTCGCTTCCTCGGATTTCGACACCGGCCGAATGGCGGTCTCTTCTTCGAAGTGGCTCAAATCCGGCAACCTCCCGTCGTGGTGTCCCAACGCTACCGTGCCACCTCATGACCTTCGATCTCGACAATCTCGACGACGACGTGCTGACCTTCCTGACCGAGCGCCATCTGGCCACCTTGACCACGCTGCGCTCCGACGGCACGCCCCAGGTCACGCCGGTCGGGGTGACCTTCGAACCGGAGACGAAGACGGCGCGGGTCATTACCTGGGCCACATCCGTCAAGGCCCGCAACGTCGCCCGCGATCCGCAGCAGCGAGTCGCGGTCTGCCAGGTCGACGGCGGTCGGTGGCTCAGCCTCTACGGCGCCGCCGTCGTCACCGACGAGCCGGACCGGGTGGCCGAAGGTGTCAGGCGGTACACCGAGCGGTATCGGCAGCCCAAGGAACGCGACGATCGGGTGGTGATCGAGATCTCGGTCGATTCGATGGTTGGCCGGACCTGAGATGCTCAGTGGGCCTACCGGATCAGGTCCGGCGGCTCCGGCGTTTGGGCCGTTCGGACCAGGTGAACAACACTGTTTCCGATGACCGACTTGGGCACGATCGACGATGGCGATAACGGCTGGGCGATTCTCTCGAATCCACCCCACGAGCGGCGGGGAACCTGTACTCTCGACTCCCGATGCCGCTCAACGGAGCGCGGCACAGGAGAAGCAACAGACATGCGTAGCACGACCAACCCGACAACGATGTTGGGACGTCATTTGCGGGTTCAGACCACGGACGGCACGATCAGCGGCACGATTCTCGCCGTTGGCGCCAAGGGGATCTCCATCGCCGTGGATCGCCAGGTGGTTCGAGTACTCCCCGGCGACATCCACGCCATCAGCTCCGTCTGACAACAGCAGCGTACCGGTGGAACGATTGGCGGTGTCCCGGGTCATCACGTCCTGAAAAACCGGCAATCGATCATGTCTGCCTCGACGTTCAGCAAGACTGTCGCTTCCAGCACAAGTGCGGTTACCTTGGTGTCGTTACCGATCGGTCGTCCCGATGACGACCATCGGTGGAGTCTTGAAGCATGCATGACCTCGAAATCACCTGGCCCGGCGGCCGGCTCCGATTCACCCCGGATGACTCTCCGGTTCTGATTGGCCGTTCGGCCAGCGCCGCCGTCGTGGTTCCGCAGGGAACGGTTTCGCGCCGTCATCTCACGATGAACTGGAACGGGCGGAGCTGGCAGGCGGAGGACACGTCGACTCACGGCTCATACGATCCGATCGGGGTTCGGTTGTCGCCGTCCTGGACGCTCGGCACCGATGTCGTCGTCCGCCTCGGCAGCCCTCGTGGCGTCGAGCTCTCCATGCGGCTGATCACGCGGACACTCGACGAACAGAGCCTCCGCAATCCCTATGCCGACCCCGATTCACCGCCCACCGTCGTCGACCTCGGTCCGCCGCCGCCTCCCGACCCGTCGGCCGGTTCGGCCGGTTCCGCAGGCCTGCTTCGTGTCGCAGACGGAGGGGATCAACACGATCTCCAACCCGAACCGGTCGCCGGATCAGCCGGCCCGATTTCACAGTTCGACCGAGAGCCCGGCTACGACGGCCGATCCTACTCCCCGGCCTCCGAGCAGCTGGTGGAGATGGGCGACCTCAGCCGATTCGAGGAAGGAGTCTCCCGGACGGGGTCGTCGGGGCAACCGGTGGCGCTCGACGAACACGGCGGCGAGATCGACAGCGGCATCGATGACGGCTCGGTCGTGGACCTTCGGGACGGAGCGCCCGTTGTCGACCTCGACGGCGTTCGGGTCGATGATGACACCGGCGCCGGGGGCCACCAGGTGGCACCCGGTGTACCCGATCGCCACGCCCCGGACGCGATGGACTGGTCGAACCCGCCCAATCAACCTCTCAACCTGATGGCGGAACGCCGGGACCACGGAGCCGGCGGCTTCGACGGTGTCGACGAGCCGCACCGGTTCCCTGAGCCCCCGCCCGATCAGAGCTACAGCCCGGCGGCCACATTCGTCGAAACCGACACGTTACGCCTGCAGATCGACGGCGAGGACTATGTCTTCCTACCGGGCCACGAGGTGACGGTCGGACGGGATCCATCGTGTCTCGTCACCGTCGACGAGCGCCATTCCCTCGTCTCCCGCCGTCACCTGCGATTCGTGCACGCAGAGGGCACATGGTGGCTCGAAGACGCATCGTCGAAGGGAACCTTCATCGACGGACGTCGCCTCAACCGGCCGTACAAGGCGCAAGGTGCCTTCATCGCCCAGCTGGGAGACCCGTCAGCCGGAACGCAGCTGCGCGTCGTCACATCAGGCCAGCACCGTCAGCCCACCAATCGCGCCGGCCTGGCGATTGCAGCGGTGGCCGCCGCTGCGCTGGTGATCGCCGCGGTCGTCGCCTGGCTCGTGCTGCGGGGCGACGAAGCCCAGGCCGAGACCCTGGCCACCGCCAAGCAGTCCACGGTGATGCTGCTGAGTGAATCGGGCCACGGCTCAGGCTTCTTCGTGTCCAAGTCGATGATCGTGACCAACCAACATGTCGCCGCCATGGCCGACCAGCTCGTCGTGGCGGTGTCGCCCGAGGTCGACGAACCGGCGGAGATCCGTTACATCGCCGGCCTCGTCGAGAATCATCCGTTCCTCGACATCGCCGTCGTGAAGATAACCAACGAGGCGGCCATCAACGATGCGGGCAGCGTCACGATCGGCGATCCCGCCGTGCAGGCCGACGTGCCGCTTCTGCAGTTGGGCGATTCGAGCGCGGTCACGATCGGCGATCCGGTGAGCAGCATTGGATTTCCCGGCCGGTTTTCGGTGTCGAACACCGACGACTCCGGCATGCCCCGGCTGTCCGCAGTGACCTCGACCTCCGGTCAGGCTGCCAACTTCACGTCCTGGCCCGGGTGCACCAGCCCGAACCTCGACACCTTCATCCCCCCGGACTCGCCGCCGACCGTCACATGTTCGGCCGAGGGAAATATCGACAAAGGCGTGTTGCTGGCGTCTTTCCCGAGCGGCCAGGGCGCCTCCGGCAGTGCGGTGTTGCATGAGGACAAGGTCGTGGCCGTACTGTTCGCCGGTGACTCCGAGGACTCCACCGCCAGCCGCAGCATCACCACCAACGCCTTCTCGGGCTGGTTGAGCTCCGTGCTGGCCCAGGCCGAGTAGCCCCCCGAATTCCCACCCGGCGGCGGTCGTTCCACCAGCGGGCTGCAGCCCGACCTGAGGCGGTCGACCCCTCCGAGCGGCAGGAAACGTTCAGCGACCGCTCGTTGCGCACAGGACCGACTACCATGTAGGCGTCTCTGCACCAAAGGAGCGAGGGACTCTGAGCGTTACCAATCTTGGCATCGACGGGCTGGAAGAGGTAGAGCAGATCGGGACGGGGGGATCGTCCCGCGTTTATCGCGCCCTGCAGGCCGATCTCGATCGGGTCGTCGCGGTGAAAGTCATCAACTCGGGTCACGATCCGGATGTCGTTCGTCGCTTCGATCGGGAACGCAAAGCCATGGGCCGGCTGTCGAACCACGAGGGCATCGTCCCGGTCTACAGCTCCGGGGTCACCGGCTACGGCGAACCGTTCCTGGTCATGCCCTACTACCCGAACGGCTCACTTCAGGATCAGGTCGACATGGGGCCGCTCGACTGGCAGTCCGCGGTCGGCTACATCGACGTCGTGGCCGAGACCATGGCCGCCGCTCACGAGGCCGGCGTGGTCCACCTCGACATCAAGCCGGCCAACATCCTGCTGACCAATACCGGGGCGCCCCGCATTGCAGACTTCGGTATCGCCAAGGTGTCGTCGTCGGCGGCTGCGTCGGCCCGCACGACCGGTACCGCTTTCACCCCCGCCTACAGTGCACCCGAAACCTTCCTCGACGGCAAGGCCAGCCCCGCTGCCGATGTCTACGGCCTCGGCGCCAGCCTGTGGGCCATGCTCGTCGGCCATCCGCCGTTCCTCGGGCCCGGCGACGACGGCAACCTGATGGCCGTCATCGGACGGGTCGTCAACAATCCGCTCGGCGATGTGCGCCACTTGGCGCCGGAACCGATCTGCCGGGTCATCTCGAAGGCGATGGCCAAGGACCCGGTCGACCGCTTCCACAACGCCCGGGACTTCTCGGTGGCGCTGAAGGGGGCCATGGCACAGTCGGGCCTCAACGGCGCCGGCGCGTACACCACGGCCTCCGCGGTGGCGGGGCAGAACGACGCCGCCGCCTTCCACCAGTTCCCACCACCGGTGCCCTACGGAAACCGGCCCGGCACCGCAGCCGGTGATGGGACGCAGGTTTTCGCCTACCAGAGCCCGGTTCCGCCGGGCCCGACGGTCAGCTCGGCCCGCACGATCGAACGGGGCCCGGAATCGGTGGCCGGCAGGACAGGCGGCTACGACCGACCGCTGCTGCCGGCGACCGCCGATCCATCGCATTATTCGGGCGGTCCGCCGCCAATCGTCGAACGCACACCGCTCATCGACTTCGACCAGTTTCGATTCGGACCGCTGGTCGTCGGGCTGGTGTCGCTGCTGGGCGTCGGCCTCCTCACCGCCTGGGCGTTGACCAGGGATGGTGGTGGTACCACCGAGCCCGACAGCGGAGTGGCGTCGGTGAACGAGAGCGCTCCGGCCGGACCGGAGATCGACGACACCCCCACTGCGTCGACCATCGATCTGTCATCCACGACGGCAACCACTGGCAGGCTGACCAGCTCGACCACAGCGACCACGACGGCGTCGACCACCGGTCAGACGACCGCGACATCCTCGGCCACCACGGCATCGACCACGGCCAGCACCTCTTCGTCGACCACCGAAACGACGACCTCAACCAGCTCGTCGTCGACGTCGTCGTCCACCTCCTCGTCATTGCCCGGTCCGATCCAACCTCCCGAGAACGTGTCCGCTCGTGCGGTGAGGGGCGACGTCGAACTGACATGGTCCGCCCCTGCGTCCGGCCCGAGCCCGACCTCCTACATCGTCTACCGCGACGGGGAGATCCTCGACGAGGTGACCTCCTCGCCCTACGTCGATACCACGGTGTCGCCGGGAACGTACCGCTATCGAGTGGCGTCGCTGGGTGCCAACGCCACTGAATCCGATCTCAGCCTCCCGGCGTCGGTCGATGTGCCGGCACCGGTGAATCTCGATGATCTGGCGATCTCCCAGGTAGCGCCGTTCAACCAACGATCGATCAGCATCGAAATCACCTCCGATCCCTGTATCGACACGGCGCGGATCAGCTGGCGCGTGGAGGCCAGCTCCGATACCCCGACTGTGCAACAGCTCGACCCGACGGGCTGTGTCGACGCCATCAGCCATACGATCCCCAATCTGCGGCCCAACACCGCATACCGGATCAACGTCACCGCCACCGGTGCCGACGGCGGCGTTGGTTCCGCCACCGCTGTTTTCTCCACCAGCAACGGCTGACCGGACTCGTTTCGGAGCGCGCAAAGGCGGCCGGGCGACGTTGACAGCGGTTCACCGTTAGTTTGCGGTTGCGTTTAGGTTCGCACTTCTCGTCGCGACGAGCAACTACAGTCCTGGATGGCAGAGTAGGTCGTCAGAAGGTGAGTCATTGAGCATGGGATCAACAACGGCAATCGTGTACTGCGAACACGACGAGGTCGAGGTTGCGTGCCTCGAATGCCTGGCAAAGCCGAAAAAAGTTGCTCCCAAGAAGACCACCACACCGAGGGCCACGAAGAATCCGTCGTCGGTCACCGACAAGATCTCACCGCTGGCCGGCGACCTCGACATGTCGATGCCCGTCGCATCGGTCGAGAAGCACCTGGGCTCGGCGACGCTCGCGGCGCGGGTCTTCCCCCACTATCTTCGCCGTGGTGGTTGGATCTATCTCCGGTGCGACGGGTGGCTGCAGGCCCGCGTCAAGGCCACGAAGGTGATCTGGGAGGACGACCGCATCGATCTTGCGGATCCCGACCGGCCCCTTGGCGGCGGTATCGCCATCAAGGTCGATCCCACCACGTGGGACGATAGCGTCCAGATCGACCTGGGCTGCCTGGCCGAACGCCAGCGCGACGGCTTCCGTTACCTGAAGACCAACGACGACGACACCGTCGTCCACTATCTCGGCGGCCGCCCCATCACCGACTACGACGAGATCGACCTGCGCGACTAGGAGCAGCCGGGCCGGTGCCAGCGGCGCTCAGCGATCCGGGCGCTCACCGAAATCAGGGCGCTCGGTACGAGTCCGCTTGGCCTCCCAGAAGCCTGGCACCCTGGCCATGGCCACGAACCCGTCCCACAGTCGCAGAGCGGTATCTCCGGCCGGTACGCGGGTGATCACCGGCCCGAACAGCGCAACCCGCTCCCCATCGTCGTCGTCCAAGGCGATCAGTGGGGTGCCGACGTCGTCACCGGCGAGGGCAAGACCGACCCCCATCCGCTGTTTGATTTCCGCGTCCCAGGTCGGATCGTCGGCAGCGGCGGCCAAGGCTGGATCGAGCCCGGCGTCCGAGAGCGCATCGGCCACATCGAAGTGCAGTTCGCCATCATGGTGAATCCGGCTACCGAGCTGCCAGTAGTACCGGAAGATGGGATCGTCGATGGATCCATCGTCGCCCAGCCTCGACACCGCCATGCGACCTGACTCCGTTTCCCAGGCCTGGCGCACCGCCTCCATCACCCGGAGATGGTCGTGGGTTTGTTTGGACGGCTCGTAGTAGTCGCTGTCCGGCTCAGGCTGGTTCTTCTCCAACAGCGAGATCGGCTGCCAGACGACGGAAACATCGCGTCGGGGCATCACCTCGTCGACGACCCAACGGGCCGTCACCCAGCACCACGGTCATATCGGATCAACCCAGAATTCGATCTGCATCGTGTCCAGTGTGCCAAACGCTTCGGTCGTTCAGGCGGTCCCGCTTCGATTCACCGTTAGGCTGGCACGGCTTCCCCCAGGCAAACCAAGGGCCCGCGATCGGGTTGGGAGGAACGGGAAGCGGATGCATGGCAACGACCACGTCGGCACGAACGACGAGTGGCACAACGGCGATCCAACGCCGTGCTGGCATCATCCGCTCGGTTCGACGGTCTCGGCTCGGCTGCTGGTGGATCTCGTGGCTGAGCGCCTCCGAATCGTGACCGGCTCAGACCACGCGCTCGGTGGCGACGGTGCCGTCGAGGTGGATGTCGGGCTCGGCGTGGTCCGGGTGCGGGTGCCGGACCGGCAATGGTCGGCGACCCTCGCCCCGCTGGCGGCCCAGCTGGCTCACACCCCTCCCGACGGATGGTCGTCGGTGGTCGATCGGGAGGTCGAGCGATGGCAGCGGGCCGCCGCAGGCATTGGACCGCCGACTCACAGCAATGGACGCGGTCGCTTCCCGCCCGACTCCGCGATCGTGCTTCGGCTCACGACCGCCGACGGCGCTCCGTGCCCAACAGCGCGACCTGCGTTCGACAACGTGGCGTGGGAGCTGGTGCGCGATCTGGGTGCCGGTGGACGGGCCGTCATGACCATCGGCTCCGACGAACCCGGCGCCGGCACCGAGCGGTACTGGGACCGGATCGCAGCCGAAACCGTGGCCCGCTACGAGAAACAATGGGCGCGCCTACCGCTCGACCGGGCGACGGGTGTCATCCTCAGCGGGCCTCACGTGTCAGCCCTGTTGTACGACCCCGACCGGCTGCGGCACCGGGTCGAGGAGCAGCCTGGTCGTTCGGGCCTGCGGGTGGGCGTGATCACCAATTCGCTCATGCTGATCATGCCATGCGGCGCATCGAACCGTCCGACGGGGGATGTCGTGACCGACTCGCTTCGACGATTCGCATCCGGCCCCCGCCGTCACTTCGATCCCTTCACCGTCGAACTCCCCGACACCGATGTCGTGTGAACCGATGACGCCGACCGGGACGATGTCCCGCCATGCAGGTGAAGATCGCACGGATACCACCTCGAAAGGCCGGAAGAACGACCACCACAAGCCCGCCTCCCACAACCGAGGAGGCGACCACAACCGAGACCCCGACGACAACAGAGGCCGCCACCTCGACGACCAAGCGGAAGGGCCGCCCAAGAAGCCTTGACGATCGACGGCAACGAGGCGGCACCGGTGGGCAATTCCGCGACGCTCCGCCATCGACCGGCACACATCTGCTGTACTTGACAGCCGTGTCGCCGCACTCCCAGCTCCTCATCGCCGCCGCAACCATCGGCGGGGCGATCGTACTCGCCGTCGGGATGTTGCTCGGCAGTCCGCTCAGACCGCCGGGCGACGGTGGCGACACCGATCCGACGCTGGCCCGGGTGACCTTTCTCGATCTCGAGATCACACCTCAAGCGGAAGCACCCCTGGGCGACGACGGCCGCCGCTGACGCCCGCCGCCG
>JBFHEP010000094.1:0-13198 GCA_041584095.1 Acidimicrobiales bacterium | reverse complement strand
GTCTCGAAGTCCTATCCCGAACAGACCGAGGCCGCCCTGCGCGACGCCTACGCCGACATCGCCAAGGGCGAGTTCGTCTTTCTCGTCGGCCCGTCGGGGTCCGGGAAATCGACGTTCCTGCGCCTCCTGAACAAGGAGGAGGAGCCCGACGCCGGCCGTATTTTCGTGGCCGGCAAGGACATCGGTCAGATGTCGAGCTGGAAGGTGCCGATGCTGCGCCGCAACATCGGGAGCGTCTTCCAGGACTTCAAACTCCTCCCGACCAAGACGGTGGCCGAGAACGTGGCGTTTGCCCTCGAAGTCATCGGCCGTCCTCGCAGTGTCATCCGCACGCAGGTGCCGGCCATCTGCGAGCTGGTCGGTCTGGGCGACAAGATGGCGAAGTATCCGAACCAGCTCTCCGGTGGCGAGCAGCAGCGGGTGTCGATCGCCCGGGCGTTCGTGAACCGACCCTTGATCCTGTTGGCCGACGAGCCGACCGGAAACCTTGATCCTCAGACCTCGATCGGCATCATGCGCCTACTGGACCGGATCAACAAGACCGGCACCACGGTCGTCATGGCCAGCCACGATCGAGGCATCGTTGACACCATGCGCAAGCGGGTCATCGAATTGTCCGAAGGGGTGATCGTCCGCGATCAGGCCCGCGGCGTCTACGAATAGGTTCGACGCCATTTACGTGCGACGGGCGGAGCCCGTCCACTGGAGTTTTGGCCAAGGCGGCCGAAACTCCCGAAGCTGAATACTAAGGAATGCAAAGCCCCTCATGGCAATCCGCGCTGACTATCTCCTCAAAGAAACCGGCCAGAACCTCATCCGCAACCCGTCGCTGAGTCTGGCCACGATCCTCACCGTTGCCGTTTCGCTGTCGCTGATGGGGGTCGCCCTGCTCGTCCAGCAGGGTGTCGGCCGGATCAACACCTCGTTCAAGGACGAGGTGGAATTCATCGTGTGGCTCGATGTGAACGTGCAGCAGGAGCAGATCGAGAGCATCGACGATTTTCTGGCCTCGAATCCCTATGTCGACGGTCGCTACTTCATCGATCGTGACGCCACGTATCAGGAGTTCCAGAACTTCTTCGCCGACGAACCCGAGCTGCTCCAGCTTGTCGAACCCGACCAGCTGCCGATGTCGTTCCAGGTTCAGCCGAGCGACACCGACGTGGAACTCATCCGCCGAATCGGCGACGAGATCGAGACCATCCCCGGCGTGCAGGACGTCGAATTCGCCAGCGACAACATCCGCGCCATCAGCACGTTCTCCGAAGGCAGCTCGACTGTCATGCTGGCCGCGGCGGGCGCCGCAGCCGGCGCTTCGGCGCTGCTGATGTACAACTCGATCCGCACGGCCGTGTTCGCCCGGCGCCGCGAGATCGAGGTCATGCGGCTCGTGGGGGCCACCAAGTGGTTCATCCGGATCCCGTTCATGCTCGAAGGTCTGCTCCAGGGCCTCCTCGGTGCGGTGCTCAGCATCTTCACCGTTTTCGCGGTGAACAAGCTGATCGCCAGTTTCTTCCAGGATCTGCAGAGCTACATCTTCCGCGATTTCGCCGTGCCGTCGGCCCAGGTTCTCACCATCGGCGGGGCCCTGCTCATGGTGGGCGCACTCATCGGTGCCGTCGGGGCCGGTGTCGCAGTGACCCGCTACCTCGACGCCTGACCCTTGCTCGGAATCGGTTTGGGCGCGGACGACGTGGCTATTGTTTGCCAATGACTCTGCTCGTTGTCGTTGCCGCCGTCAGTGTCGTCCTCGCCGTCCTGGCGATCATCGACCTGTTTCAGACACGTCACGCCGTCCGCCGGAATTATCCGCTGATCGGACGGCTTCGCTATGCGCTCGAGAAGGTCGGGCCCGAGCTGCGCCAGTACATCGTGACCGACAACGACGAGGAGCGGCCGTTCAGCCGCGACCAACGCCGCTGGGTGTACGCATCGGCAAAGCGGGAGAACCAGTACTTCGGTTTCGGCACCGATTCGAAGATGAACACTCCCCAGTACCTGATCATTCGTCACTCGGCGTTTCCCTTCGAGGTGCCGTCGGCCGTCGATCCGACCGATGAAACCCACCTGCCCTGTGCAAAGGTGCTGGGGGAGTGGCGGGACCGGCCGAAGGCCTTTCGACCCGAATCGGTCGTCAACATCTCGGCCATGAGCTTCGGCTCCCTGTCGGGAGTGGCGCTCGAGGCGCTCAACCGGGGCGCGGCAATGGCCGGGTGCATGCACAACACCGGCGAAGGTGGGGTGAGCCGCCATCATCGCCACGGCGGCGATCTGATTCTCCAGTTCGGCACCGGATACTTCGGGGCTCGTAAACCGGACGGATCCTTCGATCTCGACAAGGCGGTCGACCTGGTCGAGGCGACCCCGTCGATCCGCTGCATCGAGATAAAGCTCAGTCAGGGCGCCAAACCCGGCCTCGGAGGGAGACTCCCTGCAGCAAAGGTGACGGAGGAGATCGCGGAGGTCCGGGGAGTCCCGGTCGGGGTCACCGTGGTCAGTCCTTCGACTCACTCGGCGTTCGACTCGGTGCCGTCGATGATCGACTTCATCGAGAGGTTGGCCGACGCCACGGGTGTTCCGGTCGGCATCAAGTCGGCGGTCGGCGATCGTCAGTTCTGGAGCGAGCTGGCCCACGCCATGGCCACCACGCAACGCGGCCCGGATTTCATCGCCGTCGACGGGGGCGAGGGCGGCACGGGTGCTGCTCCGCTCGCCTTTTCCGACCACGTTTCATTGCCCTTCCGGATGGGCATGGCCGAAGTCTTCCGGACCTTCGCCAGCCAGGGGATGCAGGACAAAGTGGTGTGGATCGGAGCGGGCCGGCTCGGCTTTCCTGGTGAGGGCCTACTGGCCATGGCATTGGGCGCCGACCTGATCTACGTCGCTCGGGAGGCCATGATGGCCGTCGGCTGCATTCAGGCGCAGCGGTGTCACACCGGTAACTGCCCGACCGGGGTGGCCACCCAGTCGGAGTGGCTGACCCGCGGTCTCGACCCGGACGACAAGTCGGTACGGGCCGCCAACTATGTGCGCAGCCTCCGCCACGAGCTCCTGATGTTGGCTCACGCATGCGGTCATGCCCACCCGGCGCTGGTCGGGGGAGAGGCCATCGACCTGCTCCTGGAAGGCGACGAGTCGGTCTCGCTGTGGGAGCACTACCGCTACGACAAGACGTGGTGGGAGCCGATCAGCAGGCGGGCCGACGAACTGGTCGACACCATGTACTCCGGCGTCTGACCGACCGACGAGGTAGCCGTGTCCTACGAAACCATTCGACTTCATCGCGACGGCCACGTCGCCACCCTCACTCTTCATCGGCCCGACCGGTTGAACGCCTTCAACGACACCATGGTTCGAGAGCTCGTGACCGCCTGCGACGAGATCGACGGCGACGACGCGATCCGGGCAGTCGTGGTCACCGGGGCGGGGCGGGCCTTCTGTGCCGGGGCCGACCTCGGACGAGGCGATCAAACCTTCGATGCCGATGCTCGTTCGACGTTGGACGGCGATGGCGAAGGTCGGTGGGCCAACGGCATCCGGCGTGATGGCGGCGGTATCGTCACCCTTCGGCTTTTCGATCTGACCAAACCGCTGATCGCCGCCGTCAACGGTCCGGCTGTGGGGATCGGGATCACGATGACGCTGCCCATGGACGTCCGACTGTTTGCCGACGGGGCCAAGATCGGCTTCGTCTTCGCCCGTCGCGGCATCACCCCCGAGGCATGTTCGTCCTGGTTTCTGCCCCGTCTTGTCGGGATCTCGCAAGCGGCACGGTGGTGCTACTCCGGCCGGGTCTTCCCTGCCGCCGAGGCGGCCGCCGGTGGATTGGGTGAGTTGGTTGCCCCGGACGAGTTACTCGGTCGAGCTCGGGAACTGGCCGACGAGTTCGCCGAGTCGGCCCCTGTTTCGGTGGCACTGACCCGGCGATTGCTCTGGCGCGGTCTGACCTCTGCGCATCCCATGGAGGCACACCGGGCCGAGTCGCGGGCCATTCAGGCCCTTGGTCGGATGGCCGACGCTCGTGAGGGTGTGAGCAGCTTTCTGGAGAAACGAACCCCGGAATGGTCATTGAAGCCGTCCGAAGATCTCCCCGACGTGTTTCCCGATTGGGACGAGCCGGAATTTCGATGACGGGCGATGACGACGGCGCCGCTAACGCCGGCTACCTTGCAATGACTCAGTCAGCCCGTCACCTACAATGGCGCAGGCATAGCGCGTGTCACCGGCCGTCCACGCGTCTTCGTCGGGATACCAGTAGGGAAACCGGCCGAACTCGGAATCGGCGGGCCGGACACCGATGAACGCCTCGAAGAGGCTCCGGCATTCCTGCTCCGTCAGGGCCCTCGACTGGGTTTCACCGGGGAACGGCAGATCGGTGTCGAACCGGCCGCTTCCGATCATCTGCCCGCCGTGGGACTCGGAACAGCGAACGGGTCGGACGTGGTCATCGAGCGAGAGCGAGTCGGGTGTCTGTTCCGGCAGCAGCTGGAAACACTGACCGGTGCCGAGCTTGTCGAGTTTCGGATAGTCCACCGGAGTGTAGGGTCCGTCGATCGGATCGTCGCTCAGCACCGCGCACAGGACCTGGCGGTCGCCGTCGTCCCAACTCGATTGTGAGGGCCGCCAGAATCGGAACGTGTAGCCTACGGCCGACTCGACGTCGAAGAATGTCTCAAAGGCCGTGGAACAGGCCGCCGTGCTCGTCTCGGTCAACTCGCTGCCGGCCGGAATCGGGACGTCGTCGGGGAAGGGAAGATCGGCGCGACCGAAGAAGAGGCCGGAGAACTCCCCCATGCAGTCGGCGAGCCGAACCAGGTCACTGCGCCGAAGGCTGAACGAGTCATTGGATCCGGCCGGCTCGAAGCAGTCGCCCGGCAGGAGACGATCAATCGCCACGATGTCACCGCGGGCGAAGTCATCGGCTCGGCTCTTCACCGACCCGGTCAGCGGCTCGGTGCCCCGGCCAGTGCTGACATAACACGTGGCATGATGGACACCGTCGTTCCATTGCCCTTCCGTGGGTACGACGACGCCGGCATTCAGCGTGGTCGTCAGATGATCGGCCCCGAGATACTCGGCGATGACATCTCGGCAGCCTTGCTCGAACCAGACACGGGTCACCTCGTCACCGGGGAAGGGGAGGCCGCTGTCGGGATGGGTGGCGATTCCGGCGACTTCGCCGTCGTGGGGAACCGAGCAATCGATCGCCTGCACCACCGACGGGTCGTCGATCAAAAGGAGGCAGTCGCCCGCCTCGAGCGCGAAGTTGGGCGAGGCGTCGGCTACGCCGGGCCAGCCGAGCTGTGCCAGCACCAGCCAGCCGACGGCCAGCGTGAGCATCCCCGCGGCGACACCGGCGCTGTACGCCCGACGGCGAGCCGTCGGCGGAATCGAAACGGCGCCCGCCAGAGTCATGCGACAATCTTGCAAAATATCTGGACCGTCAACAACGTGCTCGGCGAAGTCGCCACATGGTCGCGACGGGCGCGCCGCGGTCGATTCCGATCAGAGCTGCTTCTCGAACCAGCACTGGGCGTACGGGTTGTCGTTGTAACGGTCGATTGCCTCGTAACCCGCGGATCGGTACATGGCGATCGCCTCGGTCAGTGCGCTGTTGGTGTCGAGCCGGACGGTGGAACAACCGAGGGAGCGGCCCTCGTGTTCGAGGTGCCGCAGCACCCGCCGTCCCAGCCCGACGCCCCGCCAGTCCGGGCTGACCCACATTCGTTTGATCTCGGCGACCTCAGGAGCGACTCGATGTACGGCTCCGCAGGCCACGGTCTCGCCGACGTGGCGTCCCAACACGAACGCTCCGATCGGGAATCGGTAGGATTCAGCATCGGCGGTGACGGTATCGCCGGCGTCGAATCCTGTTTCGAATCGTTCGTCGAGTTCGTCGAAGTATCGACGTAGCGATGTGATGGCCGCCTCGTCGAGCGGGTCGACCCGCTCGATGGTCACGGCGGCAGCCGACAGGAGGCGGTCCGCGGTGGCCAGGGCTGCAGCCAGACGATCCCGCTGACCCGGGCCCAGTCGACCAATGAGATCCTCGGCCAGTGCTTCGGATCGTCTGTCGAGTTCCTGCCACGCCTGGCGCCCTGCGTCGGTCAGCGCCGCCCGCCGTCGCCGTCCGTCGGCCGGGTCGGGCTCGGTCACGGCGAGCCCGTCGGACTCGAGACGCCGCAGTAAACGGCTCAGATAGGCCGAATCCACGCCGAGGATGGCGCGGAGATCGCCTACGGCGCGCCCGTTCTCACCGATTTCCCAGAGGAGGCGGGAGGCGGCCAGCGGGCGTTCGAGGCCGAGGAACCGATCCTCGAGGACGCCGATGCGTTGGGTGTAGCTGCGGTTGAAGTGTCGAAGCACATCCACGGTACGGGCCATATGCCTGACTTTAGTCAGCTATCTCGAATCATGCCGATGTTGGCCCATGTTTCGGCGAAGCCGAAACTCGAGTCGCCGCCGTGGGCGGCAATGTGGAGCTGGGGGGAATCGAACCCCCGTCCGCTGAGGAGTCACCGCACGTGCTACGACCATTCCCGTGACTCAGGCTGTACGGCTGCCTGGTTGCCGGGTCAACGTGAACCGTGCGGTTCGTCCGCCTGGTCTTTCCCAGGAGTCAGCGGTCTTTGCCTGCCGTCAATGGTCTCTCCCATCGTCCACCACTGCTTCTGTTGCCGGGCTGCAGTGATCAGGCCCCGCGTGGCCTCACGGCTCGCGATGTTCCTCTCGCTGCCTGGTTATCAGGCGGCGAGAGCGAAGTCAGCCTTGTTGGCGCTTCTGTTGAGCCCCGTTTAACGAGTCTGAGCAACTCGGGTCGCACACACGACTTCTCGTCTCAACGTCGAAACCGATCAGCCCCGAGGTGAGAGAGTCATCCACGGCCCGCAGGCCGCGTTGTGGCTCGTCTCGAATTTCAAGTAACGGTGTCCGGGGCCGTTGGCCCCGACCTCGAGTTCCGGCCTGCGGCCACAACTCGGCCCACTTCGTGGGACATTCCATCATAGCCTTGATCAGCCGCGTCGAGTTCGTTCCGCCAGCTCCCGGCGGGCTTCGCGGTCGGCATCGCGTTTGGCGATCAGCTGGCGTTTGTCGACCGTCTTACGTCCCCGGCCGAGACCGATCTCCAACTTGGCCTTGTTGTCCTTGAAATACAGCGCCATGGGCACGAGAACGAGATGATCCTGCTCGGTTTTGGAGAACAGCCGGTCCAGTTCGGCCCGGTGGAGGAGCAGCTTACGCTTCCGAGTCGGGTCGTAGCGCAGGTGAGAGCTTGCTCGGGTGTAGGGGGCGATGTGCAGGCCGACGAGCCACAGCTCACCGCCCTCGAAGCGAGCGTAGGCGTCGCTGATTTGGACCTTCGACTCCCGCAGCGACTTGACCTCGCTGCCGCGCAGGGCGATGCCGGCTTCGACGGTCTCGGAGATCTCATAGTTGCGGTGAGCCTGCTTGTTGGTCGTAATGATCTTTACGGCCATGATCCAAGGCTAGTGCTGCGACCGCCAACCCATGCGGCGGCAACCGGCGGCCGACTACCGGGTCGGGAGCGGTTTTGCGGAACGGGCCCGGGCCAGTGCCGAGCGGTCGAAGCGGCCGTCGGCGGTGCGAGGAACCTGGGTGTACCGGCGTCTCGGACGGTCGTCCGGATGCGCACGATCCCGATCGTCGGTTTCCTCGGAGTCGCCCGGTCGACGGTCGGCTGCGGCGGGTTGGTCGATGACGGTGGAGGTATTGGTGATCGGAACCGGCGGAACGGTCATCGACACCCGCGGCGGCGGGTGGGCCATCGTCGATACCGGCCACTGACCGAGCGCGGTCTTCGGGCTGTCGTTTTCTTCGGTCGCCACCTCCCACACCGGGAGATCGACAACCGGTCGTTCGGGCGCCGGGGGCTCGATTGATGTCGGGGTTTCGTCGGATGACCGGGTTTCGTGCTCTGGTTTCGGCTCGGGAGCCGGCTCGTCGGCAATCACCGGGGCGTCGTGTCTCGCGGCTGACCGTTCGGCCTGCGTCGATGGCCTCGACAGCTCACGTTCGGCCAGTCGGCGGTACCGGAGGCGTCCGAACCAGCCGAGGCTCCGGCTCAATCGATGGCGTTCCTGTTCCAGGTTCTTGATTCGGTCGGCCATGAACTGAAACTGTTGGTCGTCGCTGGACAAGCGATTCCTCATTTCGGTCAACCTGGCTTCGGCCACGGCCTGGTTTCGTCGGGCCTCCTCCAGCTCCCGCTGAACATCGGCCAGTGTGTCGGCGGCCTCGGCTCGGGCTGCGCGGTCCGCTTCCGCCGCTGACATGGCCTCCCGAAGGCGCCGCAACAGGTCCCGGCTCTCGACGCGGGCGGCCGTAGCCTGCGTCTTGGCCAGCAGAACGGCGGCCTGGGCCGCCAAGGCATCGCCGGAATAGCGGCTGAGCGCGTGTTCGTCGAGTTGATGTTGCAGGGCCGCCAGGTCGAGCGTCCAGCCCTGTTGCCTGGCGATGGTCACCAGCGACATGGTCGGTATCAGCCATTCACCGCTGCGATCGACCGCTCCGGGGATGGTTCCCTGCTTCGCCAGTCGACGAATCTGGTCATCCGGGACGCCGAGGGCGCGGGCAGCATGTTGTATCGGGAGCATCTCGCCTCTAGCCACGCCGCGATCTTAGATCCTCCAAGACGCCTATCCAAGAACTGTGTCAAAACGTAATGAGTCAAACGAATACGTGGTGATTTAGGACGAATGTCGATGAAGATGGCAGCAGATAAACGTCTATTGTCGGTGCTGGATGGAGCGACGATCAATTCTGGGTCGGTCCGGGTCGTCAGGGCGGTGCATCCGTGCCGTACCATCCGACGTAGGTGTCTAGCGTCATGAACGATCCTCTTCGATGCGTGGCCGTGGAGCGGCCGATCTCGGGAAGTGGCGGCCGTTGGGCCGGTTGGGTGGGGCGGTGCGGATAGCGGTCGTCGGATCCGGGATCGCCGGATTGGCCTGCGCCCACATCCTCGGACCGCACCACGAGATGGTGCTCTACGAGGCGCGCAATCGCTTGGGGGGTCACTCCAACACCATCGTGGTCGACGACCCGGCGCTGGGGTCGACGGGTATCGACACCGGGTTCATTGTCCACAATGATCGCAACTATCCCAATCTGATCCGACTCTTCGCCGAGCTTGGCATCGAGACCGTCAACAGCGAGATGAGCTTCGCCGTGCACGATCCCGAGGCCGATTTCCACTATCGGGCCACCAACCTCAACACCCTGTTCGCCCAGCGGCGTCGCTTGATCGACCCCACCATGTGGGCGATGTTGGTCGACATCATCCGTTTTCACCGTTCAGGTCGCCGTCTGTTGAGCGCCGTCGACGAAGGTGATGACCGATGGGACGACCTCACCATCGGCGAGCTGCTCGACCAGGGTCGCTACCGTCGTAGGTTCATAGACCGCCACCTGATCCCGATGGGTGCCGCGGTCTGGTCGACACCACCCAAACGTTTTCGCGAGTTTCCGGCGGTCGGCCTTTTGCGATTTCTCGACAATCACGGCTTGCTGAGTATCGGCGACCGGCCCCAGTGGAAGACCGTCGCCGGCGGGAGTCGCCGCTACGTCTCCGCCATCGAGGAGCGGTTCGAAGGCACCATCCGCCGGGGATGTCCGGTGGAGGCGGTGCAGCCATCATCCGGTGGGATCACGGTGTCGGCCAAGGGCGGCAGCGAAGAGTTCGATCAGGTGATCCTCGCCTGCCACAGCGATCAAAGCCTCAGGCTCGTAGCCGATCCGGATCCCGAGTTGTCGCTACTGCTGGCCGCCGTTCCCTACCAACCGAATCGGGCCACCCTTCACACCGATGTCGGCATTCTGTCCCCTCAGCCACGATCCTGGGCGGCATGGAACTATCGCATCGAGTCCGATTCGTCGGCGTCGACCGTCACCTATGACCTGACGAGGCTGATGCGCCTGGCCACCGAGGTTCGCTACCTGGTCACGTTGAACGACACCGACCGGATCAGCACCGGCAAGATCATCGAACACATCGACTACTCGCATCCGGTCTTCGATCATGCGGCGTCCGCGGCTCAGAGCCGCATTCGGGATCGGAACGGTTCCGGCGGGATCTGGCTGTGCGGAGCCTGGATGGGCTACGGCTTTCACGAGGACGGCATGCGTTCGGCGGTCGACGTCTGCCGACGACTCGGCGTCGATTGGGGCGCCCCGTGAATCCGGGACCTCCTGCGCTCTGCCCCGGTACGGTATTCCACCGTCGTCTCGGTCCGAGACCGCATGCATTCACCTACGACGTGTTCTATGTCTGGTTCGACCCCGACGATCCCGAATCGTTGACGGACCTCCACTGGTCCTGGTCGACGGGCCGATTCCGCCCGGCCCGGATCGTCGCCGACGACTACGGCTGGCCGGATGATGAGCCGGTCTCGGCGTGGATCGAACGCCGGTTGCGGGAAACCGACCCGTCTCTTGCTGTCGGAGAGGTTCGATTCCTCAGCCAACCGCGCCGCTGGGGGTGGTTGTTCAATCCGATATCGCTGTATCTGATCTGGCCGCCGGACTCCGACGACCGACCGACCGCCGCCGTTCTGGAGGTGACGAACACTCCCTGGAAGGAACGACATCACTACGTGGTCGCGTTGGACGAAGAACGCACGAGCGACGGCTCGGAGGACATCATTCTCGGAGCGACATTCCCGAAGGAACTGCACGTTTCGCCCTTCCTGCCATCGGCGCTGTCCTATCTACTCCGAATCTCGGAGCGCCACCGGGCATCGGATCGGTCGGTCCCGACGCTGGACATCGCCCTTTCGGTCTCCGATGCGACGGGTGACATCGTTCTCGAAACCGGCATGAATCTCGAGCGACAACCGGCGACCGGCGCCGGCCTGATCGACACACTGCGACGGGGCGGGTTGCCGACCCTGCGAACCAGTGTGGGCATCCATCACCAGGCCGCGCGACTGCTGGCGAAGGGTGTTGCCTTCGTTCCCCACCCGAAAAGGAGCAAGAGCGGTGGATCTACTCGATACTGAACAGACGCGCAACCGGATCAGCACCGAAGCCCTCATGGCCCGATCGGACCGAACCGCCTGGTCGTTCTCGGCCATGCGAGCGGGAATGGCGACCCGGATCATGGATCGACTGCTGGGTCGGATTTCGGTGGGCCGGTTGTCGGTCGTGGACCACACGACCGGAATCACCAGCCACTACGGACCGACGGCGGCCGGTGACGAGCATCGAACCCGGCAGCCGAATTCCCATGAGGCCACGATGGAGATCCATGATCGCCGGGCCTGGGCGGCGGTCGTGGCCGAGGGGTCGATCGGCTTCGGTCGAGGATACGTCGAGGGATGGTGGAGCAGCCCGGATCCGGTGGCCGTCATCCGTCTGATCATCGGCAACATCCGGCCGGTCGACGAGTTCCGCAACCGTCTCAGCCGTGGGTTCGCTCCGGTGTCGGACCGGATCCGCCGGATGCTCCCCCGTTCAGGGCGACAGGGCAACAAAGAGCAGATCGCCGCACACTATGACCTCGGCAACCATTTCTTCGCCCTGTTCCTCGACGAGACGATGACCTACTCGTCTGCCGTCTTCCCCCGGCCCGATTCGACGCTCGAGGAAGCCAGCCTGCACAAGTACGACATGGTCATCGACGCACTGGGGCTGACCGCCGACCATCATCTGCTGGAAATCGGAACCGGCTGGGGTGGGATGGCCATCCGAGCGGCGCAACGGACCGGCTGCCGGGTGACGACCACCACGATCTCCGGTGAGCAGTTGCGACTGGCCCGGCAGCGGATCGCCGAATCGGGGCTGAGCGATCGGGTCACCGTGATCGACCGCGACTGGCGGGATCTGAGCGGCTCGTACGACCGAGTGGTCTCGGTGGAGATGATCGAGGCGGTCGATTGGCGGGACTACCGGCGTTTCTTCGCCACCATCGAGAACTGCCTTGAACCAGACGGAGTGGCGGTGCTCCAGGCCATCTGCGTACCCGGCCGCCGGTATCAGCGGACCAAGAACACCGAGGACTTCATCCGCAGATTCGTGTTTCCCGGTGGCTACCTGCCATCGATCGACGCGATTCTCGAAGCCGTGTCGTCGACCACCCGGCTGCAGCTTGTCGGATTCAACGACTTCTCCGCCCACTACGCCGAGACGTTGCGGCAGTGGCGGGAGCGGTTCGAGAAGCACGAGGCCGACCTGGAAGGCCTTGGGCTCGACGAACGGTTTCACCGCCTCTGGCGCTTCTACCTGTGCTACTGCGAAGCGGGCTTTCTGGAACGGCACTGCACCGTGAATCACATCTCCCTCGTCGGACGGGAGTGGCGACCCACCCTGGCGCGGGTGCCGACCGTCGCCCGATAGCGGGTGCGGAATTGAGCGGCCGAGCTCGTCGCCCGGCCGCTCTTCGTGGTCACCACCCAAGATCGGTGTCTGAACGTCAGGCTAGGACAGCCGCCGTCGTCGGTCCAGGGTTCGGGATCGTCTCCTCAGGGCGGCTGTGCTTCTAACCTAGAGTCGAACATCGAGTCCCGGGCAAAGGTGCCCGGCCCGGCCCCTCGACAAGAACTTCGATGACGACCGAGCCCCCCTCCCGATCCGCCACTCGCCGGCCACACTCGACGCCGGCCGATACCACGCGCCCGATCGGTATGTTCGACAGCGGGTTCGGCGGTCTGACGGTCGCCAGAGCGACCATCGACCTGCTACCCAATGAGGATCTCGTCTACCTCGGCGACACCGCCCGCTATCCCTACGGATCGCGCTCGCTCGACGAGGTTCGGGCCTACTCGGTCGAGATCGCGGAGCACCTCGTGTCGACCTATGACGTGAAGTTGCTGGTCGTGGCGTGCAATACCGCCACCGCGGCTGCTCTCGACCTGCTGCAGGAAACCCTGCCGATCCCGGTGATCGGCGTGATCGATCCGGGGGTGAGGGCAACGGTACAGGCCTCGGAATCGGGTCGCATGGGCGTCATCGGAACCGTCGGCACCGTGTCGTCCGGCGCCTACGACAAAGCACTCGCCGCGCTCGATTCCGAGGCCGAGATGGTGTCCCTGGCTTGCCATGGTTTCGTGGAGTTCGTCGAACGGGGTGTGACCAGCGGTCCCGAGGTCACACTGCTGGCCCGCCGTCTGCTGGCACCGCTTCTCGAATCCGGTATCGATGCCCTCCTGCTCGGTTGCACGCACTATCCGTTCCTGGCCCG
>JBFHEP010000093.1:0-13202 GCA_041584095.1 Acidimicrobiales bacterium | reverse complement strand
CGAGGAGGGTGCCCGCCCGATCGAGGAGTGCATCGAGCGCTGCGGGCGGCTGCGGGGCGACACGGAGAACCCCGGCGTGGCCTCGACGCTTGGGTATCTGTACGCGATGCGGGGCGATTTCGGAGAAGGGCGCAGGCTCGTGGACGAGGCATTGGGACTGCTCCGGGAGCGGGTCCGCGCCCGCCGACCGTTGGCGCAGGTTCACCGGAGAGCAGGTGATGTCGAGCTGCTGGCCGGGAACCGGGAGGCGGCCGAGCGACTCTATGGACAATCATTCGAGGCATACCGTGAGCAGGGTGAGCGAGATCTCGTTGTGCAGCTTGCAGCGGAGCTCATCCGGATCCTTGTGCGCGCCGGGCGGGCCCATGAAGCTCTCGATCTCGCGGCGTTGGCTCGAGAAAGCGCTCCCGCGGAAAGTGTCACCTCGCAGGCCCTGTGGCGAACATCGCAGGCTTTGGTGTCGGGTGCCGGAGGCGAACACGAGGAGGCCGTTCAGCTGGCACGCGAAGCAAGCGAACTGGTGCCGCCCGACATGCTGACTCTTCGGGCCAATGTGCTCGTGGACCTCGGTGAGGTGCTGGCGAGATCCGGCCGGCACACCGAGAGCGACGGAGTTGCCGACGAGTGCCTCCGTCTCTTCGAGCTGAAGGGCAACGTGTCCGGAGCCAAGATGGCCCGCAGCCTGCTGAAACCCCGGTGACCGAGTGTGGCCACCGGCGAATCTGGATCGGGCAGGATTTGCGCCCGCCCGGCGCGCTGAAACGCTGCCAGATCCGGTGTGTCAAAGGCCGGTACCGGACGTCAGATCGGGAGGTCGAGCCGGGGTTTCCAGAATGGCCGGAACAGCTCGATCTTCGGGCAGCGGTCCATGACGACCTTCAGTCCGGCCTCCTCGGCCAGCGCAGCCGCCCGGTCGTCATAGACGTCGATCTGACCCCAGAGCACCTTGGCCCCGACGGCGATCGCCTGTTCGGCGATGCCGTAGAGCTCCTCCTTCGGTCGGAACACCTCGACCATGTCGACGGGGCGGTCGATCTCCTCGAGGGAGCGCCAGACCTTGATGCCGCGGATCTCGGTGACTTCGGGGCTCGGGTTGACCGGCAGCATGTCATAGCCGATCTCGTGGAGCACCCGCAGCACGCCGTAGCTGAACTTCGTCTTGTCGGCGCTGGCGCCGACCATGGCGATGGTCTTGACCGAGCGGAGAATACCGGCCAGGTACTCGGACGTGTAGTCGTAACGCCGGTCAATGGCGGCTTCGGGCATTCGTTCTATCCCATTCAGAGTTGACAGCGGACGACGTTTCGCCGCCAAGGCGAAACTCGGTAAGGAACGGCTCCGGCGTTCCGACGGCTTCGGGCATCAATCCTCCTTGGGCGCTGCGATGTCCGGTTTCAACTCGTGCGGTGCGAGCGGATCGAGGAACGGGTTGCGGTAGAGCTTGTCGTGGCTGTCGACACCGACCTCGAGGGTGCAGTCCGAGAGCGGGCGGGCCACGCACAGAACGACGTAGCCGCTGTCGATCTGACGGTTGTTCAGAGCAACCTGCTCGCGCTGGTCGATCACGCCGGCCGTCACCTTGGCCGCACAGGTGATACAGCCCCCGTATCGGCAGCCGTAGGGCAGGTCGACTCCGTGCTCGGTCAGCGTGTCGAGCAACGGACGGTCGGCCTCGACGACATAGGTCGCCCCCGCCCGGTTCGCCAGGGTGATAGTCCGCGTCGCCATTACAGCCAGATGTCGCTCGTACAGTCGCCACCCGGATAGCGGGTTTCGTGACAGCGACTGGGGCCGTTGGGTTCGGTGCCGAAGTCGACCATGAAGTCGGAGTTGATCGACATGCCGCCGTTTTCGACATCGCAGTCGATCATGACCATCACCCCGCCTTGCGTGCGGATCTCGGGATAGAACTGGTTGTCCCACGTCGAGAACAGCGAGGTGGTGACATAGAGCCGTTTGCCGTCGAGTGAGAGCTGGAACATCTGCGGGCCCCCGGCGATCTTCACACCGTTGACCTCCGGCGCCCGGCCGAGCAGACCCCCCATCCACACCTGGCCCGTGAGCCGCGGTTCGTGGGGGTCGGTGATGTCGTACTGGCGCATGTCGCCATGCAGCCAGTTGTTGATGTAGAGATACCGGTCGTCCATCGACACCAGCAGGGCCGACATCACCCCGGGCAGCGGGATGGGCCATTCGGGATGCAGCTCATTGTCGACGTCGACGACCTTCTCCCAGTCCCACGACCCATTGTCACCCTTCCAGAAATGGATGATGTTCGAGCTCAGGGCTGCGCAGCAGTAGCCGTGGACGCTGTCGGGATCGTGGAGGAACTTGACCTCCAGCGGCAACAGACCGTCCTCTCCCAGGTACATCGTCTGTACCGGCTCCCGCTTCTCGAAATCCCAGACATGTAGCCGGCGGCCGTATTTGAGGTGACCGACCTCCTCGAGATCGAAGCCGGGCATGAAGGTGTTCGGCGCCGCCCACTCGGAGCTGATCATCACGTTGTGCCGGGGCTGATACCAGAAGTCGTAGCCGAACGGGATGTCGCCCATCGACTTCTCCCAGCGGCCAAGGATCTCGAAGTCGGAGTCGAGGTGCAGGTACCCTCCCGGGGCCTCACCCTTGGCGTCGCCGAGGAAGGAGATGATGATCTCCGACCCCAGGCAGTGGACCGTGTGGGGACCCGACAGGTTGGTCTTCTCCTTGATCTCGTCCCCGTCGATCACCTTGTGGAGACGAGGGGCGCGAGGGTCGGTTGCGGTGTCGACGATGTGGATGTTGTTCGAGCGCACGCCGGGGAGCAGGAGGTATTGGCGGCTCATCGACGCATCGTCGTGGCACGAAGAGCAGGCGTTCCAGCCCGTGTGATGGAGCTCGTCACCGATGCCGGGCATCTCCAACCGGTGGATGACCTGGGAATAGCTCGGACTGTCGGGGTCCGCGTCGAGTGTGGCCAGATAGTCCGGTTTCTGGATTCCCGTGCCCGTGTAGAGCGCGACGGTGTAGAGAAGCGTCTCCCGTGGCGCCTTGATCGCCTCGGTCGGGCTGGCATACCCGGGACCGCAGCAGTGGCCGTCGATCACCGACGCATCACTCACGTTTCTGTACTCATTGCTCGGGACCCCTTTGCCTACGACCTCAGGATTATCGTATTCTGGGACTGTGATTCCTGCAAGATGAGAATCACAGGAGGAAGGCTTCATGCATCTCGAACGTTTGACCTTGATTCTGGAGATTGTCGGTCAGAGAGGTGAGGCGACGGTGGCCGACGTCTGCGCCCACTCCGACCTGCCCAGGGCGTCGGCCTACCGGCTGGTGCAGGACCTCGTGGGAGCAGGTCTCCTCGATCCGGTGGCCAAAGGTCGATTCACCGTGGGCACGCGACTCAAAAGAATCATCGAGCCCGACCGTTCCGATCAGATCCTCCTCGAAACGATTGCTCCTTTGCTCCGCCAGGCAGCCGACGATCAGGGCGCCGCTTTCTTCCTGTCCCGCCTCCGCGGTCGAGCCGTCGAGATCATCCACGTCGAGACCCCCGACACCGGTGTGTCGTTCCTTCATCCCGGTTTCGGCAAACGCCCGCTTCATGCCTGCTCGTGCTCGAAGGCCGTCGCCGCCTTCTCCCCCGAGCTGGCCGAGACGATCGGCAGCCGGATGAGGGCCTACACCGATTTCACCCTCACCGATCCCGACGCCCTCGAAGCCGACTTCGCCGAGATTCGACGGCGGGGCTATGCCGAATGTGTCGAGGAGATCGAGCTCGGCATGTGCTCGGTTGCGGTTCCCCTCCGCTCACCCGGGGAGTCACCGACGCTGTCGATCGGTGCGACGGGTTCGGTGCGGGTCTTCACCCCTTCGTTCAGGAAGCGGATGGGCAACGAACTCCTCCGCATGGCCGATGAGCTCAGCGAACGGCTCGGTTGGACGAACCGGGAACCGGTCGAGGCAACGGCGTGACATCGCAGGGCCGACACGCCAACCGATCGGACGGATTCGGGTTCGGGACCCAGATTCGCAAGTCACCCTATTTCGACGCAACCGTCCGATGGGGTGCGCAGGCCTTCTCGGTCTACAACCACATGTACATCCCACGGGACTTCGGCGATCCCGAACAGAACTTCTGGAATCTGGTGAACGACGCCATTCTCTGCGACGTCGCCGTTGAACGGCAGGTGGAGATCACCGGCCCCGATGCCCCGGCCTTCGTGCAGATGCTCACGCCCCGCAACCTGTCGGAGATGGCGGTCGGGCAGTGCAAGTACATCCTCGTCATCAATGCCGAAGGCGGGATCATCAACGACCCGGTGCTTCTTCGGCTGGCGCCGAACCACTTCTGGATTTCGCTGGCCGACTCCGACGTGCTGCTGTGGG
The DNA here is from genome assembly GCA_041584095.1 of Acidimicrobiales bacterium. GTDB lineage: Bacteria > Actinomycetota > Acidimicrobiia > Acidimicrobiales > SZUA-35 > JAHELU01. Next base: position 8,828 of record JBFHEP010000093.1, on the reverse strand, counting down.
CCCAAGGTGTGGCGGTCAACTCGGGGATGGACGTTACGATCGTCGAACCCGACGTGTCACCGCTCCAGTTGCAGGGGCCGAAGTCCGGTGCGGTCATGGAGGCTTTGTTCGGGGCCGAGATTCTCGACCTGAAGTACTATTGGCTGCGTGAAACCGACCTGGACGGCATCCCGCTCGTCGTCTCCCGGACCGGCTGGTCGAGCGAACTCGGCTACGAGCTCTACCTGCGCGACGGGTCCCGAGGCGACGAGTTGTGGGAGAAAATCATGGCCGTCGGCGAGCCGCTCGGGCTGAAGCCGGGTCACACCTCGTCGATTCGTCGGATCGAAGGTGGGATGCTTTCGTACCACGCCGACGCCGATATCAACACCAATCCCTATGAGCTTGGGCTCGACCGACTGGTCGACCTCGACACCGACGCCGAGTTCATCGGCAAGGACGCACTCCGTCGGATCCGCGACGTCGGAGTGAGCCGCAGACAGGTCGGCCTCGAGATCGATGGTGACCCGTTGAGCGGCCCCAACACGGCCTTTTGGCCGATTCGCCGCGGCGGTACCACCGTGGGGAAGGTCACGTCGGCCGTCTATTCGCCCCGCCTGGAGAAGAACATCGCCTTGGCGATGATCTCCATCGATGCGGCCGACCTCGGAACCGAGGTTGAGGTAGCGAGCTCGTCCGGATCCCGTCAGGCGAGGACGACCGAACGGCCCTTCTTCGATCCGAGGAAGGCTCTCGCCGCCGGACTCAGCCGGTGATCGACCGTGCCGTCGCAAGAGCGGCGCTTTGATCCGCACGCTGCCAGATGTTCAGGGCCGGTTCTCGGGCTTCAGCTCAACTCGACGTGAACCCGGCCGGCGGCGTGGACACTCTCGATGCCGAGTAGTGCACCGGTGGCCTGGGCGGCCGGCACCCTCCAGCAGACGTTGCCCTCGATGTCCTTGCCGGGCTCGATCGGCGCCTGGCGGCTCAGATCGTCACCTGACGAACAGCTCGCAGCCGCCGTGGTGCCCGTCGAACCGTCGGCCGAGACGAGTACGAAACGCAGACCGGACGCCATCAGATCACCGCTCGTGCTGTCGTTGCGAACCCGGACGCGACTCGTCACCTCGACCAGTTCGTCATCCAGATCCGATGCCGTTGCCGGCTCACGCACCTGCAGCATCCACACCTCGGTCTCCTCGTCACTGAGTGGCACCGTCAACCGCACGCCGCCGTCCAGGTCGTGAGGATTTGAGAACGAACCCGGCCCTTGGCCCGAAAGATCTGACGGTCCGGCATCGCTTTCGGCGACGGCCGCCGTGGCGCCGCCATCAGCGACGGATACATCACCGTCGTCGCTCTGCAACTGGAACAGCAGGTAGCCCGTCACGCCGGCCACGGCCAGGGCGAGCAGACCGATGACGGCGTAGAGAACCATCCGCCCGCGACCGGCCTTGGGTGTGGGCGACGACATCGGCGAAAGCGTCGGCGTGCCCGAGTAGTCGGTCTGTGGCTCGACGGACGCCTCCCCGCTCGAAACAGGCTGATCACCGACCGGAGCCACTGCCTCGCCCTCGTAACCGTACTGGCGGGTTTCGGCTGCCGCGGGCGCTTCGGCCGGTGCGTCGACCATCGGTGAGAACCGGTAGCCGGCCGAGTCGTTGTCGGCTCGATCTTCGTAGCCATGGACCACCTCGGGCTCGGCGGTGACATGGTCGCTCTCGTAGGTGTCGGGCGCGGCCGGCTCGTCGGTGCCAACTCCGCCGGCCGCCCCGTAGGCATCGGCTTCATCGGCACCGCCGTAATACGGATTGGACTCGAGCCTCAGATCGTTCGGATCGATGTCGAGGGTCTCGGTCGGATCGAAGCCGGCGACATCGACATCAGAACCCGTGGCCTCGGCTGCGCCGACGTTTGTCGGGAAGCTCTGCTGTTCCACCTGGCGCTTGAGGTCGTCGAGGCGGCTCAGGGTGCTGTCGTCAGACACCGTCGGAGTGTCGATCGTCGGGGTGTCGACAGCGGACGCGTCGACGGCCGGGGTGTCGACAGTGGACGCGTCGAGCGCCGCATCGTCAGTTACCCACTCATCAAGTACCGACTCGTCAACTACCGACTCGTCAGGTGGCGGGGCGTCATCGGGGGACGTGTCGAGCGTCGACGCTTCGAGATCGTGATCGTCGCCGGACACCCCGGGCGGTTCGAGCAGGTCGTCGGATTCGCCATCGGGTGGCGAGTAGTCGTATTCGTGGCTGACATCGACCCGGTTACGGACATCGGACGAACCGGTCTGGGCCCAACCCGCCAGACCGAGTGACGACGACCCGCCCTCGGTTCGCGACGCGAACCCGGTGGCCGCCATACCGGCCGACGACGTGGACAACCGAGATTCCGAGTCGTGGCGGGAATCCGAGTCATGCTGGGATTCCGAGTCGTGGCGGGATTCGGCCGGGTGTGCCGTTTCCGTGGAATCGGCCAGCTCGGCACCGGCATCGAGGGCGGATCCGTACTCGGGCTCGGCGACCTCGGAGGTACCGTTGGCCGCCGTCTTCTCGGGTCCATCGAACTCGTCGGCTACAGCCTCATCGCCCTCGTCGGCCCACGCCACACCCTCAGCGACAGATGAGTCGTAGCCGGACCCGGTTCCGAACTCGTCGGTCACCCCGCCGGCGTGGAGCGCCGTCGCAGCATCGCCGACCTCGGTCGGTATCCCGGCGAACGACTCGTCGTCGTTGGCGACGGCCTCATCGACCCTGTACTCGTCGCTTGCGACGGCCTCATCGACCCTGGACTCGTCGCCGGACGACCCGTCATCCCAGGACCCGTCGTTGGTCTCGCCGACGTTCGACTCGTCATCGGCTTCGACGGCCGACTCATCGGAGGTCTCGGTGACCGCCTGGTTGGCGACGGGACCGTAGCCTTCAGGCCACCACTTGCCATCCGACGCCTGATACCACCCCTCAGGCGGCGGCCACTGGTACCTGTTGTCGTCCCATGCGGTATAACTCAATTCGGTCACTGTCACCTACCCTGACGAGTCCGCAGTACTTCGAAACACGAGACGGCGGCGGCCATCGCAACGTTGAGGCTGTTGAGGCGTCCGGCAAGAGGAATCGATGCCAACACGTCAACCCGCTTTCTCACAAGCTGCGACAATCCTCTTCCTTCAGCACCCAAAACTAGAGCAATTTGCCCATGATCACTCAATGAGAGATCGAAGATCGAGTGTTCGCCGGCCTCGTCAAGGCCCACGGTCAACACTCCCGCCTCCTTCATAGCCGCTAAAGCAGCCGGAATTCCACCGACGAGGCTGATTGGAACGTGTTCGACAGCGCCGGCCGCGGTTTTTGTGGCTGTCGGGCTGACATGGGCCGATCGATGACGACCCAGAACAACGCCGGTTACGCCGGCACACTCCGCCGTGCGGAGAATGGCACCGAGATTCTGCGGATCGGTCACGCCGTCGAGCACCACGATGAAGGCCCTCGGATCGGCGAGCAACCGATCGAAGTCGGCCTCGGAGAGCGGAGCGGCCCTGGCGATCACACCCTGATGTGAGTCGGTCGCCGCCTCCGCCGCCAGATGGCGACGGCTCACCTTCCGCAATCCGACGCCGAGTTCGCGGGTCAGTTCCTCGATGTCGACCAGGATTTCGGCGGGGGCCAAGTCCTCGATCATCAGCACCTCCCGAACCGGCCGCTTGCCGGCCAGCAGCAACTCCCGGACCGCCTGGCGCCCCTCCACCTGATCGCCGCCGAGACCCTTGACCCGCCGTCGCTTACCGCGGCTGCCGCTGCCACGGCTGCGGTCCTCACCTGCGCGGCGCGACGAGGAACGGCGGCCGGACGGCTTCTTCGGTGATCGTCGACTCATCGTTCGGCGTCCGTTCCAGGGTCAACCCCAGGTTCGGTGCCGTGCTGCTGCAGCAGGGCCACGGCATGACATTGCACGCCGCCGGCCAGACCGGCGATTCCCTCGGTTCGTTTGCCTTTGACCGACACCGGCGCTCCAACCACCTGCGCCAGATTCCCGGCCATCGTATTGCGGTGGGGCGCGATCTTCGGTCGGTCGAGAATCACGGTGCAGTCGAGGTTGACGACATCCCATCCGGCTGCCGCCACCCGGGCCGCGGTCTCCGCCAGCATCGCCATACTGTCGCTCCCGGCCCACCGCTGGTCACTGTCGGGAAATAGTCCGCCGATGTCACCGAGCCCGGCTGCGCCGAGCAGCGCATCGACGCAGGCGTGGGCGATCACGTCGGCGTCACTGTGGCCGCGGAGGCCGGGCTCGCCATCGAAGCGCACGCCGGCCAGTACAAGTGACCTGGCCGGGTCGGGGTCGTACGGATGCACGTCGAAACCCTGACCGACGCGCATCTGCGGTTTCGCCGACCCTGACGTCTCAGACAACACCTTCGGCCACCTCGACCCTCGACCACCTTGATACTGTGCGGACCGGCGAAACTCCCGGTCTCCCACGAACCGATGACTGAGCGTATCGGCATCGGCGACATCGTCCCCACGACGGTTCCAGCCTCCACCCATCGCCGAATCTGTGTGACAGACACGACAGTGCCGGCTATCGCGTAGACTGATTGAGGTTTGGGCTCCTTCAGGTGTCCGACTCCCACGCTCAACGAGCGAACAACACGGAAAGTGGTCCCGGGTACCGTCCGAGAAAGATCGGGCTCGCCCCCTGATATACGGGTTATTGTCATGAACGGCACCGAAACGCTGAGATCCGTCGAACTCTTCCGAGATCTGGACGACGCCACGCTGGCCGAGCTGGCCACGCATACGGAGCGGCGAAGGTTGGCCCGAGGAGACGTGATCTTCGGCGAGAACGACGAACCGCACGAGCTGTACGTGGTTGTGTCCGGCCGGGTGGCGATGGTGAATCGTTCGATCGACGGCCGGGAATCGGTGGTCGCGCTCATGGAGTCCGGAGATCTCTTTGGCGAGATGCCGATGTTCGACGGCCTGCCCCGCTCCACCGATGCCCGAGTCCTCGAACAGTCCGAGGTTCTGGCCATTCCCTACGAGCCCGTCAAGACGCTCTATGCCGAGCGCCCACGGCTCCTGTGGCGGGTCGTCGAGTTGCTGGCCCACCGGGTGCGGCAGATGGACGGTGTTTTGGCCGACTCGGTATTTCTCGACGTCACCGGGCGCACCGCAAAGCGGCTGCTGGAGATCGCCGGCGACTCCGACGATTTCTCGTTACCCGTTACGCAGGAGGAGCTTGCCGGCATCGTCGGCGCCAGCCGGGAGCGGGTCAACAAGGCGATCGCCTCGTTCATCAAGCTCGGCTGGATCGAACAGCGGGACCGCCGTTATCACATCCTCAAGCGCGATCAGCTCGAGCTCCGCTCCCGCTGAGCCTGTCGCCGGGCCTCACACCCTCAGGTGGTCGAGAACCTGCGCCCTCGCGTCGGCCGCGTCCTTCGGCCTGTGTTCGGGAGCCGACGTGTCGTGGACGAAGCCGTGCCGGGCACCGGGATACCTGGCCACCTTCACCTTGAGGTCGACGAGCTGGTCGACATCGGCCGATGACACGAACAGATCCTCGGTGCCGACCACGGCCAGGATCGTGGTCGGGTCCTCCACATGAGGTATGAGATCCAGCGGCTCACGCTGGAACGGTCCCCGCCACTGCGACGGCAACCGCACCATGCCGTAGAAGCTCACGAGCTTGTCGAACCGTAGGGAAGCGGCGGCCTTGTAGGTGTAGGTTCCCCCCAGATCGAAGCCCATGAGCGCCACCGGCTCCACTTCGAGCCGGTTGGCGGCATCGACCAGGTCGGCGACGACATCATCGTCGTCCAGCTCCGCGATGGCCTTGTGCCGCTCGTCGACCGAATCCGTTTGGAACTGTTGATCCCGGTACAGGTCGACGACGATGACGTGCCAGTTGTGGGTCACGGCCAGCGATGAGGCCAGGCGATCGAACAGCGGTCTCCGGCCGAGTAGATCGGGCACGACGACAACTCCACGTCTCGCTCCAATCGTAGGATGCAGGTCGGCGGGAGTGCCCGATGCGAGTTCTATTTCCACGGGCGTCGTTGAGTGGCCGTACTGTCGAGGGGTGGATCTGCAGAGTGTAGTGTCGGCGCCTGGGAGGGGCGTAACGCCAAACCGCCCAGCCCCTAATACTGGTCGATTATCGAGTCGCCCGCCAGACGGGCCGCCCCGTCCTTGAGGGCCCGAGCCCGGGAGGCACCGATCCCTTCCACCGCCTCCAGTTCCTCGACCGTAGCCCCGAGGATCTTCCGCAGACTGCCGAAATGGTCGACGACCCGAAGGACGTGTGCTTCGTTGATGTGGGGCAGCTTCGACAGCAGCCGAAATCCGCGGGGTTCGACCGTTTCATCGAGGTCGTTGGACGGGCCGATCAGATGCAGCGACCGCGACATCCGGAGATCGTCGAACAGCGCCTCGTCGTTCAATTCGGTGAGGGCCACCATTGCCTCCTCCGGGCTCATGTTGCTGCTGGGATGGAGATAGTCGGTGAGAATCAAGCGCCGGTCGTCGTCGACCCCCTCCATCAACTCCTCGAGCTGCAGGCGGACGAGGCGACCGTCGGTACCCAATTCGACAAGGTTGTGTTCGATCTCGGTGGCGATCCGGGTGACCATCTCGATCCGCTGCAGCACCTCCACCACGTTGCGGACCGCCACGAGATCCTGAGCCTCGAGTGCCGTCAGCTTCCGGGAGACCTGATACAACCGGGCCCGGTAGCGTTCCAGGGTCTGCAATGCCTGGTTCGACCGCTCCAGGAGACGGCTGGTGGACAGGATCTGCCGGATCTGATCGCCGACGTACACCTGAATCTGTTTGCGCGACTCGGACACGGCGACCACCGGCGTGTTCAGCATGCGGGCCACACGCTCGGCGGTGCGGTGCCGCGTGCCGGTTTCCGACGTCGGAACATTGGGATTGGGAACCAGGTGCACGTTGGCTCGGGCTATTCGGCTGACGTCGGACGCCATGATGATGGCTCCGTCCATCTTGGCCAGCTCGGACAGCCGCTGGGGTGAAAACGCCGCGTCGAGCAGAAACCCGCCCGAGCAGATGTTCAACACCTCGGGGCCGTCACCAATCACGATCAGCCCGCCGCGGCCCGATTGAAGCACCCGGTCGAGACCTTCCCGGAACGGTGAACCGGGAGCTATCAGCGACAAGGCCCGGGTCAGCGCGGCATCTGAACGCAGCTCCATGGGTCAATGGTAGAGGACGGAGCGTCGTTCGAAGCAGTGGCTGGTGCACGGATTCCCGACAACTACCCGGTCGAGCGGAGCTGAGGGGGAACGTGATCCAGGGCTTCCGCCAGGGATCCGGCCCGCAGCAGCCGAAGACCGGTGGGTCCGTCGGGAGCCGATCGGGGCACGATCGCGGTTCGGAATCCGAGCCGGTAGGACTCGTGGAGGCGTTCGGCGTTCAGCGGCACGGAACGGACCTCACCGCCAAGACCGAGCTCCCCGCACACCACGACATCGGCCGGCACCGGGGCGCCATCGAGCGCCGAGGCCAGGGCGAGGGCCAGACCCAGGTCGCCGGCCGGTTCGGCGAGTTTCGCTCCGCCGACCACTGAAACGAAGACATCGGCCGACGACAGCCGGTACCCGGCGTGCGTGGCCATCACGGCGGCGACCATGGCCTGCCGTTTGGCGTCGAATCCCTGGACCGAGCTGTAACCGGCCCGGCCCTGCACCGGCTGGACGAGGGTCTGCAGCTCGGCGTGGAGCGGTCGCCGGCCGGCAAGGAACGGGACGACGACCGATCCCGGCATCGCAGGCCGACGATCGGCCAGATAGCGAAGTGACGGGTCGGGTACGGCGACCAGCCCCTCGGCCGTCATGTCGAAGATGCCGAGTTCGCTGGTAGGCCCGAATCGATGTTTGGTGGCTCGCAGGAATCGCAGTTCGGAGTGACGATCACCGTCGAACGTGATCACCGTGTCGACCATGTGCTCCAGAACCCGGGGACCCGCCACGGAACCCTCCTTGGTGACGTGACCGATCATCAACAGCGAGATCGCGTGGCGCTTGGCGGCGTCGATCAGCTGGGCGGCGGAGGCCTTCACCTGATTGACCGATCCGGGAGCCGAATCGAGTCCGGCGGCTTGGAGCGTCTGGATCGAATCGACGATGGTCACCTGCGGTTCGATGTCCGCCATGGTGGCCACGATCACCTCGGTCGCCGTGTCATCGACCACGAGCAGTGAAGGGGGAATGACACCGAGCCGCGTCGCCCTGGCCGCCACCTGCGTCGGTGCCTCCTCGCCGGTTACGAGCACGACCGAGGCTCCGGTAGCCGCCACCGACAGCGCGATCTGCATCGTGAGGGTTGATTTGCCGATCCCCGGTTCACCCGCCAGCAGGGTGGCCGAACCGGGGGTGAGCCCACCGCCGAGCACACGATCGACCTCGTTGAAGCCAACCGGAAACGGCAGCGCCCCGTCCGGATCGACGGCGGCCAGGGGTTCCGCCGCGGTGGGCCTGTGGCCGGCACCGGCGCGGCGTGGCTCGACAACCGCCGCTTCGCCGATCGACGCCCACTCCTGACAGGCGCCACACCGCCCCGTCCACGTCGGGTACTGGGCACCGCAGGCCCGACAAACGAACACCTTCCGGTTCTTGGCCATGCCGGCGACCTTAGTCACGGGCGGTGACAGTGAACGTCCGGCTCCACCCAGGATCGTTCAAAATCCGCCGCCCTCACCGTTCTGTGCGGCGTGAGCCCCGAAACCGGGGTCTGGGGCGCACAGCTCGTTCTGTGCGTTCGTTCTGTGCGTCGTGAGCCCCGAAACCGGGGTCTGGGGCGCACAGCTCGTTCTGTGCGTCCGTTCTGTGCGTT
>JBFHEP010000092.1:0-13212 GCA_041584095.1 Acidimicrobiales bacterium | reverse complement strand
TACTCACCGAGTTTGGCCGTTGGCCAAACTCCTGGCTCCAACCGATCACCTGGAGATCGGTCGAGTCCGGCCATGACGTCGCACCTGCGGAGCAGGTACTCACCGAGTTTGGCCTGGCGGCGGAACGTCGTCCGCCGGGATCGTTCCTATGGGACAGGACGGTGAACCAGTGACGGTCGCCGTGCCGGATTTCACCACCGACGAGATCCTCGAGGAGGAGGACCCCCGCAGTCTCCGATTCGCCATCGGTCCGGCGGTGGCGTTGGTCGCCTGGATCTTCGTGTACCTCGTCGGTCTCCTCGGGCTATGGGTTGCCCTCGTCTCCTCGGCCACCGGATGGCATCCGGTGGTCATCACCAGTGGATCGATGGCACCGGTGTTGCGGGTCGGTGACGTCATCCTCATCGAGGACCATCCCGAGGACCTCCTCGGCCAGCGCTCGGTCATAACCTTCGAGCGCGACGGCGAGGTGATCACCCATCGAATATTCGAGGTCGAGGCGAGCCAGGAAATTTACATCACCAAGGGGGACGCCAATCCGACACGTGACACCGATCCGGTTCCCGTCGACGCCGTCATCGGCGTCGCCCGGCTCGTCGTTCCTCTCATCGGGCTGCCGCTCGTCTGGTACCAGACCGGTCAAACGGTCCCCCTTGCGGCGATGGGAATCCTGTCGATGGCAGCCCTTGCCCTCGGCGGCGGCCGCAGCCGTCCAGGTCTTGCGATGTTCCGTTCGACCATCGAGGACGGCACGTCCGGCGTGGCCGATCAGGCGGTTCGGCGTGTCCGGGTCCTGATCGCCGTGATGATCGCCAGCCAGTACATCATCGACAGCAGTCGTTTCGCCATCGACGGGCTCCCGATTGCTCCCCGAACCATGCTGGTCGCGTCGCTGGCCTGGCTGGCCGCGACCAACTACGTCTCCATCCGGTTCCCGATCGACAGCCACGGCTGGTCCGTTTCGGTCGGGCAGTTGGTCGCCGACACCGTGCTGGTCGTGTTCCTGACCACGGCGACCGGCGGATCCGGCATCGGGTGGGTGTTGACCGCCGTGCCGATCGTGGAGGCTGCCGTACGGTTCCGGCTCGCCGGAGCGCTCGTCCACTGGATGTTGATGGTGATCGCTGCGATCCTCGGCCGGCTGTGGATGCTGGAGCGGATCGCATCTTCGACGGCGTCGACCATCGACGAGCTCGAACAGCTACTCGATCAGATGAGTGTGCTCCTGCTCGTGATCGTGCCCGGCGCGTTCCTGGCCGAGCAGTTGATGGGCGATGTGCTGGTGCAACGGAGGGCCACCCGGGAGGCTCTCGATAGAGGCCGACTCCTCGAGAATGTTGCCGAGGTGGGCCACGAGGTAACCAAGATCGGCTCTGCGCTCTTCGAGACGTTGACCGCATCCGCGGTGGAGCTGGGCTTCGACGTCGTCGACGTGTGGGCTCGTAACAAGAGGGGGAGCTGGGCACTTGTCAATCTGTCCAGTAGCCACCCGTCACTCACCCTCCCGGAACCGGGTTCGCCGGGAAGCGGCCTTCGCTACATCGATCTCGTGTACGCCGAGGTCATCGTCGACCACCGTGATCTCGATCAGGCCGAGTGGGAGGCGCTCGACGAGATCGCCATGGACCACCTCCTCCGAATCACCCTGGCATCGGGCGAAACCGTGGTGGTGCTGCGCGGGGCCGGTGCAGCTGGAACCTCCCTCGACCGCGACAAGATCGAAGCCCTGAGACTCTTGTGCGGCCAGGCCGCCGTCGCCATCCACAACCAGGATCTCGTCGGCGAGCTGCAGCAGCTCCACAGCCAGCTCGAGCATCAGGCCCTCCACGATGCCCTCACGGAACTCCCCAACCGGGCCTACTTCCTGCGGGAGCTGACCCGTGAGCTGTCTGCCGAAGCGCGGGCCGCGCTCGATCCGGATCGCAACAAGTGGGTGCTGTTTCTCGATCTCGACGGGTTCAAACCGGTCAACGACAAGCTCGGCCATGATGTCGGCGACGAGCTGTTGAGGGCGGTGGCGCGCCGACTGGTCGATGTCGTCGGCACGGCAGGGCTGGTGGCCAGGCTGGGCGGCGACGAATTCACCGTCCTGCTTCCCGACGCCGACAAGACGATCGCCAATGAGGTTGCTGCCGCCATTCACCGATCGTTGAGCGTGCCCTTCACTCTCGGTCCCGAGACCGTGCAGATCGGGACGTCGATCGGTCTGGCCGGCTATGAGCCCGGTATCGACACCAGCGAGTTGTTGCGGCGGGCCGACACTGCCATGTACGCCGCCAAGCAATCACGGGGGCGGCTCGCCCACTACGACCCGTCACTCGATGAAGCCGACGCCGCCAGACAACGCCTGATCGACGAGCTCGACCACGCGCTGGCCACCAATGGGCTCTCGCTGGTGTATCAGCCGCTGGTGTCGATCCCCCGCCGCATGATCGTGGGCGCCGAGGTGCTGCTGCGGTGGGATCATCCGGAACTGGGTCGATTGAGTCCGGAGCTTGTGCTCGAGACCGCCGAGCGGGCCGACCGGGTCGGCGAACTGAATCGGTGGATCGTCGACAACGCCATGAGCGAACTGGGCATGCTCCCACTGGCAGAGGACGACGATTTCACGCTCGCCGTAAATGCGTCGCCGGCCGAATTGGAGTCGGAGGACCTGATCCCGAACCTCCGTCGGGCGCTGGCCGAGACCGGGCTGGCCCCCCACCGACTGATCGTCGAGTTGAGCGAGCGGATCGTGGCGGCCGGCGACGACCTGAGCGACATCATCGAACAACTCATCGAGCTTGGCATCGTCCTGTCGCTCGACGACTTCGGCGAGGGCAAGACCTCACTCGGCCACCTCCGTCGACTTCCTGTCCGGCAGCTCAAGCTCGATCGGGAACTGGTCCGCCAGGCCTGCAACAACGAGACCGACCGCATCATCTTCCGGTCGGTCGTCGAGCTGGGCCAGGGTCTTGGTCTCGAGGTGGTGGCCGAGGGAGTGGAAACGACGGACCAAATGCGAACCGTCGTGCAGGCCGGGGCCGAACTCGTCCAGGGTTACGGGCTGTTTCGACCGATGGGCATCGAGCAGCTGGCTCGCCTACTTCGGGTCGAGGGCCGGTTGGTCGTCGCCGATCGGCTCGGGCTCACGGTGGCGCCGGCCCGATCCGGCGTCGTCGGTGCCGGGGTCAAGCCCCCGGTTGTCGACGTCGGTCAGGAGGTGACATGGCCAGACCACTGACGATCGAAGACTTCCGAGGCGACGACGACGAGAACGATTCCGAGCGGCGTTGGGTCACACTGGCCACCGCTCGGGCGTTCGCCGCTGCGATGTCGGTGCTGGCAATCGCCACGTTCGTCGTCAACCGATCGGCCACCGCGCTGACCATCGACGGCGCCGTCAACGCCTCCGAAGTGGCGTCGGGGACGATCGATCTCAACGACGACGACAACGGCCGCTCGCTGTTTGATCTGGCGGACATGGTTCCCGGGCGTACCAGCACCCAGTGCATCACCATTCGGTACGACGGATCCATCGTGCCGGTCGACCTGGCGCTACAGGCCGAGGTGGATGGTGACCTGGGGCCGTATCTCGACGTCGTCGTGGAGCAGGGCTCGATCGGCGGCTTCGAGGATTGCGAACGCTTCCGCTCGGAACGACTCGTCTACGACGGAACGCTGGCCAGGATGGCGGCCGGAAATCGGATCGACCTCGAACGGATACTCAACCAGGGCGAATCCCGGGTCTACCGCTTCCGGTTCACGTTGAAGGACACCAACGAGGCCCTGGGCCGGGCATCGACCGTCGGTTTCGTCTGGGAGGTGAGACCTACGTGAGTCGACGTCGCCTGAACTCGCCCCAGCTCGTACTCGTGCTGTTGGTGGTTCTGGCCCTGCCGGCGGGGATTGCGGTGACGTCGGTCGGTTCCGGGGCCAACTTCGCCGACAACGAACGGTTCTCCGGCAACCGGCTCGGCGCCGGCTCGGTTGACATCGCCATCGACGACGTCATCGAGGTGACCGGTGGCACCGAAGAACGAATCCGGGCGAGTGATCCGGCGGTGTTCTCCGCCACCAACATAGCCCCCGGCGATCATCTCACCGGTGCCCTGGGAGTGAGCAACAACGGGACTCTTCCGCTCCGGTTCTGGGTCACGGCCAAAGCCACGACGTCCTCTGGTGCTCTCTCCGACTGGCTGCTGTTCGACGGGTGGGTCGCCGTCGACTGCCGAACCGGACTCGAGGGAGCGGACCGGGTGTACAACACGAATGTCGTACTCGGCTCCGTTCATGCCCGCTTGCTCGGCGATCCGACCGGATACGACCCCGAACTCCGGCTGGAACCGGGCGACGACCTCGTCATCTGCATCGGCGCCCACCTTCCTTTGGCCGCACCGAACGACGTCCAGTCGGCGAGCGTCGTGGTCGAGTTGATCGTCGCCGCTCAGCATGCGCTGGAGGAGGAGAGCGAATGAGACACATCGGTCGGAGACGGCCCAAGGACTCAACTCCGCCTGCCGGCCGGATCGGTCGACAGGCCTTCGGTCGCCGCGTGGCCGGCTGGATGCTGATCGCCGTCTCTCTGGTCACCATCGGGTCGACGACCGTTGTCGTCTGCGGGCTCGCCATCGGCTACCGCCCGGTGGTGATCCTCACCGGTTCCATGGGCGACACGGCACCGCCCGGGAGCTTGATCGTGGCCGAACCCCGTTCGGCGGCCCGCATCGATGTCGGTGACATCGTGGTCATGCGGCAACCCGGCGAGCCGCTCATCACCCACCGGGTCATCGAGATCGAGACCAACGGGAGCTCCCGGTTCGCCATCACCCAGGGTGACGCGAACGAGGCACCCGACGCGGCCCCGTACCCGCTCGACGGTGAGCAGTTGGTGGCCCGGTGGATCCATCCCGAGCTTGGCCGGTGGGCACTCACGATCTTCCAGCCCGGCCCCGCACTGGCGGTGGTGGCGGTGGCGACGGTGGTGATCGCCATTCAGGCGCTCCGTCGGATCTGGTCCGCTCCGGCGCCCGCGTCGATCCAGACCGGGAGAACGCCACGGCCTGCATCCGGCAGAAGCAGGACCGCTCCCCGCCGGCCTCGCCGTCGCCGGGCCGCCGTCCTCGGCGTGGCGCCGCTGGCCGCGATCAGCGGACTGGGGATTGCCTGGGCGCTGTTCACCACCAACGAACCCGTCCCGAACAATGTATTCGGCACCGCCGCGTGTTTCGATCCGCAACTCGGGTCGGTGCAGAACGGCGAGACCATTCACGCCGTGAACGGCACGGTCAACGTTCCCATCACCGCAGTAGACCCGACCTCGTCGTTCGTCATGTCGTCGGTACGGAGCTCATCGAACGAGCCGGCCGATTCGACGGCCCTGGTTCGGCTGGCCGCCGACGGCTCGGCGGTCGAGATCGAACGTTCGACCGACAACGGTGCACCGCCGGCGGTGACGGTGGCCTGGTCGGTCGTGTCCTATGACTGCGGCGTCTCGGTCCAGCGGGGCACGATCGCCGGCGACGGAACCTCGTCCGTCTCCGACCCGATCTCCACCATCGACCCCGGCCGCAGCTTCGTGCTCCTGGGATCGGCACCGGGGCCGGGAGATCAGGACTTCGGGCCCGATGACCTGGTCCGGGCCGACCTCGGAGCCGGCTCATCGGTCACGATCGAATCGGCGGGCGCTGCGCGGGCCGCCGACCGGAGCTACCACTGGCAGGTCGTCAGCTTCTCCGACGCGGCCGACGCCGTCGTACAGACGGTCGACGTGGCGCTCGGATCGTCGACGACCGACAACACCGGCTCGCTGTCGACACCGGTCAACCTCACCAGCTCCTTCGTCCTGGCCTCGGTCACCTCGAACTCGTCCGGAGCCGATATCGGTGAGCGGTTGGTACGAGCCCGTCTGGTCGATGCCACGACGGTCGAGGTGAGCCGTGCGGTGGGCGCTGATCCGGTCGACGTGAGGATCCAGGTGGTGGATCTGCGGGATGGCACCACGGTCCGCCACGGCATCGTCGATTTCGCCCCAGGCGAGACAGTGAAGCCGATAACCGTCGACCCGATCGACACCGCCCGGGTGTCGGCGATTTCGTCGGTCGCCGTTCCCGGTCCGCTGGCCGGCGGCCGATCCGACCATGTGGCCGATGACGTGGTCGGCGAGGGCTCGGCCACGTTCGTCGTAGCCGACTCGACGACCGTCACCGCCGAGCGGGCCGCTTCGGCCTCCAACGCCTCCTTTGCCTGGCAGCTGATCGAATGGGCCGGCCCGACCTGGTGGGATTCCGGCTACCTGTTCCGGCAGCGGATCGACGTCGAAACCGGCGCGGTGGCCGCCCCCGACGCCTACACGGTGCCCGTTGAGGTGGATCATGCGGCGTTGGTCGCCATCGACGCGGCCCGGGCCGACGGAGCCGACGTGCGGGTCGTGTGGTGGGACGGCTCGGCCTGGGTCGAGCTCGACCGGGTTCTCGACGACACCTCAGCGTGGAATCAGGCCGACACGACGTTGCTGTTCCGCACCCAGACACCGATCGCTGCTGATTCGGTTGCGAACTACTGGTTGTATTTCGGCAACGCCGCTCCGGCCCCGGTGCTGGAGGATCCGGAGAACGTATTCCTCCTGGTGGAGGACTTCGAGTCGGGTGGTTTGGGCGACTTCGAGGACCGGACGGCCGGTACCTCCTGGTACAGCGCCGATCCGTGGTCCCGACGAATTCCGATCACGGTCGACTCGGCCCAGGTCGGCGCCGACCTCACCAACTTCCCGGTGTTGGTGTCGCTCACCAACGCCACCCTGGCCGCTGAGGCCCAGGCCGACGGATCCGACATCCGCTTCACCGCAGCCGACGGGGTGTCGCCGCTCGACCACGAGATCGAACGCTTCGACTCCGGCACCGGCACGCTGGTGGCCTGGGTGCGGGTGCCGACGGTGACGTCGGCCACCGACACCTCGCTGTTCCTGCTGTTCGGGGCGGCCAACGCTCCCGACCAGCAGGCGATCCGCACGACGTGGGACCCGAGCGCCGCCGGAGTCTGGCATCTGAGCGGCGACCCGGCCGGTTCCGAACCTCGGGTCGACGACTCGACGGTCGGCAACCACGACGGACTTCCAGTGGGCGGGATGACCGCCGTTGATCTGGTCGCGGCTCGCATCGGCCGGGGTCTCGACTTCGACGGTGTCGACGATCGGTTTGTCACGCCGTCGATCGGACTCGGTGCTCGTGATGCTCTCTCGATGTCGGCGTGGGTTCGGCTCGATGCGCTGGGGAGTGACTCCGTGGTGCTCACTCAACGAAGTGGTGGGACCACGTTCTTCGATCTGTCGGTCACGGCGGCCGGGGCGGTGGCGGCGACGATCGACACCACCGGCTCGGGCTCGGTGACCGCCTCCGGCGGAGCTGTCGGCACCGGCGCGTGGCACCACGTGGCCGGTGTGTGGGACGGTGCCCTGCTTCACGTGTATCTCGACGGTGCCGAAGTGGACCAGCAGCCCGCCACCGGCCAGTTGACCGCCCCGACCGACGGGATCACCATCGGCGCGGCCGCCGGCGCCGGCAGCCCGCTCGACGGCATCGTCGACGAGGTCCGTCTGTCGACGGTTGCCCGGAGCGCGGCCTGGATCGCAGCGGAGCACAGCAGTGGGGCGGCCCCGTCCTCCTTCGCCGCCCCGGGTGGTGTGCAGAGCGGAACCTGGTTCGACGTCGGTGCCTGGTCGTACCGCAAACCACTGAAGATCAGCGCCGACGACGTTTCCGCCGATGCCACCGACTTCGTCTTCCAACTCGCCGTCGACGACTCGGACGTCCAGGCCGGCACTCAGGTCGACGGCGACGACCTTGTGGTGACCGCCGGCGATGGCGTGACCCGCCTCGACCACGTGCTCGAGAACTACACGGCGGCCGGGGGCTCGGTCAGGGCCTGGGTTCGGATCCCGAACCTCTCCTCCACGGTCGACACCGACCTGTTCCTCTACTACGGCAACGCCGCGGCGGTGAACCAGTCCGACGAGATTGGCACCTTCGGTGCCGACGCGGATCTGGTGTTCCTGGGCCGCAGCTAGCAACCGGCGTTGCGTCACCGATCGGCGCGTATCGCGCGCGTCGTGAGCGTCAGGGGGGTCATTCGGCCTACTCGCAAGAGGCAGGGTTGCCCGATCTGTTGATTCGGCCCCTTTTCGTGCCGAAAAGAGATCAGAGGACACATCAGGAGATCCACCCATGACAAACACCCAAACACCGATCGACGGGGCCAACCCTCCGTCCGATTTCCAACAGAACCCCGGTCGGCCGCGAGCGACCGGAACGAAGATCCTGGCCAGCCTCGCCGTGCTGGCCCTGGCCGGCGGTGTGTTCACCGTCGCCTCACTGGCGCTCTTCACCGACCAGCAGGCTGTCGGCGGAAACGCCTTCACCACCGGTTCGGTCGACCTGGTGGCGGCCCCCGCCACGGCGGTCGTCACCGCCTCGGCAATGGCGCCCGGTGACCAGGTCACGGCACCGATCAACGTCGCCAACAGCGGCACGCTCGAGTTCCGCTACTCGATGACCTCGGCGACCGATGAGGACACCCTTGCCTCCGAACTGGTTCTCACCGTCAAGTCCGGTGTGACCACCTGCGACGACGCCAACTGGCAGGCCACCGGCGCCGTGCTCTACAGCGGTGTGCTCGGCTCGACCGGGACGATCAACGTCGTCGGTGATCCGGCGATCGGAACCCAGGCCGGCGATCGTGTGCTGGCCGCCGCCGCCAACGAGAACCTCTGCTTCAACGTGACGCTTCCCACCGGCGCTCCCAACACCGCCCAGGGACTGACGTCGACGGCGACCTTCACCTTCGACGCCGAACAAACGGCCAACAACCCCTAACCGCCGGTGCTGACGGCGTCGAGCGCCTCCGATACCGGAGCCGTCACGGTGGTCGACACCGCCTCTCGTTCGACGTCGTTCGCACAGCTCGAACGGCGGGTGCCTCGACCCACGGTCGGCCATCGTCTCATGCGATGGTCGGCCGTGGTGATCGCGTTCCTGGTGATCGGTTCGATCACCCCGGCATCAGCCACCCCCTTCGGCCCTGCAGCCGGTCCGGTTCCCGCCCAGTCCTCAGGCCCGGGATCGGCCGGTGTCGGGTCGAGCGCCGATGTCGGGACGGGCGCCGAGCTGCTCGTCGCCGATTACAACGGCGTCGACTCCGTTCGATGGTTCGGGTTGGATGGTGCGGCCGCGGGGATTCTCGACGAGGCCGACGGGCTCGTCGGAGCAGCTCGGGCGATCGAAGTCGGCCCCGACGGTCTCGTGTATGTGGCCGGGGCCGACACCGGACGGGTGGTCCGCTACAACCCCGCGGACGGGTCGCTGGTCGATGTCGTGGTCGATACCGACGCCGAGCTGGACAACCCGAGGGCCTTGACCTTCGATGACGACGGGCGCCTCCTGGTCGCCTCGGCCGGAACCGATGAGATCGTGTCGTTCGACCCGGAGACCGGCGAACGCCTCGGTGTCATCGCCGCCGGGGGCCTGGACAATCCAGGCGGCATGCTCGTCGACGACGACGGCCGGATATGGGTGACCAGCCAGCACACCGACTCGATCATCGGGTACAACGCCGAAGGTGAAATCAAGACCGAGATCGAGACCGGACCGGGTTCCGGACCGGTCGACTTGACCATCGGCCCCGGTGGGGTCTTCTTCGTCGCCATGGCCGACGGCGGCCGGGTCGATGTGGTGACGCTTCCTGTCGAGCGCTCCGGACTACCCGACACCGATGCGGTCGTCGAACCGTTCGTCTCTGACGGGATGGTCACCCCGACTGCCGTATCCATCGGCCCTGACGGCGCATTGTGGGTCGCCGATCACTGGAGCGGCACCATTCGGCGCTTCGATGCCACCACCGGAGCGGACCTCGGCTTCGAGCCGGGATCAACGGACGGTGTCGTCGATCCGGTTGGTGACGCCGACCGGGCGATCGACGCCTCGTTCGGACCGGCCGACATCGCCTTTCTGCTCGTCAATACCGAGGCTGGGGAACTGGATCCGACGACTTCCGGCTCGCCGGCCGATAGCGCGTCCACCTTCGTGCCGACCGGCCCGGCCGATCGGGCGTTCGCCGTCTCCAACCGCGTCTACGACGCCGTCGTGCGTGCAGACGGGGTCACCCTCGTCACGAACGATGGTGTCGAGGTCGTCGTCAGAGTGGCCGGAGCCGCTGCAGGCAAGCGCGGTCGTCTCGTCGCCGCCTCGCGACGCGGCGATCCAGCCGAGCCCGGGGTCAGCGACGTGTGGTTCGACGATGTGCTGGGGGGTGTCGACCTGGTCTGGACGTCCGATGGCAGCGAGCTCGAGTACTCATTCGTCCTTCCCCCCGGCGCCCGTCCTGACAACATCAGCCTCGACTTCGGGACCCCCGTTGGCGTCTGGGTCGACGGCGACGGCAACGCCGTCCTGGGTGATACCGGCCTGTTGTCGACGGCGCCCGTGACGTATCAGGACACAGCCGACGGTCGCATCGAAGTGGTCAGCCGTTATCTTCTTCGATCCGACGGCACCGTCGGGTTCGAGGTCGAAAGCTACGATCCGGCGCTGCCGCTGGTGATCGATCCGACGTTTCGTAGCAGCAGCATCGCGGGTGGGACGTACGGATCCGGGGCGAGCATCAATGTGCCGGTTCCGGCCGGGACAACGGCCGGTGATCTGCTCGTAGCCCAGGTGGTCCTCAACGGACCCGATCCGTCGTCGATCACACCAGGTGCGGGCTGGACCACGATCGCGGTGTTGGACCATCCCACGGACGACCTCGTGCAGGGTCTCTACTGGCGTGTCGCGACTGCAAGCGAGCCGGCAACCTATGCGTTCACCTTGACAATCGGCGGCACCGGCAAGGCTGCCGGCGCCATCGGAGCCTATTCCGACGTCGACACGACGAATCCGATTGATGCGTTCGCCGGCCAGGCGAACACCGGCACCAACATCACCGCCCCGTCGATCACCACGACCGTTCCCGGGGCAACGTTGATCGGCTTCTTCGCCGCCCGCAATCCAGGCCCGGTGGCGTCTCCTGCCGGCATGACCAAACGATGGGAGGCCAGCAGCGGAGGCGGTGGCCCCCCTGCGAGTAAGGCCGTCGCAATGGGGGCGGGCCAGCAACTGGGCGCCGCCGGGAGCACCGGGACACGGACGGCCACGTTCGGCGCCGGTGTCGGCAACATCGGTCACCTCGTCGCCCTTCGGCCGGCTGAGGTCACCGTCAACTCGACCGGTGACGCCTCCGACAACAATGTCGGCAATGGAATTTGCAGCACCGGCGCCCTGAACTCCCAGGGTGCGCAACAGTGCACCCTGCGGGCCGCCATCCAGGAGGCCAACGCATCGGGGGGCATCAACGAGATCAGCTTCAACATCCCCACCACGGAGTCGGGGTACCAGGCATCGCCGGTGGCGTTCCGGATCCAGCCGACAACGGTCCTGCCCGACATCACCTCACCGGTGGTCATCGACGCCGCCACGCAACCGCAACACGCCGTCGAGGGTCGCCCGGTCATCGTGCTCGATGGCACCTCCGTTCCCCTATCCGGAGATCCCAACGGCTTGAGCCTCAACGCCGGAAGCTCGACGATCCGTGGGTTCGTGATCCAGAACTTCGGCGAGGACGGCATCCAGATCGACGTCAACGGCAACAACACCATCGTCGGGAACTACATCGGCACCGACGTGACCGGAACACTGGCCCGGCCCAACGGTGTCATGGACCTCTTCCCGGTGGCCGGGATCTCCGTCAAGACAAACGGCAATGTCATCGGCGGCACGACGGCCGCCGACCGCAACGTGATCTCCGGCAGCACCCAGTTCGGCATCGCCATGCGCACCGGGGCCACGAACAACACCATCATCGGCAACCACATCGGCACCAATGCCACCGGCACGGCCGCCGTGCCGAACCAGGACCCGGGCATCTACCTCGATGGCACGGCGGGATCCAACATCATCGGTGGAACCGCACCAGGAGCGGGCAACCTCATCTCGGGCAACAACACCACCAACACCGCAACATCGGCCGGGGTCTACATGCTCAGTTCCGGCAACACGGTGCAGGGTAACCTCATCGGAACCGATGCAGGCGGAACCGCCGCCCTGTTCAACGACGGCGCTGGAATCACGCTGGCCGGCGGAGCTGCCAACAACCTGATCGGAGGCGTCGGCGGCGGCAACACCATCGCCCACAACAAGGGTGACGGTGTGCGGCTGATGTCGACGGCGGGAACCGGCAACTCGATCCTCGGCAACAGCATCCACAGCAACGACGACCCCGGCCTCGGTATCGACCTCGCCAACAATACCGTCACTGCCAACGACGCCGGCGACGGTGACACCGGCTCCAACGACCTGCTCAACTTTCCGGTGGTCTCGTCGGCCGAGGAGTCGGGAGGCACGGTGACCGTCACGTTCGACCTCGACGTGCCGGCCAACACCGACGGCTACCGGGTCGAGTTCTTCGCCAATCCCTCCGGTGCCGACGGCTCCGGAAACGGCGAGGGTGAGCAGTTCGTGTCGGCCGTGACCGTCTCTGCGGGAACCGGGCTGACCCACGACTTCGCCGGTTCGGCCGGCGATGTCATCACCGCCACCGCAACCGCCATCGACTCCGGGGCGGTCAGTGGGTACGGGTCGACCTCGGAGTTCTCGGCGGCCGTCACGGTCGGCGCTGCGACGTCGACCATGGTCACGTTTCAGCAGGACAACAACGGCTACACCGGCACCGTCGACACCTGGATTTCCAGCAACGTCCCCAGCCAGGACAACAGCGCCGATGTTCTCCTGCAGATCGACGACTCGCCTCTCCAGCACGGCCTCATCCGATTCGACGGGATCATTGGCCCCGGGGTCGATCAGATCCCGGTCGGTGCCACCATCATCTCCGCCGATCTGACCTTCGAGGCGGCCGGCTCGTCGGGAGCCGACGCATCGCTGTCGCTGTATCGGGTTCTGCGGTCGTGGGTCGAAACCGACACGTGGGACAGCCTGGTGTCGGGCATCTCGACCGACAACGTGGAGGCCAACTCGGTGCCCGACGCCGTCCATACCGGGGGCCTCGACCTCACCAACACCCCCATCACCGTCACCGGTCTGGAGGCGGCGGTCCAGGCCTGGGTCGACGGCGACGCCAACCAGGGCTGGTTGCTCACGCTCGACAACACCAACGGGTGGGACGCCCAGTCCTCGGAGAACGCCGATCTGG
>JBFHEP010000091.1:0-13365 GCA_041584095.1 Acidimicrobiales bacterium | reverse complement strand
GAGTTCTCCACCCGAGCCGTGTACGTCATCTCTGTTGCCGCCGAGTTGGCGGGATGCCACCCCCAGACGCTGCGAATCTACGAACGGAAGGGTCTTCTGGAGCCGGCGCGAACCGGTGGGGGCAGCCGCCGCTACAGCGATCAGGACATCGCCGACCTGCAACGTATCCAGGAGTTGACCGAGCAAGGCCTGAATCTGGCCGGAGTGAAGCGGGTCCTGGAACTCGAGTCCGAGGTCGCAGCGCTCAACGACAAGATCGATCAGTTGAGAGCGGCGGCCGACGAGGCCGTGGCCGACACCCATCGTCAGTACCGTCGTGATCTCGTGCCGGTGAAGCAGAGCGTCACGCTCTATCAGCGCCGTCGTCGCTCCTAGCAATTCGATTGTGTCGAGTGGGCTTCGGCGTTCACCAGAAAGGCTCGACGGTCAGCGCGACACCAGGGCGAAGCGGTGCCTAGGTCGCCCCGGAGTGCCGTAGTCCTGGCTGAGAACCGCCTGCCCCTTGTCGGTCAGGTGCCGAAGGTAGCGGCGCACACTGACCCTGCTGATGCCGGTCACCTGGGCGACGTCGTCGGCGGTCAACGGATCGTCGGCGTCCGCCAAGGCTCTGGTCACCAGCTCCAGCGTCTCCGGGGACAGGCCCTTGGGAAGGCGGCCGGTTGGCTGGCCGACGCCATGGAAGATCTGGTCGACGTCGGTCTGGGCAAGATCGCCGGTGTGATCGAGCGATGTCCGCCACCTCCGATACTCCTCGAGCCGGGTGACCAGCTCGGAGCGGGGGAACGGTTTGATGAGATAGTGAAGCGCACCCAGGTCAAGGCAGCGTTTTACCGTGGCGATGTCTCTTGCGGCGGTGAGCACGAAGCAGTCGATCGACTGGTCGCTGCGAAGACGTGCGATGACGTCGGTGCCCAAGCCGTCGGGCAGGTAGATGTCGAGCAGTACAAGGTCGGGTTGGAGGTCAGCGCACATTTCCAACGCCGCTGCTCCCGTCTGAGAGGTTCCGACCACGACGAACCCGTCGATCTCCTCGACGAAACCCTGGTGAATGGCGGCCACCCGAAAATCGTCGTCGACAATCACGACTCGGATGTCGCCGACCTTCGTCGCCGTCTCAGCGGTTGACACCGGCGGCCTCCTTCACCTCGTCGTCACCGTCGACTTCGACCGCAGCTCGTGCTTGATCCAACCACGGCGGTGTTGACCGGCTCCGATAACGTGCTGACTCGAGATCGAGGGTCACGGAAAACAGCGTGCCGGACCCAGCCTCGGAGTCGACAGTGATTGTTCCGTTGTAGCGGTCGACCAAATCTTTGACGAGCACGAGCCCGAGGCCTTCGTGGCTCCGCCGATCCTTGGTGGTATAGCCGGATTCGAAAATCTGGTCGAGCACCTCAGGATCGATCCCATCGCCCGAATCGGAGACGTCGATGCGTACGGTCCCATCCTCGGACCAGACGCCGATCTCGATCTCCCCGCCGCCCACCCTTCCCTCGGTCAGATGGTCGACGGCGTTGTCGATGAGGTTGCCGACGATTGTGACGATGTCGCGCGAGACCCGAACTTCGGTATGACCGAGTTCGCCGATGTGGGTTCTCAACAGCACGTTACGTTCACCGGCCACAGCGGCTTTGGCCAATAGGGCGGCGACGATGAGGGCGTCGCTGCCGGAGCCGGCATTATACAGGTCGCCGATGGCGCGTTCGGCCATGGAGTGATCGTCCACGATGTCCAGCACATCCTCGAGCCGCCCGAGTTCGATGAGGCCTGAAATTGTATGCAGCTTGTTGGAGTGTTCGTGGGCCTGCGCCCTCAGGGCGTCGATGAGACCTTGGGCCGACTCCAGCTCGCTGACCAGACCCTGCAGCTCGGTTCTGTCTCGGAAGGTATAGACGGCACCGCGATGGCGACCCCGAATGGTCAGCGGAGCGATCGTCACCAGGAGCATCTGGCCCGCTATGTCCAACGGCACATCCACCTGGTAGGTGGGAATCTCGCCGAGTGCGAGCAGAGGCGCCAGGTCCGGTCGGTTTTCGAGCCTGGTGCCGAGATCGGCTGTGTCGATCCGCAACATGGTGGTGGCGACCGAATTGGCCAGCACCACGACACCGTCGTCGTCGAGCGACAGCACCCCCTCGTGCAGGGCCCGCAGCAAACCGTCGCGATGTTCATAGAGTGCGGCTATCTCCGGTGGTTCGAGACCCAGCGTCTGCCGTCGGATCCGGCGCGCGCCGAAGTAGGCGGCGATGGCACCGGCCCCGAAAGCCAGACCAGCAGCGGCCAGCAAACCGGACCGAAGCTCGCGGAGCGAGTCGGACACCTCCCCCGTGAGGACG
Source organism: Acidimicrobiales bacterium (assembly GCA_041584095.1). Taxonomy (GTDB): domain Bacteria; phylum Actinomycetota; class Acidimicrobiia; order Acidimicrobiales; family SZUA-35; genus JAHELU01. The sequence continues at coordinate 11,029 of JBFHEP010000091.1, read as the reverse complement.
CCGACGGAAACGATTCCGACCACATCCTCTCCGGTCTCATCCCAAATCGGTACCTTGCCTCGAACCGACGGACCGAGCGTGCCGGTCTCCACGTACCAGTCGGAGATCCCGGCCAGCGCTCGGCCCGGATCCGTCGAGACCCGGGCTCCGATGCGCTCCGGGTTGGGATGCGAGTGGCGGATCCCGTCGACGTCGGTGATGACGACGAAGTCGACCCCGGTTCGAAGCCGAATCGATTCAGCGGTGGCCTGCATCTTCGGCGAGATGTGGTCGCCGGCCACCAAGCGGCGTACTTCGGTGATTTCGGCAACCGATTCGGCGACAGCCTGTGCCCGGAGCCCGTACTGCTCCTCGAGCGCCGCCTGCTCAAATCGGCTGACCGCCAGCGATACGATCATCAGGACGAAGGCGATGACCGCCAACTGAAGCACCATGGCCTGGGTCACCAGTCGACGGTGAAACGGGATGGACGTCACATCCTCGATCTTGGCAGAGCGAGCCTGTTGCGTGCCATGGCGAGGGCGAGGAACTCGGTCGCGCACCGAACGTCGACCTACACCTCGGCCGAGGCGTCCGCGAACTCGTCCTTGACGTTGCCACCACGTACGAGGCTGAGGATCTGTGGGAGAAACAGGACGGCCACCGCCATGATCAGCAACACGATGTTCAAGACACCAGACACGAACGTTGTGTAGTCACCCTGGCTGGCGACCAGGGATCGCCGGAAGTTGACTTCCAGATCGTCGCCGAGGATCAAACCCATGAGGATGGGCGCCAGGGGGATCTGGAGGCGTCGACACAGGAAGCCGATAACGCCGAAGATGGTCATGATCGTGATGTCGAGACTCGAGTTGTTGACCGAGTAGACGCCGATGTAGGAGATCACGAGGATCATCGGCATCAGGAACCAAACCGGAATCTCGAGAATCTTGACGAAGAGTTTGACCAGCGGAAAGTTCATCAGCAACAGCACCAGGTTGCCGAGGTACATCGAGGCGATCAGCGTCCAGATCAGCTCGGGAGTTTCGGCGAACACGTTGCCGGAGCCGGGACGGATGCCCATCGAGATCAGGATGCCCAACAGGACGGCAGTGGTGCCGGAGCCGGGAATGCCGAGCGTCAGTAGGGGGACAAGCGATCCCCCTGCGGCGGCGTTGTTGGCCGATTCGGGCGCAGCGACGCCCCGAATGTCGCCGAAGCCGAACGTGCCGTCCCGGTCCGACATCCGCTTTTCCAGACCGTAGGACATGAACCCGGCGACCGACGCCCCGGTGCCGGGCAGGAGCCCGACGAAGAATCCGATGATGCTTCCGCGGACGATGGCGCCGAGCGACTGGACGAACTCTCTGAAGGTGACCCAGATCCGTTCCGCCTTCTGGAAGACCACCGATTCGCCTTTGATGGCGTCCTCCAGAAGAGTCAAGACCTCGCTCACGGCGAAGAGCCCGATGGCGATGATGACGAAGTCCATCCCTTCCTGGAGCTTCAGTTGGCCGAAGGTGAACCGGTTGACCCCGGTCTGCAGGTCGGTGCCGACGGTGGCCAGCATGATGCCGAAGGTGACCGCCAGGAGACCTTTGGCGATGTTGGCGCCGGCGAGGCTCGACACCGTGCAGAAAGCCAGGACGACGACCATGAATTTCTCGGGCGACTGGAACTCGGTGGTCACTGCCGATAGGGGAGGGCCGAACAGCATCAGCCCCGCAACCGCCGCGGTTCCGGCGATGAACGATCCGATGGCGGCGATCGCCAGCGCCTGACCGGCCCTTCCCTGTCTCGCCATCTGGTAGCCGTCGAGTGTGGTGACAACAGATGACGCCTCCCCGGGAACGTTGAGCAGGATGCTGGTCGTCGAGCCGCCGTACTGACTGCCGTAGTACACGCTGGCCAGCAGAATAAGGGTCGAGGCATCCTCCAGGCCGAGGGTGAGGGTGATCGGGAACAAGATGGCGACACCGGTTATCGGCCCGATGCCGGGGAGGACGCCGATCAGCGTCCCGAGCAGGCAACCGATCAGCGCCAACGCCAGGTTGCCCGGGGTGAGGGCGGCCTGGAAGCCGTCGATGATGTTGAAGGCGAACACGTCAGAATCCGCCCCACAGTCCGGCCGGCAGCCGGAGGCTGAGCCAGTTGTTGAAGACGAATGCCAGCACCACCGGGAACAACAGACTCATCGGGACCAGTTTGGCGAGGGGCGCTCGGAAGAGGATCCCGATGATGACCGTCATGAGCGCGCTGGAGAGGATGAAGCCGAGCGGCTGGATGATCTGGCCGTACACGTAGGACGCCGCGACGACCAGAACAATCTGCCATCCCGCTCGGCGGGTCGGCCAGGTCGGGCTGGGATCCGGCTTGATGATCAAGTAGAGGCTCAAGAGCCCGAACAGGATCCCGATCCCGGTCGGGAGGGTCTTCGGTCCCACCGGACCGGAGCCGAATCCCGTTCCTTCGTAGGTGCGGGATGTGATCGTGTACCAGATTGCTCCCAGCAGGCATACCGCCCCCAGTACACGATCACTCCACACACCTTGGTTCCCGCCGTCTCCGTCGACCGCCGATCGATCGGCTTCGGATACCCCGCTGGTCGACGACGCCATCGTGTCGGCCCCTGTTCTCCGCGTCGGCTACTCGGCGACGAGGCCGAACGGCTCCGACAGACTCCGGAAGTCGGCCACGGCGTCGAGCGCGAAGCTCTGGAACTCATCGCCGATCAAGCGAAGCGGGCTCAGGCCGTTCTCGTCTCGGGCGGCCTCCCACTCCGGGGAGGCCTCGACCTGGCCGATGGCGTCGACCCAGTAGTCGTAGGCCTCGTCGGACATACCACCGGGGGCGAGCAGGCCCCGCCAGATCGGGAAGATTGTTTCGTAGCCGAGCTCGACGGTGGTCGGCACGTCGGGCATACCCGGTACTCGTTCCTCCGCCATGACCGCGAGGATCCGGAGATCCTCGTTGCCGATGGTCTCGGACACGTCGAGGGTGGCGACCTCGATCTCGCCGCCGAGCATCGCGCTCTGCGCTTCGCCGCCACCGTCGTAGGCAACCCACGGCACTGCGGCCGGGTCGATCCCGAGCTCCTGGCTCAGCAGAAGCACCTTGAAGTGATCCTGACCGCCGACCGGTGAACCGCCGCCGAAGACGACCGACGCCGGATCCGCCTGTACTGCCTCCACCAGCTGTTCAAAGGTTTCGAACTCACTGTCGGCCGGCACGGCGACAACGCCGAAGTCGGCTCCAATAGCCCCGATCCAGCGGAACTGGTCAGCCTCGAGGCCCCCGTACTGGTTCTGAGCGAAGCGTATTGCGGTGGCCGGCGATGCGGCGATCACCAGGTCGTCGCTGTCGTTGCGGTTGGCCGCGATATCCGAGAAGGCGACGCCACCGCCTCCTCCGGGCTGGTTGGTCACGACGACGTTCTTGGTGAGGCCGAGATCCTCGAACAGCTGACCGATCGAGCGACACGTGAAGTCCCAGCCCCCTCCGGCATCGGCCGGAGCCACACACTCGGGCGTCTCGGGTGTGAATGCGCCGGCGGCCTCGGTCGGCTCCTCGGCGGTGTCGTCGGATGTCTCGTCGTCGGAAGCCGCGGTGTCGTCGGTCGACTCATCCACAGCGTCATCCGACGCTGTCGTGTCCTCGGTTTCGGTCGTTGCGTCGCCGGCCGGCTCATCGTCGCCACAAGCTGCCATCAGAAATCCGAGCGCGAACAGCGCGGCGAGCAGCCGCATCCAATCTTTGGACATTGGTGGATCCTCCTCCTGGCGACCGTCAAGGGCGGCGGCCGCTTGTGACGTTCGACCTAACCATGAGTTCGCCGCATCGACAAGGATGGGGAACTAAGGGTCGAGAAAAACCTTTGCCGAAGATTTTGGTCATTTCGGTCCCGGGCCGACCTGGACTGGGCGACGACCGGCCTCGCACCCTAATCTGACGTCATGTGCGCGGCATCGAACAGGTCGGCAATCATGAGCGAGGATTACGCATCGTTCACCATCGGCGTCGAGGAGGAGTATCTGCTCGTCGATCCCGACACCGGGGAACTCGTCTCCGAAACCGGAGTCCAAGCCGCCGTGATCGACTCGGTGAAGCGCTGCATCGGCACCGAGGTGGGGTTCGCCACGCCCGAGTTCCTGCGGGCGCAGGTCGAGGTGGGCACCGGGGTCTGCACGTCGATCCCTCAGCTCAAGGACTGTCTCCGCCAGTTGCGGACAGCGGTCGGCGAGGCGGCCGCGGCCCAGGGTCTTGCGTTCATCGCCTCCTCGACCCATCCGACGGCCATCGCCAGGAAGCTCAAACACACCGACGCCGAACGGTACTCCACCCTGGCCCATGATCTACAGGAGGTGGCCCGGCGTATGGTCATCTGCGGGATGCACGTGCACGTCGGGGTCAAGGATCGGGAGCATCGCATCGACATGCTCGGTCAGCTTTCCTACTTCCTACCCCACCTGCTCGTGCTGTCGACCTCCTCGCCGTTCTGGGAGGGGCACGACACGGGCCTGAAGTGCTACCGGTTGTCGATCTTCGACGAGTTGCCCCGCACGGGCCTGCCGGAGCGTTTCGACTCCTGGAGCGAATACGAACGGCACCTGTCCGCTCTCACCGACGCCGGCGCGATCGAGGACTCGTCGAAGATCTGGTGGGACATCCGACCCCATGACAAGTTCCCCACACTCGAGATGCGGGTGGCCGACGTCTGCACATATCTCAACGACGGCATGGCGGTCGCCACCCTCTATCTCTGCCTGGTCGGCATGCTGCAACGTCTCCGCCGATCGAATCAGCGGTGGCGGGCCTACGCCAACATGCTGATCGACGAGAACCGGTGGCGGGCCCAGCGATACGGGGCCGATGAAGGACTCATCGACTTCGGCATCGGTGCCAACGTCGCCTACTCGGAGCTTCTCGAGGAGCTCATCGAGATGGTGATGCCGGAAGCCGAGATCTTCGACTGCGTCGACGAGCTCCTCCACAGTCGGACGATTCTCCAGCGAGGCACCAGCTCCGACCAACAGCGGGCCGTCTATTACGCCGCCCTCGAGGACGGCTTGGGTCACGAAAAAGCCCTGAAAGCCGTGGTCGACTGGTTGGTCGAGGCCACGGTGGCCGACCTCTAGCGTCGCGCCGAGACGGGTCGGCGGTCAGCGGCCGGAGGAGGCCTCGGCTTCGAATGCGCCGGGTTCAACCCCTCCACCGCGCGACGTGCCGACGATGTCACGGGGCACGGTGCCGGTGTAGGCGGCCTTGCCGATCAACCCACCGCCGGGCAACGGTCGGAAGTCGGCTGACCCGCCGTTGGTGGACGGGCTCCGAAGTCCGGGGTTGCCGGTCAACACCGTGTCGGAGCCGCCCGCATCGCTGTCCGACTGGTCGGTGACGAAGACGTTGCCCTTGCTGGCGGAGTTCGAGTGCTGGTCGAAGAAGAACGCCCGCTTGCCGGAGCGAGCCCAGGCGATGTTGTGCTCGACCTTGGTGTCGCCGACTTTGAACGCAACCAGCTCGGAGCCGCCGTTGATGAGATTCTCGGTGCGAAGGTTGTGGTATGTCGTGTTGAACAGAATGTCGACTCGGTTGGAGTCATAGGAGATGATGCCCCGGCCGCCGTTGTCGTAGGCGAGGTTGTTGGCGATGAGCGTACGCCCGCTGTATCCGCTCGTCTTGTTGGAGTCGATGATGATGCCGTTGCCGTCGGTCTTGATCTGTTTGCCCTTCGCCGCCTGGAACTTCGAGTTGACCTTGTTCTCGTTGCGGAACACCCGGTTCCCGATGACCACATCGTGATACTGGCCGTAGTCGGCGCCCTGGCCGTGATTACGTTGGTGGAAGAAGGAGATGCCGCTGCCGTTGTTGGGGCTCCAGAACGAGTTCTCGTAGACGACGTTGTTGATGAGGTGGACGTTCGAACTCTCGTTGGCGCCGATGCCCGAGACCGGCATTCCGGAGATCCGGCTGTTGAGGACCCGAACGTGGTGGCTCCCACCGATCGAGATTCCCACGCCCCAATCGCCGCTGCTGAAGCCTTCGCCGCGCACGGTGAGACCGGAGACCTCGATGTAGTTGGCCTCGATCAGCAGACCCGTGCCGCTGTTGGCCACGATGACCGGATTGTGGCCGGGGGCGTTGGTGATACGAATCCAGCTGTCGGCCCGGCCGCTGTTCTTGATGAAGAAGTGAAGAGAGCCGGGGATTTTCGTCTCCCGGTACTCGCCGCTCATCAGGTAGACGGTTTGTCCGGGCTGCACCCGGCGCAACGCATTCTGCAGTGACTTGAGCGCCTTGGTCTCCGACGTGCCGTCGTTGGCGGCATTCCCTCCTCGGGGGTCGACATAGATCTTGGAGCCGGTGACCGGCACGTTGCTGCCCACCGGAGGAGGAGCGGCAGCGGCCGCGGTCGACGAGGTGGTGGCCGGTGTCGTCGTGGTCGACTCGCCGTCACTGTTGCCGCCGCCCTCACCGGTCGTTGTTCCGGCGTCGTCGTTGGCGGTGCTCGATGTCGTCTTGCCGTCGGCCTCGGTGCTCGATGTGGTGTCGCCGTCGGTCTCGGTGCTCGATGTGGTGTCGCCGTCGGTCTCGGTGCTCGATGTGGTGTCGCCGTCGGTCTCGGTGCTCGATGTGGTGTCGGAGATCGCCGAGGTCGGGGACCCGACGGCGGAGAAGCCCTGAAGATCGAGATCGGTGCCGACGTCGATGCGTAGTTCGGTCTCGGACTCGTCGATGGAGGGGCCGGCCGGGTCGACGGTGGTTGTGCTGCCGGCGGTTGTGGCGATCTCCTGGTCGCAGGTGACGCAGTCGTCGCCGACGTACAACATCGTTGCCGCGAGTGTCAGCCCACTGATCGTTGACAACGTCAACCTCTGAATGCCCACGGCGGACGAGTCTACACCTCGAGTGGGCACGAAACCGGCCCAATCAGCGCCGAAAGTCGACACCGAACGACATCCTTTACCAACTCTAAACCTGATTGGGTCGATCGGCCGGGTTTCGGGCCGGCTGTGGATGGCTAGCCTGAGTGCGATGCCCAAACCCGGTACTCGCCCGCCGGGCCCCGACCCGGTCGACACCCAGCCGCCGCGCAGCGCCGGGGAGGGGTGGCACTCGGCCGCCGACATCGGCGTTCGCGCTGGGCGGTACGTCGGCGTCGAAGCGGACGAGGAGGTCGCCGCTGAAGACCGAGTCCAGGTGCACAACGGGCACGCCGACGTCGACCCCGAACCAGGCTCGTCGTCGGAGCCCACAGGCCCATCCATTCCGCCTCGTATGCTCCTCGCCCTCCTGGCCGGTGTCCTGGTGGTCATGGCCGCGCTCGGGTTGTTGAGCACACCGGCCGACGGGCCGTTGCTGACGGGCGGGACGTTGGCCGACGAGGTGTTGATGCCGGAACCGGCGTTGCGTATCGACGAATCGACGCCCACGCCGACGTCGCTGTCGTCCACGGCCGTCGAGTCGCCCCCGACGACGCTGAATCCAAATGCCCTGTTCGTCAGTGCCGAATCCGGCGACGATGGTGCCGACGGGACCGGATTCGAATCGGCGCTGGCCTCGTTGCAGACGGCTCTGGATCGGGTGGAGCCGGGCGAGACGATCTACGTGATGGACGGCGTCTACCGCGAGCTGGTCGAACCCCGAAACGCCCACTACGTCGCCCGCCGCGGCGGCACGGCAGACGCCCCGGTGCGAATCGAGGCGGCGCCGGATCACCGGCCGGTCATCATCGCCTCGAATGGCAACGGGCTCGAGATCCAGGCCGACTACGTCGAGGTCGTTGGCCTGACCGTGAGGGGCGAGGGATACGACACCGAGAACAATCCCTGGGGCAACGGCATTCTGATCCGCAACTCACATCACGTGCGGGTCGCCGGCAACGAGATCTCCGGCATGCCGCTGAACGGCATCTCGACGGTGGAGAGCTCCAACCTCATCATCGTCGGCAACGAGATCTATGAGAACGCATTCTGGAACCACTCCCAGGGCAGCGGTATCTCGCTGTGGCACTCGGTGTCGAACGGCGAGCCTCCGGATCCCGACGGCTACCACGATCGGGTGATCGGGAACAGGGTCTACCGCAACGAGAACAAGGTGACTTCGGTCTGGTTCGACTATGAGGTGATCACCGACGGCAACGGCATCATCATCGACCAGGGTCGGGAGACGAACTACGACGGTCGGGTGCTGGTGGCCAACAACGTAGTGTTCGACAACGGCGGCCGTGGGATCATGGTCTTCGAGACCGACCGGGTCGACGTGATCCACAACACCGTCTACCGCAACGGCCGCACGGCGGAGCTGTTCGGTGGCCCGACGGAGCTCTCGGCCGCCAAGGCGAAGGACGTCCGGTTCGGCAACAACCTCGTCTGGCCCCGGGAGGACTCCAACGGAATCAGGGTCTCCGATGCGCAAGAGGTGTCGTCCATCGGGAACCTGGTGGTCGATACCGGGAGTCCCGGTCAGACGTCGGCCGAGGATGTCGTGATCGCGGGTGATCCCCTGCTGGTCAACCCGTCGATCGATGAGACCGTGGCCGACTTCCGGCCGACCGGCCCGAGTCCGGCTGTCGGCATGGCCGTCGACTTCCGGCCCCGCATCAACTGGGATCGCAACGGCGTCGACCGTCGGTTGTCCGATCCCACGGTCGGGGCGTACGCCGAGTCACCCGACTGACGCCGGCGCCCGCTCAGCGACCGGCGGGCCGACGGATTCGCAGGTTCTGGGTCATGTCGACGGGGCCGGACAGGGTTGGTGGTACCGGCCCGTCGTGCATGCGCCGAACATGCAGTCCGGCGCTGACCACGGCGACCACGTACAGCAGCCAGCCCTCGCGGGAGTTCATGACCCCGGACTCGGTGATGGAGATGGAGAGCGCCGAGGAGAGGTAGACCAGCGGCCAGAGCATGATGGCGCCCGCCGAGCTGGCCACCATGGTGAGGGCCCGGGCCGTGGCCCGAACATACCCGAACAGGAAGATGATCACGCCGACGAGGCCGAGGGTGAGCCAGGTCTGGAGGACGCCGTTGTGCGCATGGCTCGGTTCCCAGCCTTCGGACACCCACACCTCGTGCACGGGGCTGAAATAGCCGCCGAACGCGGCCTTGTAGCCGTAGCCGAGATAGGGTTGCTCGGCGATGATCGGGATGAGTCCCTGCCACAGCGGCACGCGGCCGGTCAGGGTGATGTCCTTGTCGAGCCAATCCGCCAACAGCTCGATGTTGGCCGTGGCCACGGCGACCGTCAGCACCGACAGCGCGACGACGGCAAGCAGAAAGGCTCCTCGCAGCGTCCGCCGGCTCCGGAAGGTCCGATACACGAATAGCAACGCGCACGACCCGAGCGTTGCCACCAGCATCGTCTTCGACTGGGATCCGATCAGCAGCGTGAACCAGACCGGAACACAGAGGTAGTAGAGGTGCCGCCACGCCGGTCCCGACCGGCCGACAACGATGAGAACCGGAATGGCGATGAGGGCGGTGAAACCGAGCGAGTTCTTCTGGAAGAAGACGCCGTCCCACAACTCGTTTGCGCCGATGCCGTACTGAGGAAATGCGATGATGAAGCCGAGGTTGAGGAGGCCGCTCACCGCGAACACGCGCGCCAGGAGTTCCAGTATCTCGGCAAGTGGGAAGCGCAGGACGAGGTAGGTGCCGTAGGCGGTGACCGAGAACAGGATCACGGCCTCCTTGAGCGTCTGCGGCGGATCAGCCGACCACAGGGTGGAGCAGAGGGCAAGACCGGCCAGCGCCATGAGGGTGACGTCCAGTTGGATGGCGCGAATGACCCAGTTGAACCACCCGGCGACCCGGGCGACACCGAGCATCATGAGGCCCACTTGCAGCACGACGAGTTGCGGGTTGCCCTGCTCGGCCAGGAACGCGTCACGAGTGCGGAACCAGTCCGTTGGGAGTTCATGAATGAGGATGAAGATCGTGACGAGCACCAGCATTCGCTCGACCCAGGTCGGCGGGGGCGGGCCGGCGGCTCGAGGGAGGCGATCGTCGGTGTCGACGGCCGCCGAGTGGGGGGCCGGTCCTGGAAGGTCGCCTGACGAGGCGGGCGTGAGTTCGTCGAGGAGGCCTGTGATGGTCGACGTCGGGCCGTTCGATCTGTGTTGAGGGCCGAGTCGAGCCATGGGGTTCAGCGTAGACGTCGACGTGCCAATCCGTCAGGCGAGGTTCAAACGATTCGTATACTGCTGCCCGCCGAAACGACTTAGAAAACTTGATAGCAGTATTGTCAACTTTGATCGGGCCCGTTAAAATTGGGCCACTATGGCAGTTGACCCGAAAAAGTGGACCATCAAGACCAACGAAGCGGTCGCCGCCGCCATTGAACGGGCGGGCGCCGCATCGAACCCGGAAGTCACCCCCGATCATCTCCTCTCGGCACTGCTCGGACAGGCTGAGGGCGTCGTGCTACCGCTGCTGACCAAGGTCGAACGGCCGGTCGCAGCGCTTCGAAGCGAGACCGAGGAGGCGTTGGCCAAGCTGCCGAAGGCCTACGGCACCGAACCCCGTTTGTCGCGCCAGACCAACCGGGTGCTGGCCGAAGCCGATTCGGTTCGGGCCGATCTGGGTGACGATTTCGTCTCCACCGAGCATCTGCTGTTGGCCCTGGCCAACCCCGACATGGGCGGCGCCACCGCCGCTCGCATCGACCTGCGCCGAGATGAGCTGCTGGCCGCCCTTCAGGAGGTGCGGGGTTCGCATCGGGTCACCAGCCAGAATCCCGAGGACCAATTCCAGGCGTTGGAGAAGTACGGCCGTGATCTGACCGAGGCCGCCCGCAGCGGCAAGCTCGATCCGGTCATCGGCCGCGACGACGAGATCCGCCGAGTCATCCAGGTACTGAGCCGTCGGACCAAGAACAACCCGGTGCTCATCGGCGAACCCGGTGTTGGGAAGACGGCCATCGTGGAAGGACTGGCCCAGCGGGTGGTCGAGGGCGACGTGCCCGAGTCGCTGCGCAACCGCCGCGTCATCGCGCTCGACATCTCGGCCATGCTGGCCGGGGCCAAGTTCCGCGGCGAGTTCGAGGAGCGGCT